>NZ_JBSHAQ010000016.1:156263-184366 GCF_053611585.1 Streptomyces sp. NPDC054794 | reverse complement strand
CCACCGGTCGGCCCCGGAGCGCGGGGCGCGCGCTCCGGGGCCGACGGAAAGACGCCCCTCAGGGAGTCGGCGTCACTGGTTGACGCAGGTGTTGCCGAAGGCGGGGTTCAGCAGCCCGATCACCGAGATCGTGTTGCCGCAGACGTTCACCGGGACGTGCACGGGCACCTGGACGACGTTGCCGGAAAGGACACCCGGGGAGTGCACGGCGGCACCCTGAGCACCCGAGTCGGCGACGGCCAGGCCCGCGCCCGCGAGAACCAGACCACCAGTGGCAGCCGCAGCAGCGACGACCTTCTTGAGCATTATTCCTCCTCGTTGGCAAAAGCGATCCCGTGTCGCTGATCGCATCACCTGTAACGAGGAGGGACTAATCGAGCTACGAGCTTATGGTCGCATTCACTCTTTTCAGTCCGGTCCGTACACGCGGCCGAATTTCCCGTGTCAGGAAGCGTCGATGAACCGGTCGAGCACCCGCACACCGAACTGGAGCCCGTCCACCGGCACCCGCTCGTCGACGCCGTGGAACATGCCCGCGAAGTCCAGCTCCGGCGGCAGCTTGAGGGGCACGAAGCCGAAGCCGCGGATGCCCAGGTCGTCGAACGACTTGGCGTCGGTGCCGGCGGAGAGCATGAAGGGGATCGCCTTCGCGGCCGGGTCCTCGGCGAGGAGCGCCGACTGCATGGCCTCGACGATCGCCCCGTCGAAGGTGGTCTCCACGGCCTTGTCGGAGTGCACGTCCTCGCGCCGCACCTTCGGGCCGAGGATCCGGTCGAGGTCGGCGAGGAACTCCTCCTCGAAGCCGGGCAGGAACCGGCCGTCGATGTTCGCGGTGGCCTCGCCCGGGATGACGTTGACCTTGTAGCCGGCGTTCAGCTGCGTGGGATTGGCCGTGTTGCGCAGGCTCGCGCCGATGAGCTTGGCGATGCCGCCGAGCTTGGCGAGGGTCGACTCCATGTCCTCCGGGTCGAGCTCGGTGCCGAGCGCGTCGCCCAGCTCGTCGAGGAAGGCCCGGGTGGTCTTGGTGACGCGTACCGGGAACTTGTGCCGGCCCACGCGGGCGACGGCCTCCGACAGCTCGGTGATCGCGTTGTCCCGGTGGATCATCGAACCGTGTCCGGCGGTGCCGGCCACGGTCAGCTTCATCCAGTGCATACCCTTCTCGGCCGTCTGGATCAGATAGAGCCGCCGCTGCTCGTTCACCGTGAACGAGAACCCGCCGACCTCGCTGATGGCCTCGGTGACCCCCTCGAACAGCTCGGGGTGACGGTCGACGAGCCACCGGGCGCCGTACGTGCCGCCCGCCTCCTCGTCGGCGAGGAAGGCCAGCACGATGTCCCGCGGCGGCCGCCGCCCGCTGCGCAGCCGGTCGCGCACGACGGCCAGCGTCATCGCGTCCATGTCCTTCATGTCGACGGCCCCGCGCCCCCACACGCACCCGTCCGTGACCTCGCCGGAGAACGGGTGGTGGGTCCAGTCGTCGGCGTTGGCCGGTACGACGTCCAGGTGGCCGTGGATCAGCAGCGCGGGCCGCGACGGGTCCTCGCCCTCGATGCGGGCCACGGTCGAGGCGCGCCCCGGGTGCGACTCGAAGATCCTGGGCTCCAGCCCGACCTCGGCGAGCTTCTCCGCGACGTACTCCGCGGCCTTGCGCTCGCCCGGGCCCGAGTGGTCCCCGTAGTTGCTGGTGTCGATCCGGATCAGCTCGCGACAGAGGTCCACGACCTCGTCCTGGCCCGTGACGCCCTTGGCCGTGTCCTTCTCGCTCACGCTGCTTCCTCCCACTGTCGCCGCTGGTCGGTCCCCCTCATCCTCCCCCTCCGCCCACTCCGCTCCCAAGACCGGACCCGGCCCGTCACAAGCCGTTCACGACCGGCCCGGGGCCGGGAACAGGGTGTGATCAGCCACCCCCGAAAGCCTGGTAATGTTTCCTTCGTCGCCGCGGGGGAAACCCCGCACGACAGACACCTTGTCCGGGTGGCGGAATGGCAGACGCGCTAGCTTGAGGTGCTAGTGCCCTTTATCGGGCGTGGGGGTTCAAGTCCCCCCTCGGACACCACGGAGGGCCTCTGTTGATCAGGGGTCCTCATTTTTTCCCGCTCCGCACCGGTAGTTCGCCTCCGCGGCGGACCAACTGAGCGGCCCTCGGGGCGAGTTCGGCACCCGGTGTGCCCGCCGAGGGGCCAGTTGTGGGGCATCTCTCGTCCTGCCCGCAGACCCCCAGGTCATCGCTGTGCGCTCAGGGTCGCGATGTGCCCCGGACAGCCTCCCCGAGTGGCCGGACGACGGAGCGAAGCCTAGCGTCGTACTAATATTTCCGGCTTGTTATGAAGCTGGAGCCGGACAACCCCAGGCTGACCTGCGGGCCCGCCAGCGCCCCGGAGGCCTCCGGGTTCGAGACTCGAGGGACCGGATGGCAGCCACACAGGAGGGCAGTGATCTCGGGCTGCTCGACGCGGAGCTCCGCGAGCAGTTCGGTGACACCGCACGTTTCACCGCGGGCACGGCCGCCTCGCCGCGCACGCTGGTCGACGTGTTCGACGCGTCCGTGCGCTCGTACCCGGACGAACTCGCGCTCGACGACGGCACCGCGCGCCTGACGTACCGCGCGCTGGCCGTAGAGGTGGAGCGGCTGCGGCTGCGGCTCGCCGAGGCCGGTGTCGGGCTCGGGGACCGGGTGGGGGTGCGGGTCCCCTCGGGGACCAATGAGCTGTACGTCGCCATCCTGGGCGTCCTCGCCGTCGGCGCCGCCTATGTCCCCGTCGACGCCGAGGACCCGGACGAGCGGGCCGAGCTGGTGTTCGAGGAGGCCGGCGTACGGGCGGTCATCGGCGCCGGGCACAGCGTCACCGTGCACGACGGCCCCGGCTCCCCGGCCGGGCGGCCCGGCACCGGGCACGACGCCTGGATCATCTTCACCTCCGGGTCCACCGGGAAGCCCAAGGGCGTCGCCGTGACGCATCGCAGCGCCGCCGCCTTCGTGGACGCCGAGGCCGCCCTGTTCCTCACGGAGGAGCCGATCGGGCCCGGCGACCGGGTCATGGCGGGGCTGTCCGTGGCCTTCGACGCGTCCTGCGAGGAGATGTGGCTGGCCTGGCGGTACGGCGCCTGTCTGGTGCCCGTGCCCCGGTCGCAGGTCAGGAGCGGTGCCGATCTCGGGCCCTGGCTGGTCGAGCAGGAGATCACGGTCGTGTCGACCGTGCCGACGCTGGCCGCGCTCTGGGAGCCCGAGGCCCTCAACGACGTACGGCTGCTGATCTTCGGCGGTGAGGCCTGCCCGCCCGAGCTGGTGCAGCGGCTGGTCACCGAGGGGCGCGAGGTGTGGAACACCTACGGGCCCACCGAGGCGACCGTCGTCGCCTGCGCCTCCCTGCTGACCGGCGAGGAGCCGGTGCGCATCGGGCTGCCGCTCGACGGGTGGGAGCTCGCCGTCGTCGACGAGGCCGGACAGCCCGTGCCCCTGGGCGGCAGCGGGCAGCTGGTCATCGGCGGGGTCGGGCTCGCCCGGTATCTCGACGCCGAGAAGGACGCGGAGAAGTACGCGCCGCTGGAATCCCTCGGCTGGGAGCGGGCCTACCGCAGCGGGGACCTGGTCAAGGCCGACCCCGAGGGGCTGATCTTCCTCGGGCGGGCCGACGAGCAGATCAAGCTCGGCGGGCGGCGGATCGAGCTCGGCGAGGTCGATGCCGCGCTGCAGGCGCTGCCCGGTGTCGCCGGGGCGGCGGCCGCCGTGCGCACCGCCCGCAGCGGCAACCAGCTCCTCGTCGGCTACGTGGTCACCCAGGACGGCTGGGACCAGGCGGCCGCCGTAGAGAAGCTGCGTGCCGCGCTGCCCGCCGCGCTCGTGCCGCTGCTGGCGCCGGTCGAGGAGCTGCCGACCCGTACCTCGGGCAAGGTCGACCGCAACGCCCTGCCCTGGCCGCTGGAGGGCGTGGAGGCGCCGAAGGCGGATCTGTACGGCACCGAGGCCTGGCTCGCCGAGCAGTGGACCGAGGTGCTGGGCATCCCGGTCACCGGCGCCGGTGACGACTTCTTCGCGATCGGCGGCGGCAGCCTGGCCGCCGCCCAGCTCACCACCCGGCTGCGCACCCGCTACCCGAGCGCGGCCGTCCTCGACATCTACCAGCAGCCCACGCTGCGCAAGCTGGCCCGGCGGCTGGAGGCCTCGGCGCAGGACGACGGCGCCCGCCGCACGGTCGCCCCGGTCCCGGTCCGCGCGCAGTTCGTCCAGCTCCTCCTGCTCGTGCCGCTGTTCACGCTGCTCGGGCTGCGCTGGTGGGTGGTCGTGGCCGCGGCCGGCAATCTGCTGCCCGCCTACTCCTGGCTGCCGACCGCCCCCTGGTGGCTGCTCGCGGCCGCTGCCCTGCTGTTCTTCAGCCAGCCCGGACGCATCGTGCTCGCCGCGGGCGGGGCGCGGCTGCTGCTGCGCGGCCTGGAACCCGGCCGCTACCCACGCGGCGGAGGCGTGCATCTGCGGCTGTGGACCGCCGAGCGGCTGGCCGAGTTCGCCGGGGCGACCGCGCTGACCGGCTCGTGGCTGGAGCGGTACGGGCGGGCGCTGGGCGCCCGGATCGGGCGGGACGTCGACCTGCACTCGCTGCCGCCGGTCACCGGCATGCTCCGGCTGGGGCGCGGGGCCGCGGTGGAGTCCGAGGTGGACCTGTCCGGGTACTGGCTGGACGGCGACCGGCTGGAGGTCGGTCCGGTGAAGGTCGGCGCGCACGCCGTCGTCGGGACGCGCAGCGTGCTGTTCCCGGGCGCGCGGGTCGGCAAGCGGGCCGAGGTGGCGCCGGGTTCGGCGGTCACCGGGCAGATTCCCACCGGTCAGCGGTGGGCGGGCGCGCCCGCGGTCAAGCTCGGCAAGGCCAAGCGCAACTGGCCCAAGGAGCGGCCGCAGCGGGGCACGTACTGGCGGGTGATGTACGGCGTGACGGGCCTCGCGCTCAATGCCCTGCCGGTGTCGGCGGTGGTGGCCGCGCTGCTGGTCGCCGGCCTGTTCGTGGCGCCCGGCGCCGGACCCGCCGAGGCCCTGCGGGGAGCCGCGCTGGCCCTCGTCCCGGCCACGCTCGCCTACGGGGTGGCGTACGCGCTGAAGATCCTGGTCGCCGTGCGGCTGCTCAGCCTGGGGCTGCGCGAGGGCACGCATCCGACGCACAGCCGGATCGGCTGGCAGGCGTGGACCGTCACCCAGCTGATGGACCGCTCCCGGGAGACGCTGTTCCCGCTGTACGCCGGCCTGGTCACGCCGGTGTGGCTGCGGCTGCTGGGGATGCGGATCGGGCGCGGCGCCGAGGTGTCGACCGTGCTCGCGCTGCCGAGCCTGACCACGGTCGGCGAGGGGGCGTTCCTGGCCGACGACACGCTGACCGCGCCGTACGAACTCGGTGGCGGCTGGGTGCGGATCGGGCGCGCGGAGATCGGGCGGCGGGCCTTCCTCGGCAACTCGGGGATGACGGCGCCGGGCCGGAGCGTGCCGGACGGCGGTCTGGTCGGCGTGCTGTCGGCCACGCCGAAGAAGGCGAAGAAGGGCACCTCGTACCTGGGGCTGCCCCCGGTGAAGCTGCCGCGCAGCGCGAGCGACGGCGACCAGAGCCGTACCTACGACCCGCCGGCCCGGCTGCTGTGGGCGCGCGGGCTGGTGGAGCTGTGCCGGATCGTGCCGGTCATGTGCTCGGCGGCGCTGGCGGTGCTGACGGTGGCGGCGCTGTGCGCGCTGGGGCCCTGGGCCGCGCCGCTGTCGGGGCTGGTGCTGCTCGCCGCGGGCATCGGGGCGGCACTCGTGTCCGTGCTCGCGAAGTGGCTGCTGGTGGGGCGGCACCGTACCGGGGAGCACCCGCTGTGGAGCTCCTTCGTGTGGCGCAACGAGCTCGCGGACACCTTCGTGGAGATGCTGGCGGTGCCGTGGCTGGCCGGTTCCGTGCCGGGGACGCCGGTGATGACGGCCTGGCTGCGCGGGCTCGGCGCGCGGGTCGGCAAGGGCGTCTGGGTGGAGAGCTACTGGCTGCCGGAGACGGATCTGGTGACCCTGGAGGACGGGGCCTGCGTGAACCGGGGCTGCGTCCTGCAGACACACCTCTTCCACGACCGGATCTTGCGGACGGATACTGTGGTTCTCCGTGAGGGTGCCACGCTGGGCCCTGGCGGGATCGTGCTGCCCGGCAGCACGGTCGGGGCCCGTACGACCCTGGGTCCCGCGTCGCTCGTCATGGCCGCGGAGTCCGTCCCGGACGACACCCGCTGGCTCGGCAACCCGATCGAGGCATGGCGGCCCTGAGCGCGGGCCACCCGGCGGTGACGGTGGGCGGTGCACCGGCACGGAGTGGCAGCACAGCGCAGGGAGCAGACGCGGCAGTGGCAGTTCAGCAAGCAGTGGGGCAGGACCCGTACTTCCCGGCAAACGGCGATCCCCGCTACCGGGTGCACCGGTACGAGCTCACGCTGGACTACCGTCCGGGCCCGAACCGGCTGGCGGGCACGGTCCGGATCAACGCCATCGCGGGGCGTGCGGCGCTCACCGAATTCCAGCTCAACCTGGCCGACTTCAGGATCGGCCGGGTCCGGGTGGACGGCCGACAGCCGCACTACACGCACCGTGGCGGCCGGCTGCGGGTCCGCCCGGCCAAGCCGATCCGCGCCGGGGCCGCCTTCACCGTGGAGGTGCACTGGTCCGGGAATCCGAAGCCGGTGCCCAGCCCCTGGGGCGAGCTCGGCTGGGAGGAGCTGGAGGACGGGGCGCTGGTGGCGAGCCAGCCGATCGGGGCGCCGTCCTGGTACCCGTGCAACGACCGCCCCGCCGACAAGGCGTCCTACCTGATCTCGGTCACCACGCCGTCCGCGTACGCCGTGGTCGCGGGCGGGCGCCTGCTGACCCGGACGACGAAGGCCTCGACGACGACCTGGGTGTACGAGCAGTCCGCGCCCACGTCCAGCTATCTGGTGGGGCTGGCGATCGGCAAGTACCAGACGGTGCTGCTGGGCGACCCGGGTCCGGGCGGTGTGCCGCAGCACGGGCACATCCCGGCGCAGCTGTTGCCGGAGTTCTCCCGGGACTTCGCGCGGCAGCCGGCGATGATGGAGTTGTTCCAGGAGCTGTTCGGGCCGTACCCGTTCGACGAGTACGCGGTCGCGGTGACGGAGGAGGAGCTCGATGTCCCCGTCGAGGCACAGGGGTTGTCGCTGTTCGGCGCCAACCATGTGGACGGGGCCCGGGGGTCGGAGCGGCTGGTGGCGCACGAGCTGGCGCACCAGTGGTTCGGCAACTGCGTGTCCATCGCCGACTGGCGGCACATCTGGCTGAACGAGGGCTTCGCGAAGTACGCGGAGTGGCTGTGGTCGGAGCGCTCGGGCGGTCGCGGCGCCCAGCAGCTGGCCGCCGCCGCGCACCAGTTGCTGTCCACCCAGCCGCAGGACCTGCGGCTGGCCGACCCGGGCCGCAAGCTGATGTTCGACGACCGCCTCTACCAGCGCGGCGGGCTGGCCGTGCACGCGGTGCGCTGCGCGCTGGGCGACGACGCGTTCTTCCTGATGGTGCGCAGCTGGGTACGGCTGCACCGCAACGGGGTGGTGACGACCCAGGCGTTCACCGCCCACGTCGCCCGCTTCGCGGAGGAGCCGCTGGACGCGCTGTTCGAGGCCTGGGTGTACGGCGCGAAGCTGCCCCCACTGCCGACGCTGACGGCGACGGGGGGCGCGGCCTAGGACGCCGGGATGATCCAAACGACACCCCCCAGCGGTCCGGCTTCCCGGCACAATGGGGGCATGGCCCGACGCACTGCCCGCCCCGCCCGTACCGCCGGATTGGCGAAGCCCGCCGCCTCCTGTCCCTGCGGTCTGCCCGAGTCGTACGACGGCTGCTGTGGCCGCTACCACTCGGGCGGCGCCGCGGCGCCGACCGCCGAGGCGCTGATGCGGTCGCGGTACAGCGCCTTCGTGACGGGGGACGTGGCGTATCTGCTGCGGACGTGGCATCCGGACACCCGGCCGGCCCGGCTCGACCTCGATCCGGGGATGCGGTGGACCGGGCTTGAGGTGCTCGACACCGGTGAGGGGTCGGCCTTCCACACCACGGGGACCGTGACCTTCCGCGCCTCCTACCGGGGCGGCTCGCTGCACGAGCGGAGCCGGTTCGAGCGGGTCGGCGGGGCGTGGGTGTACGTCGACGGGGAGTTCCCCGACGAGTAGGGCGCCCCTACGGCGCCAGGATGTCCAGTTCCTGGAGCGCGCCCACCGTGATCTCGCGGGTCAGCTCCCGCGCGCGGGCCGCGTCGCCGGCGCGCACCGCCTCCGCGACCTGGACGTGCAGGGTGACGGCGGCCGGGTCGGGGTCCTCGAACATGACCTCGTGGTGGGTGCGGCCGGCGAGGACCTCGGCGACCACGTCGCCCAGCCGGGCGAACATCTCGTTGCCCGAGGCCGCGAGGATCACCCGGTGGAAGGCGATGTCGTGGACGAGGTACTCCTGCAGCTTGTGGCCGCGTGAGTTGGCCACCATGCCGAGCGCGCACTCGGTGAGCTCGGCGCACTGCTCGGCCGTCGCGTGCTTGGCGGCCAGGCCCGCCGCGGCCGGCTCGACCGCCGAGCGCAGCACCGTCAGCGAGCGCAGCTGGTGCGGGCGGTCGGTGCCCGCCAGCCGCCAGCGGATGACCTGCGGGTCGTAGACGTTCCACTCGGCCTTCGGACGCACCGTGACGCCCACCCGGCGGCGGGACTCGACCAGGTGCATGGATTCGAGGACCCGGACCGCCTCGCGCATGACGGAGCGCGACACCTCGAAGTGCTGGGCCAGTTCGTCCGTGCGCAGGACACTGCCCGGCGGGTACTCGCCCGCGGTGATCGCAGGGCCGAGGGTATCCAGTACGTGGCCGTGCAGCCCTCGGCCCGGTGTGCTCATGCACTCAGCGTACAGAGTGGATCACTCACGCAAAAAGTCAGACTTATTCGTCACACGCACTTGAATTAGTCGTACGTAATGGGTTTCAGTGAGGCCGACGTCGGATGACGACGTCAGATGTCGAGGAAGACAGCGAGGCAGTGATGCGTACCCCCCACGTCGTCGCGGTGATGGGTGTCTCGGGCACGGGCAAGACCACGATCGGTCCGCTGCTCGCCGCCCGGCTGCACGTCCCGTACGCCGAGGGCGACGACTTCCACCCGCAGGCCAACATCGACAAGATGTCGGCCGGGATCCCGCTCGACGACGCGGACAGGTGGCCGTGGCTCGACGCCATCGGCGCCTGGGCGCACGGGCGGCGCGGGCTGGGCGGGGTGGTCAGCTGCTCCGCGCTGAAGCGGTCGTACCGCGACCGGCTCAGGGCCGAAGCTCCCGGGATCGTGTTCGTGCACCTCACGGGCGACCGGACGCTGATCGAGGGACGGATGACCCACCGGCGCGGTCACTTCATGCCGGCCGCGCTGCTGGACTCCCAGTTCGCCACGCTGCAGCCGCTCCAGCCGGACGAGGCCGGAGTCGCCGTGGACGTCTCAGGCGGCCCCGAGGAGATCACCGAACGGGCGGTCAAGGCACTGGACACGCTTCCCGACGCACCGCAGTAATCCCTCCCCAAGTCCCCATACCTCCAAGGGAACCCCGTGACCAGACTCAGCGTCGAGATGCTGGCAGCGGACGCCGTCGAGCCGATCACGTCGGCCGGTCATGCCCAGTTGGGCATCGCCGTGCTGGCGGGCATCGCCGTCATCGTCCTGCTCATCACCAAGTTCAAACTGCACGCCTTCCTGGCGCTGACCATCGGCTCGCTCGCGCTGGGCGCGTTCGCCGGGGCGCCGCTCGACAAGGCGATCACCAGCTTCACCACCGGGCTCGGCACCACGGTCGCCGGCGTGGGTGTCCTCATCGCGCTGGGCGCGATCCTCGGCAAGCTGCTCGCCGACTCCGGCGGCGCCGACGAGATCGTCGACACGATCCTCGCGAAGGCGAGCCGCCGGACGATGCCGTGGGCGATGGTGCTGATCGCCTCCCTGATCGGCCTGCCGCTGTTCTTCGAGGTCGGCATCGTGCTGCTGATCCCGGTGGTGCTGATGGTCGCCAAGCGCGGCAACTACCCGGTGATGCGCATCGGCATCCCGGCACTCGCCGGTCTGTCCGTGATGCACGGCCTGGTGCCCCCGCACCCCGGCCCGCTGGTCGCGATCGACGCGGTCCACGCCAACCTGGGCGTCACCCTCGCGCTCGGCGTCCTCGTCGCGATACCCACGGTGATCGTCGCCGGGCCGCTGTTCTCGAAGGTCGCGGCCCGCTGGGTGGACGTCCCGGTTCCGGACCGCATGCTCCCCCAGCGGCCCTCCGAGGAGTTGGAGAGCCGCCCCCGCTTCGGTGCCACCCTGGCCACCATCCTGCTGCCGGTCGTCCTGATGCTGTCCAAGGCGCTCGTGGACATCGTGGTCGACGACCCGACCCACACGGTGCAGCGCGTCTTCGACGTCATCGGCTCACCGCTGATCGCCCTGCTCACCGCCGTCATCGTCGCCATGTTCACGCTGGGCCGGCCGGCCGGGTTCGGCAAGGAGCGGATCTCGCGGACGGTCGAGAAGGGTCTGGTCCCCATCGCGGGCATCCTGCTGATCGTCGGCGCGGGCGGCGGCTTCAAGCAGACGCTGATCGACTGCGGTGTCGGCCAGATGATCCTGGACATCTCCAAGGACTGGTCGATCCCGGCCCTGCTGCTGGCCTGGCTGATCGCGGTGGCGATCCGGCTGGCGACGGGTTCGGCGACGGTGGCGACGGTCTCGGCCGCGGGTCTCGTGGCCCCGCTGGCCGCCGACATGTCGACCACCCACACCGCCCTGCTGGTGCTGGCCATCGGCGCCGGCTCGCTCTTCTTCAGCCATGTCAACGACGCCGGATTCTGGCTGGTGAAGGAGTACTTCGGGCTGAGCGTCGGCCAGACCGTCAAGACCTGGTCCGTCATGGAGACGATCATCTCGGTGGTCGCCGGCGGCCTGGTCCTGCTGTTGTCCCTGGTGATCTAGGGGTCTCAGAGGAAGCTGAGAGGTCGCCGTGCCAGGCTGGCGCCCCCATCACCCTCAGGAGCGCCTCGATGAGTCTGATCAACGGCCTGCCCGCCCATGTCCTGCTGGTCCACGTGGTCGTCGTGCTGATACCGCTCACGGCAGTGGCCCTGGCGGTGGCGGCGCTGTGGCCCCGCGCCGCCCGGCGGCTCGGCCCGCTGCTGCCGCTGCTGGCCCTGGTCGCCCTGGCCAGTGTGCCGTTGACCACGAAGGCGGGCGAGTGGCTGGAAGGGCACGTGGACGACGACGCCCTGGTGCGGCGGCACACCGAGCTGGGTGACGGGTTGCTGCCGTGGGCCCTCGGCCTGTTCGTCCTCGCCGTGCTCGTGTGGTGGGCGGCGAAGCGGGCTTCCGCGGAGTCCGAGCAGGGCGGCGGCACGCGTCGGCTCGCCCTGCTCGGGCGGATCGCCGTGGGCGTGCTGTCGCTGGCCGTCGCGGCGGGAGCGGTGGTGGACGTCTACCGGATCGGCGACTCCGGGGCCAAGGCCGCCTGGCACGACGCCTACTCGAAGACGGCGACGGGGGCAGAGGGTCACTGATCCGGCGCGGGCTCCGCGCCGGGTCAGCGGCCCGCCGAGTCCAGCGCGGACTGGAGCGACTGCCGGTAGCCGGTGCTGGTGTACGTGGCGCCCGACACCACGTCGATGTCCGCGCTCTGCGCGGACAGTGCCTCGCGCCGCAGTGCCGGCAGCGCGTAGCCGCTGATCTCCTGGTCGCGCGGGTTCTCCCGCGGGTAGTCGACGGCCGTCACGTCCGTGAGCCTGCCGTCCTCGATCGTCACCCGCACCCGCACCGGTCCCCAGCGGGTCTGCACCGCGTCGCCGGTGACGGATCGGGGGCCGGTGGAGCCGGTCGACCGGCTCGCACTGCCGGACGGAGTCGAACCGCCGGACACGGACGGGGACTTGGTTTCCGCCGTCGCGAGCGTGGGACCGGCGTGCGGCTTCAGGGACAGCAGCAGCACCATCCCGCAGACCGTGGCCGCACCGGCCAGTACGGTCCGGCGGAGCGCGTGGTTCTTCCTCAACGGGTGCATGCGTGCGTCCTCACAGCTCGAACGATTCGTGGTGGATACGGCGGTCCGGCACTCCGGCTGCCCGCAGCGCCTCGTACAGGTCCCGCGCGAAGCCGGGCGGGCCGCAGAGGTAGACGTCGTGGTCGCGCAGCGCCGGAAAGGCCGTGCGCAGCGACCGCGCGGTGAGGTCCGGCCGCTCGCCGCGCGGCCCGTTGAGCGCGTACAGCACCCGTGCCCCGCGCCGGCGCGCGATCTCCTCCAGCTCGCCGGCCAGCGCCAGATCCTCGGCGCCGCGCGCCCGGTACAGCAGCGTGACCTCGCCGGGCAGGGTCTCGAACAGGGCGCGCAGCGGGGTGATGCCGACGCCGGCGGCGATCAGCAGGGAGCGGTGGCCGGTGGCCCGGTCGGCGGTCAGGGAGCCGTAGGGGCCCTCCGCCCACACCCGGGTGCCGGGCCTGAGCAGCGCGACGGCCGCGCTGTGGTCGCCGAGCGCCTTGACCGTGATGCGCAGCAGGTCCGGGCGCGGCGGGGCCGACAGGGAGTACGGCGTCGACGTCCGGCCCAGGCCGGCGCCGAGGAACCGCCAGCGGAAGAACTGCCCGGGCCGCGCGCCCAGTTCGTCCAGGCGCCGGCCGCGTACGAGGACCGAGTACACGCCCGGCGCCTCCCGGTGGACCGAATCCACGCGCAGCCGGTGGCGGCGGTTGAGCCGGACCGGGGTGAGCACGCGGAACCACAGGACCAGGGCCGTGACGCCGAGGTAGAGCGCGTACCAGAGGGCGGTGGCGACCGGTCTGCCGTTGAACTCGTCGCCGAGCGTGAGCTGGTGGAAGAAGGCGAGGAAGACGGCCGCGTACGTCAGCAGGTGGACGTAGTACCAGAACTCGTGGCTGGTACGGCGCCGTACGGCTCGCGCCGAGGTGATGCCGACCGCGAGGAGGATCACGGTGCCCGCGGTGGCCTTGAGCATCTCCGGGTAGTCCAGGACGACGGTCACCGTCTCGTGCCACAGCGAGGCGTGGTCCTGGGCCGCGTACCCGGCGAGGATCAGCGCCACGTGCGCGACGAGGAGGCAGAGCGTGTACCGGCCGGCCATCGCGTGCCAGCGGGCCACCCGGTCGGAGCCGACCCGGGTCTCCAGCGCCGGTACCCGGGCCATCAGACCGACCAGCACGGCGCAGGCGTAGCCGCACAGCAGTCCGGAGATCCGGCCGGCGCCGATCAGCCCGCCGGCGGTGCCGACCACGGACGCGGTGTCCGCCCACCAGAGGGCGATCACGCCCGCCGCTCCCACCCACAGCGCGGCGGGCACGGCCCCCGCGAGGAAGCGTCCTACGGGCAGGGGCGGGGCCGCCCGCCGGGTGTCCACGGTGGCCATCGATCGCCGCCCCTTCGTTCGCCGTACCCGGCCACTGTGGGGGGCGAAGCTCTCAGCGACCTCTGAGTCAGCCATGCACGACGGGAGAAGTCGACGGAAGAAGTTCAGGTCAGAGCAAATTCACAGCGACGGCGGTGGGAACCACCCCTCGGCAGGGGTCATGCTGGTACACGCGATGAACACCACGCGTTCCGGCCCCCCGCCCCTGACCCGCCCCGACGGCACCCCGCCGCGGGTCCTCGTCGTCGACGACGACCCCGACCTCGCGGAGGTGCTCACCGGTGCCCTGCGCTACCAGGGCTGGGACGTGCGCGCCGCCTCCGACGGCGTGGCGGCGCTCGCCGCCGCACGCGACCTGCTGCCGGACGCCGTCGTCCTGGACGTGATGCTCCCGGACACCGACGGCTTCGCCGTGCTGCGCCGGCTGCACGAGGTGAAGCCGGACGTCTGTGTTCTCTTCCTCACGGCACGGGACGCGGTCGAGGACCGCATCGCCGGGATCACCGCGGGCGGCGACGACTACGTCACCAAGCCCTTCAGCCTGGAGGAGGTCGTCGCCAGGCTCTGCGGCCTGCTGCGCCGAGCGGGCATGGCGCGCACGCGGGAGGAGGGACCGCGGCTGGTCGTCGGCGACCTGGTGATGGACGAGGACGCGCGCGAGGTGACCCGGGCCGGCGAGCCGGTCGAGCTGTCGCCGACCGAGTTCGAGCTGCTCCGCCTCCTGATGAGCAACCCGCGCCGGGTGCTCAGCAAGACGCAGATCCTGGACCGGGTGTGGTCGTACGACTTCGGCGGCCGGGCGCACGTGGTCGAGCTGTACATCTCGTATCTGCGCAAGAAGGTCGACGCGGGCCGCCGGCCCATGATCCACACGGTGCGCGGGGCGGGCTATGTGCTGAAGCCGGTGACCCGGTGATCCGGCCGCCCCGCCAAAGCGACCTGCGCCGGCTGCCCCGGCCCCGCACGCTGCGCGCCCGGCTCACCTTCGGCCTGGTGGTGCTGCTCGCGGTGAGCTGCGCGGCGGTGGGCCTGGCCGCGGTGGTCGAACTGAACGGCTCCCTCACCCGGCGGCTGGACGAGCAGCTCGCCCAGACCGGTACCCGGTTCCCGGAGAGCCTGGAACACCACGGCAGGCCGCCGGACGACCACGACGGGGACGAGTACGGCGACACCCGCCGGACGGCCGCCGGCACCTTCGGCGCCCGCCTGCTGAACGGCACGGTCACCAGCAAGGGACTCGTCCGCGGGGCCGACCCCTCGGCGGATCTGAACGTCGACCTGACCACGGCCGACACCGGGCGGCTGGCCCGGATACCGGCCGACGGCCGCGCCCGCACCGTCCGCCTCTCCGCGCTGGGCGACTACCGGGTCGCGGCCACCGCCGGGAGGGACGGCGATGTGCTGGTCGTCGGCCTGCCGCTGGAACCGGTGCAGGCCACGGTGCGCCGGCTGGAACTGGTCGCCGCGATCGTCTTCGGCCTGGCCCTGGTGGTGACCGGGGTGGCCGGGGCGCTGTGGGTGCGCTGGTCGCTGCGGCCGCTCAGCCGGGTCGCCGCCACCGCCGCCCGGGTCAGCGAGCTGCCGCTGGCCGACGGAGAGGTGGTCCTGCCGCCCCGCGCGCCGCAGTCCGACCCGCACGGCGAGGTCGGCCGGGTCGCCACCGCCTTCAACCGCATGCTGGGCCATGTCGAGGACGCGCTGACCAAACGCCACGCCTCCGAGGAACGGCTGCGCCGGTTCGCCGCCGACGCCAGCCACGAGCTGCGCACCCCGGTCGCCTCGGTCCGCGGTCATGCCGAACTGGCGCTCCTCCACCCGGGCCCGGTACCGCCCGAGATCACGCGCGCCCTGCACCGCATCGCGGCGGAGTCGGCCCGCATGGGCGAGATGGTCGACGACCTGCTGCTGCTCGCCCGCCTCGACGCCGGCCGCCCCCTGGAGCGCGGCCCGGTCGACCTCACCCGCCTGGTCCTGGACGCGGTCACCGACGCCCGGGCCGCCGGTCCCGACCACAGCTGGACGCTCGACCTGCCCGAGGACCCGGTAACGGTCCCGGGCGACGCCCACCGGCTCCAGCAGGTGCTGGCCAACCTGATGGCCAACGCGCGTGTGCACACGCCTGTGGGCACCAAGGTGACGGTGACCTTGGAGGCCGACGCCGACTCGGCGCTCCTCTCGGTCCACGACGACGGCCCCGGCGTGCCCGAGGACGTCCGGTCGGCTGTCTTCGAACGCTTCACCAGGGCCGAACACCGCCGCCACCCGAACGCCTCCGGCGGCGGAGCGGGCCTGGGCCTGTCGATCGTGGCGGCGGTGACGGGGGCGCACGCGGGGAGCGTCGGACTGGAGAGCGGACCGGGCTCCACGACGTTCACGGTCCGCCTGCCGAGGTAGACGAGGGCCTACGAGGTCGCTAGGCCCTGTCGTCAAACTCCCGTCTGCCCCCAGGGCACGCACCTGACGCCGCGAGGCCCGCCCTTCGGGCGGACGACGCGAGTTTGACGACGGGACCTAGGGCCGCCAGAGCGGATGCTCCCGTTTCGCCCACTCCCGGCTCACCGTGCCGGTGCGCAGGCCCCGGCGGGCCTCCGGGTCGCCCAGGGCCATGCCGATGTGGCCGGCCAGGACGATGCCGATGGTGAGGGCGAGCCAGTCGTGCACGAAGGTCGCCGAGGTGCGCCAGACCAGGGGCGTGAGGTGGGTGAACCACATCATCAGGCCCGTGCCGAGCATGACCACCGTGGCTCCGGCGATCCACGAGGCGTACACCTTCTGCCCGGCGTTGAACTTGCCGGCCGGACGGGACGAGGGCCGTTTGTCGCGGACCAGGGCCGCGCGCAGCCAGACCCGGTCGTGCGGGCCGAAGCGGTTGAGGAAGCCCAGATCGGTGCGGAAGGCGCGGGAGGCGAGGCCCAGGAGGGTGGGGACGGGCAGGGCGAGGCCCGCGTACTCGTGGACGCGGACGACCAGGGCCCGGCGGCCGACCAGCACGGCGAGCTGCGGGACGTAGAGGAAGGCCGCGGTCAGCACGCACACGCCCATCAGCGCGGCCGTCGTGCGGTGCACCCACCGCTGGGCGGGGTGGAAGCGGCGCAGGCGGGAGTCCGGCGGGGCCGGGGTGTCAGCTCGTAGGCGCATCGGTCCGTCCGTTCGAACGGCCGACCCACGCGTCGACGTCGTAGCCGAGCTTCTCCCAGTAGCCGGGCAGGACGTGGTCGGTGACGGTGATGCCGGAGAGCCACTTGGCGGACTTGTAGAAGTACATGGGAGCGACATAGAGGCGGACCGGCCCGCCGTGGTCGTGGCCGATGTCCTTGTCCTGCATGCGCAGGGCGACCAGGACGTCGGCGCGACGGGCCTGGTCGAGGGTGAGGCTCTCGGAGTACGTGCCGTCGAAGCAGGTGAACCGGACGGCCTTGCCGGCACCGCGGACGCCGGCCGCGTCCAGCAGGTGCGAGAGTCGTACGCCCTCGAAGGGGGTGCCGGGCACCCGCCAGCCGGTGACGCACTGGACGTCCTTGACCAGCCGGGTCTGCGGCAGGGCGCGCAGGTCGGCGAGGGTGAAGCTGCACGGCCGGTCCACGAGTCCGTCGACGGTGAGCCGGTAGTCGGCGGCGCTCTTGTGCGGCACGGACGCGGCGACCGAGTAGTAGCGGAAGCCGCCGCCGTTCGGGAGCAGGCCCGTCAGGCCCGTGGGGTCCTTGCCGGACACGCTGCCGAGGAAGGATTCGAGGCCGCGTTGCAGGGTGGGGGCGGCGGCCACGCCGAGGGCGCCGAGGCCGATGGTGCCGAGGAGGACACGGCGGCCTATCGGGCGTCCCTCCGCGGGCGCCGGACGCTCCTTCGGCGTCCGCCGCTCCTCGGATGGTTCGGGGTTCACGTACTCATTCGAACACCGTCGACGCCCCGGGGCCAGGGAATGCGGCCGGCGGTCAGAGTTCCGTAATGACTTCTTACCCCTGTCTCAGAAGGCCCGGTCCCGGGCGGCGTGGAAGGCGGCGCGGGGGTCGCGGTCCGGGTAGCCCCACGGCTGAGGGGTGACGTGCCGGCCGATGCGGCGGAACAGGGCGGCGGCCTCGGCGCGCCGGTTCGCGCAGGACGTGGCGTGCGCCAGGAAATTCAGGTCGACGTGGCGGCGCGGGTGATCGTCGTGCTCCCACTCCAGCCACCACTGGAACGCGGACCGCAGCACGCTCCGGGCGCGTCGCCCCGACCAGTGCCCGGCGGCGGGGTCGGCGGGCGCCAGGCCCGTGGCGGCCAGCACGCGGTGACGCTCGGTGTGCGCGACCACGGGCAGCACGGCGAGCGGGGAGTCGGCGGGGGCCCGGTCCGCGGCCCGGTCGGCGAAGTCGTACACCGCGTGCCGCGCCCGAGGGTCGTGGCCGGGGTCGAGCTCGGCGAGGCGGGCGACCATCAGGTGGTGGGCGTGGTGGTGGTCGGGGTGCCGGTCGCGGAGCTCGGCGAAGATCCGGTGCAGCTCGTTCTCGGTGCCCAGGGTCCGCTCCAGCAGGAGCAGGCCGAGCCACGGGGTCGGGTCGGCGGGCGCGAGGCAGGCCGCCACGGCGCAGGCCTCGCGGGCCCGGGCGGGCTCCTCCTTGCCGCGCAGGGCACGCGTGACCAGGGCCAGGGCGAGCAGCGCGGCGGCGTCTGCGGAGCAGGGCTCGGCGAGCAGCCAGTCATGGGCCCAGGCGGCGGCGTAGGGCTCGTCGGCGAGGGCCGTGATCCGGTGTCCGCGACGGTCCCAGTCGTCGCCGGTGCGCAGCAGCAGGGCGCGGGCGGCCTGCCGACGGCCCTGGGTCAACGCGGCACGCGCGATGATCAGTTCGGCGTCGTCGAGGGCCGCGTCGAAGGCCTGTGCCGTGCGCTCGCGGCCGGCGTCGAGCAGAGGCGGGAGTGGGGGCACCGCGGTACTTCCTGGTTGTCGGGCTGCCATCGACCGATCACGCACAGCAAACCCTCAGCCAACACTTTGCGTCAAGCCGAACCGGGCTGTTACTAACTTCAACTACCGTTTCTCAAGAGGAACTTGAGGCGTCCGCGACCGCCCGCGCAGGCCGTCGGGAGCGCGTTGCGATTCACTCTTGTGGCGTACGCCATGGCGTCGGCCGCTTTGGCCACGGACCATGGTCGTACGGTCCCGCCGCCCGTTCGGATCGCCTGATCGACCGCCCGGCGCCGTGACCGAGTCAACCGCCCGTTTCCGGGTACTCCCAGGGGCACGGCCGCCTCGGGAGCGCTACAGTCGGCGCACTACGCACTCCGTGGCCCGGCCGAATGATCGAGGTACGCAGCGTGTCGGTTCTGGTTCTGATTCTCGCGGTGAGCGCTGCCTGCTGTCTGGGCTTCGGATTCGTGCTCCAGCAGAACGCCGCCCAGAAGGCACCGCTCAGCGACTTCCTCTCCCCCCGCCTCCTGCTCGACCTGATGAAGGTGCCGCGCTGGCTGGGCGGCATCGGGCTGATGGTGGCCGGCATGGTCCTCGGCGCGGTCGCGCTGGGCAAGGGTGAGATCTCCCTGGTGGAGCCGCTGCTGGCGACGAACCTCCTGTTCGCCTTCGCCCTCTCCCGGCACCAGACCAAACACAAGCTGAGCCATCAGGGCGCGACGGGCCTCGCGCTGCTCGCGGGCGGCGTGACGATGTTCATCGTCGCGGGGCAGCCGCGCAGCGGCACCGCCGTCAACAGCCCGTTCCGCCACTGGCTGATCATCGGCATCATGGTGGGCACGGCACTGGTCCTGACCACCTACGCCAAGCGCTCCCGGCTGACCTGGGCCCCGGTGCTGCTGGCCCTGGCCGCCGGTCTGCTCTACGGCGTACAGGACGCACTGACGCGGGTGAGCGGGCAGCACTTCTCCGGGGGCGGCCTCGCCGAGGTCCTCACCAGCTGGCAGCCGTACGGCGTGCTCGTGATCGGCGTCACCGGGCTGATCCTGGTGCAGAGCGCCTTCGAGACCGCGCCGCTGCGCATGTCGCTGCCCGCGCTCACCGCCGCCCAGCCGCTCGCCGGGATCCTGTGCGGCGTCGGCTTCCTCGGCGACCGGCTGCGCACCGACACCGGAGCACTGGCCTGGGAGGCCGCGGGCCTCGCCGCGGTCGTCACGGGCATCGTCCTGCTGGGCCTGCATCCGGCCATGCCGCGCGGCACGACGCAGCAGGAGCCCACCCGGGACCTCCAGCCGCAGTGACCGTGCCGCCGGGCCCCTGCTTGGATGGACGCATGAGCGCTGCTGACGAGATCCTCGACATCGTCGACGAGAATGACCAGGTCATCGGGCAGTCCCCGCGCGGCGAGGCCTACGCCCGCGGTCTGCGCCACCGCTGCGTCTTCATCCAGGCCCGCGACGCGGCCGGCCGACTCTTCGTCCACCGCCGCACCCCGACCAAGCTGGTCTTTCCCTCGCTGTACGACATGTTCGTCGGCGGAGTCGTCGGCGCCGGCGAGTCCTACGACGAGGCGGCCCTGCGCGAGGCCGAGGAGGAGCTGGGGGTGACCGGGCTGCCCCGCCCGTCCTTCCTGTTCAAGTTCCTGTACGACAGCGGCGCCGCCGCCGGGAGCTGGTGGTCGGCGGTGTACGAGGTCCGCTGCGACCTGCCGGTGCGCCCGCAGGCGGCGGAGGTCGCCTGGCACGACTTCCTGCCCGACGACGAGGTGGAGCGGCGGCTCGGGGAGTGGGAGTGGGTGCCGGACGGGCTGGCGGCGTACGAGCGGCTGAAAGCCCACCGGGCGGCCGGGCAGCGGGCTCGATAGGGTCCTGCGCGTGATCGAATTCGTTCGCAACGTCCGGCTGTGGTTCGCCCCCGATCTGGTCCGGGAGGAGGGCGACACCCCCGACTACCGGTTCTCGCTGGCCAACGAGCGGACCTTTCTGGCCTGGCTGCGGACCGCGCTCGCGCTGATCGGCGGCGGCTTCGCGGTGGACCAGTTCCTGCCGGACCTGCGCTGGGCCTGGCGGGTCGGCCTGGCGCTCGCCCTGCTCGGGGCGGGCGTGCTGTGCTCGCTGCGCGCGGTCAACCACTGGGTGCGCTGCGAGCGGGCCATGCGCAAGGGCGAGGACCTGCCGGTGTCGCGGTTCCCGGCGCTGCTGAGTCTCGTGGTGGCGGTGGTGGCCGTCGCGATGGTCGTCGTCGTACTCGTCGGGTGGGAGGGGTGACCGCCCCACGGGACCCGGGCCTGCAGCCGGAGCGGACCCGGCTCGCCTGGCGGCGTACGACGCTGTCCTACGCGGTCGCCGCCGTGCTCGCCGTACGGAACGTCCTGCACGGCGGGGTGTCGGCCACCTCGGTCGTCGTGGTCGCCCTGTGCTGCTCACTCTGGCTGGGCTTCCTGTGGGTCGCCCACCACCGCATCCGCGCCCTCGCCACGAGCGCCCGCCCCACGTCCCTCGCACCCCGGGACGCCACGGCGGCCGTCCTGTGCGTGGTGGCGACGGCGGTGTGCGCGGCGGCGCTGGTCGTCTAGTCCGAGGCCTCCGCCTCCGACTCCGTCTCCCAGTCCACCGTGACCACGATCTTGCCCCGGGTGCGGCCCTCCTGGTTCAGCCGCTGTGCGTCCGCCGTCCGCTCCAGGGGGAAGGTTTCGGACACGTGCACGCTCACCACGCCCTGTTCCGCCAGCTCGGACAATCGGCCCAGGTCCTCGGTGTCCGGGCGTACGAAGCAGTAGCGGCCGCCGTAGCTCACCACGTCGGGGTCCGCGATCGACGCCAGCCGGCCCTCGGGGGCGAGCAGGTTCGCCGAGGTCTTCATGGTGTCGCCGCCGATGGTGTCGAGGGCCGCGTCCACGCCCTCAGGAGCCAGCCCCCGCACCCGTTCGGCCAGGCCACCGCCGTAGGTGACCGGATCGGCGCCGAGGGAGCGGACGAAGTCGTGGTTGTGCTCGCCCGCCGTCCCGATGACCCGGGCGCCCACGTGGTGGGCGAGTTGCACGGCGATCGAGCCGACCCCGCCCGCGGCCGCGTGCACCAGGACGGTCTCGCCGCGCTTGACCTCCAGGACCTTCATGAGCACCTGGTAGGCGGTGAGCCCGGCCAGCGGCAGCCCGGCGGCCTCCTCGTAGGAGAGGTTGCGGGGCTTGCGGGCGAGGGTGCGCACCGGGGCGGCGACGTACTCGGCGAAGGTGCCCCGGGAGAGGAAGTCCTCGCGGACGTAGCCGATGACCTCGTCGCCGACGGAGAACTCCGTGACGGCCGCCCCCGGCTGCACCACGACCCCGGACACGTCCCAGCCCGGAATCACCGGGAAGACCGCGTCGAGCACGCCGTCCAGATAACCCTCGCGGCACTTCCAGTCGACCGGGTTCACGGCCGCCGCGCACACCTTCACCAGCACCTGGTCGGGGCCGACCTTCGGGTCGCGCACCTCCCCGTACTCCAGCACCTCGGGTCCGCCGTACCGGCTGTAGCTGATGCCCTTCATGCCACCGACACTCCGGGCTGTCCGGACGCCACGCAACCGGGATGCCCCGATATGCGCCGTTCGCGTGGCAGCCTGTGGCTCGGCACCTCCTCCATCTCCCACCCACACCCGAAGGCGAACGCCATGACCCTCCTCCACCAGGAACACACCGCCCACGGCACGCACGTCCACGGACCGGGCTGCGGCCACACCGCGGTGCCGCACGGCGACCACATGGACTACGCGCACGACGGGCATCTGCACCGGGAGCACGACACGCACTGGGACGAGTGCGAGCCCGAGGGGCACGTCACGCACGAGGGGCACGACCACCAGCACGGCGCGGGCTGCGGGCACGCGCGCGTGCGGCACGGGGACCACGTCGACTACGTGCACGACGGACACCGGCACGCCGAGCACGACGGCCACTGGGACGACCACTGACCACAACGCGCCACCGACGGCTCCTCGCGCACCGGGCGGGGAGCCGTCCGCCTATCGTGGCACCGATCACGTTTGCCTCCCCCACTGGACGGCATACCGACCGGTCGGCATCATGAGTCGCATCCTGTTCACGCATTCGTAGGAGCGACGTATGAGCCCCGACCATCCGCCCGGACTCGATCTCGACCGGCTGCGCGGCCTGCTCGACCGCGAGCGGCCCGGTCTGGTGAGCGGCCCCCTGACCGGCCGGCTGATCGAGGGCGGACGGTCGAACCTCACCTACGCGCTCTCCGACGGCACCTCGAAGTGGGTCGTGCGGCGGCCTCCGCTCGGCCATGTGCTGGCCACCGCGCACGACATGAAGCGCGAGCACCGGGTGATCAGCGCCCTGCACCCGACCGACGTGCCGGTGCCGCGGCCGGTGCTGCTGTGCGAGGACGAGGAGGTACTCGGAGCGCCCTTCTACGTCATGGAGTACGTCGAGGGCACCCCGTACCGCACCGCCGACCAGCTCGCCCCGCTGGGCGCCGAGCGCACGCGCCAGGCGGTGCTGTCCCTCGTCGACACCCTGGTCGAGCTGCACGCCGTCGACCCGGCCGCGGTCGGCCTCGCGGACTTCGGCCGCCCCGAGGGCTTCCTGGACCGCCAGCTGCGCCGCTGGGGCAAGCAGCTGGACGCCTCCCGCAACCGCGAGCTGGCCGGCATCGACGAGCTGCACGCGGCGCTCGGACGCGCCCTGCCCACGTCCCCCGCGCCCACCGTCGTGCACGGCGACTACCGGCTCGACAACGTCCTGATCGGCGAAAACGATCAGATCAAGGCGATCCTCGACTGGGAGATGTCGACGCTCGGCGACCCGCTGACCGACCTGGGCCTGCTGGTGATGTACAGCATGCCGCTGGGCATGCCCGACTCCCCCGTCTCCACCACCGCCGAGGCCCCGGGGCACCCGGCCCCGGCCGAGCTGATCGAGCGCTACGCAGCCCGCTCCGGGCGCGACGTCTCGGCCGTCTCCTGGTACACGGCGTTCGCCTGGTTCAAGCTCGCCGTGATCCTGGAGGGCATCCACTACCGGTACACGCTGGGCCAGACGGTCGGACAGGGCTTCGACCGCATCGGCGACCTCGTGCCCGTCTTCATCGACCACGGACTGACCACTCTTCAGGAAGGCTGACCGGTCATGGACTTCGCGTTCGACGCACGCACCGAGGAACTGCGCGGCAAACTGCTCGCCTTCATGGACGAGTACGTCTACCCCGCCGAGGCGGTCGCCGAGGAGCAGCGTGCCGCGCTGGCCTCCCCCTGGGACACGCCGGCCGTGGTGGAGGAGCTGAAGGCCGAGGCGCGCAGGCAGGGCCTGTGGAACCTCTTCCTGCCCGACGCCGAGTACGGCGCCGGTCTGACGAACCTCCAGTACGCCCCGCTCGCCGAGATCACCGGCCGCTCCCCGCATCTCGCGCCCCCCGCGACGAACTGCGCCGCGCCCGACACCGGCAACATGGAGGTGCTGGCGCAGTTCGGCAACGAGCAGCACAAGAAGCAGTGGCTGGAGCCGCTGCTGGCCGGTGAGATCCGCTCGGCGTTCGCCATGACCGAGCCGGAGGTGGCCTCCTCCGACGCCACCAACATCACCACGCTCATCGAGCGCGACGGCGACGACTACGTGGTCACCGGTCGCAAGTGGTACATCTCCGGGGCGATGAACCCGGACTGCAAGATCTTCATCGTGATGGGCAAGACGGACCCGGACGGGGCGGACATCCGCCGCCAGCAGTCCATGATCCTGGTGCCGCGGGACACCCCGGGCGTCACCGTGCGGCGCGCGATGCAGGTCTTCGGCTACGAGGACCACTCGCACGGCGGCCACGCCGAGGTCGTCTTCGACCACGCGCGCGTGCCGGCGTCGAACCTGATCGGCGAGGAGGGCGGCGGCTTCGCCATCGCCCAGGCCCGGCTCGGCCCCGGCCGCATCCACCACTGCATGCGGCTGATCGGCATGGCCGAGCGGGCGATCGAGCTGATGTGCCGTCGGGCCGTCTCGCGCACCGCCTTCGGCAAGGCGCTGGCCCAGCAGGGCGTGGTCCACAACTGGATCGCCGACGCCCGTGTCACGGTCGAGCAGCTGCGGCTGCTGGTCCTGAAGACGGCCTGGCTGATGGACACCGTCGGCAACCGTGGCGCCCACACGGAGATCCAGGCCATCAAGATCGCCACGCCCCGCGCGGTCGTCGACATCATCGACCGGGCGATCCAGCTGCACGGCGCGGGCGGCGTGAGCCAGGACTACCCGCTGGCCGAGCTGTACGCGGCGGCCCGCACCCTGATGATCGCGGACGGCCCGGACGAGGTGCACCAACGGTCGCTGGCGCGACGGGAGTTGAAGAAGTACCTGTGACACGGGTGAGGGGCGGCCGCACGGCGGCCGCCCCTCACCGGCAGGGCCTCAGGGGCGCAGCGCGCGCAGCAGCAGGTCGGCCAGGTGGTCGGCGACCTCCTGGGGGGTGAGGGGGCCTCCCGGGCGGTACCACGTGGACAGGTGGTGGACCGAGCCGAAGTGGTAGTCGACCACGAGGTCGGCCGGGGTCGCCGAGGAGAAGACGCCTTCGCGCTGGCCCTCCTCGATGAGCGCACGGAAGCGTTCGTGGTAGCGCCGGCGCTCGGCGCGCACCTGCTTGTTCTTCTCCGGGCTCAGGTGGTGCATGGAGCGGAAGAAGATCATCGCGTCGTCGAGGTTCTCGATCGTGGTCACGACGACGTCGGCCGCCGCGGCCCGCAGGCGCTTCTCGACCGGCTCGTCGGCGTCCGCGAAGGCGTCGAGCCGATCCTGCTGGACGCGCAGCACGCGCGCGTACACCTCGTGCAGGAGGTCGTCCTTGGAGCCGAAGTAGTGATACAGCGCCCCCTTGGTGACGCCGGCCGCCTCGACGATCTCCTGCACCGAGGTGCGGTCGTAGCCCTGCTCGGCGAAGAGCCGGGTGGCGGCGGCGAGGAGCCGCTGCGGGACGGGAGTCCCGTCTCCCTCCATTGTCCTGGGCACTGCCGCCACCTGCCTTTCCGTGTTGCCTTACTGACTTTCGCGCGCTCGGGAGCGAAGCTCCCGACGGAGGATCTTCCCACTCGCCGTCTTGGGCAAGTCGGGCAGGATCTCCACTTGTCGCGGGTATTTGTAAGCCGCCAGTCTCTCCTTGCAGTAGGCGGCGAGTGCGCCCGGGTCGGATTCGGCACCCGGACGGAGGCTGATGTAGGCCTTGACGGTCTCACCGCGGTAGCCGTCGGGCACGCCGACGACGGCCGCCTCGCGCACCGCGGGATGGGTGTAGAGCACGTCCTCGACCTCGCGCGGCCACACCTTGAAGCCGGACGCGTTGATCATGTCCTTCTTGCGGTCGACGACGTACACCCAGCCCTGTTCGTCCATGAACCCGATGTCGCCGGTGCGCAGCTCGCCCTCCGGGAAGGTCTCGGCGGTGGCGTCGGGCCGGCGCCAGTAGCCGGGCACGACCTGCGGGCCGCGTACGACGATCTCGCCCTGCTCGCCGAACGGGACCTCCGCGCCCCGCTCGTCGACGATCCGGACGACCGTGTCGGGCCCCGGCACGCCGACGGCGAGGGTGCCCGAGGCCGGGTCGACCGGCGCCTCCCGGCCGGGCGGCACGGCGGCGCAGGGTCCGCTGCACTCCGTCAGCCCGTAGCCGGTGCGGATGTACGGGCCGAAGCCCGCGCGGAACTTCTCGACCAGGGCGGGCGGCACCGGTGCGCCGCCCGAGGAGAGGTTCACGAACGAGGCGAAGTGCTCCGGGGTGCTGTCCGGGTGGGCGGCCAGCGCCATGTAGGCGGTGGACGGGCCGACCGTGTAGTGCGGGCGGTGCTCGGTGAACATCTCCAGGACCACGCCGGGTTCGAAGCGGTAGGCGAGCACCAGCGTGCCCGCGCTGTTGAGGCAGGCGCCGAACTGGCAGACCATGCCGGTGATGTGGAACAGCGGCGCGAGGGCGTAGTAGATCGGCGCCTCGGGCAGGGCCAGGCCGGTGCGCTGCCGCTCGGCGTTGAACATGATGTTGCCGTGCGTGTTGACGGCGCCCTTGGGGGTGCCGCTGGTGCCCGAGGTGTAGCTGATCAGGGCGACGTCGGCGGGGGCCGGGTCCCGGCCCTCGGGCGCCGTGCCGCCCTGCCGGGCGACGGCGACGAGGTCCTCGGCGTCGGCGGCCCGGGGCAGCCGCTCGAAGGTCAGCACGCGCGCGTCGTCGCGGGTCTGGAAGTCCAGCTCGCAGCCGGTGAGCACGATCCGGACCGGTGAGTCGGCGGCCGTGTCGCGCAGGTACGTCTCCCAGGCCCGGTCGGAGCAGATCAGCGCCGTCACCTCGCCGTCCCGCAGGACGTGGGCGACCTCCCCCGACTTGTACATGGGGTTGACGGGGACGACGGTGGCGCCCGCCTTCCAGGCACCGAGCACGGCGAGCACGAAGTGCGGGGAGTTCTGCAGCAGGACCGCGACCCGGTCGCCGCGCTCCAGGCCACGGGCGGCGAGGTGGGCGGCGACGGAGTCGCTGAGCTCGTCGACCTCGCGGTAGCTCAGGCGGGCGTCGAAGTAGGCGAGGAAGGTGCGGTCCGGGGCCTCGGCGACGGCGCGGCGCAGGGCGTGGACGAGCGAGTCGGCCGGGTCGACCGGGCCGCGCTGCGCCTCGTTGAGGAGGGCCAGCCAGGGCTTGGCCGCGTACCGGGACGCGGCCGTCACGGGGTGGCCTCCCACTTCTGCTGGATGTGGTTCATGCTGGTCAGCCAGCGGTCGGGGACGGTGGCCCGGGCCTGGTAGTACTCGGCGACCTCGGGGTGCGGCAGGATCAGGAACCGGTCCTCGGCCATGCCCCGGAAGAGGGCGTCCGCGACGTCCTCCGGCTCGATCGCGGTGGGCTGGAGGACCAGGTCGCCCGCGCTGCCGGTGGCGGCGAGCATGTCCGTGCGCACGCCCTGCGGACAGATGGCGTGGACCTTGAGTCCGCGGTGGCGGTAGGTCAGCGACAGCCATTCGGCGAAGGCGTACGCGCCGTGCTTGGTGACGCTGTAGGGTGCGGCACCGATCATGGTGAGCAGACCGGCCGCGGAGACGGTGGACACGAAGCGGCCGTGGCCGCGCTCCAGCCAGGCGGGCAGCAGCGCCTCGGCGGCGCGGACGTGGGCCATGACGTTGACGTCCCAGGCCCGGGCCCAGACCGTCTCGCCGGCCGCCTCGGAGCCGCCGGAGGCGAGGCCCGCGTTGGCGCAGTACACGTCGATGGTGCCGCCGAGTGCCGCGCGGGCCTCGTCGACGATCGTGGAGGCGTCGCCCGGAACCGCCGTGCCGCCGATCTCCTCGGCCACGGCCTTCGTCTTCTCGGCGTCCAGGTCGTTGACCACGACCCGGGCGCCCTCGGCGGCGAACCGGCGGGCCAGCGCGGCGCCAATGCCTCCGCCCGCTCCGGTGACGACCACTCCCGCACCCTGCACGGCTTCCACCATCGGTCTCCTTCGACGGGACTGCGGTGCGCCTTTCGCCCGGGCGCACCTCGGCTCTGCCGCGCCAGACTAACCGGTCGGTATGGAGTTCGGAAGGGGCGTCCATCTCGGCGGCGTGGCCGGTCCGGTTCGTTCCGTGACGCCCCTGCGCGCGCTAGCGTGCGAGGCCTGGTATCCGCCGCGCGCACGGAGGTCACCGCATGATGCTGTCCAGACGGAGCCTGCTCGCCACCCCCGCCGCGGCCGCGACGTGCGGGGCCCCGAGGAGCGCGGCGCCGGCGACCGGGGCGACCGGCCTCGGGTCGCCCCCGGCCCCCCCCCTGAGCACCCGCGTCGAGCGGCGCGCCCCGGAC
>NZ_JBSHAQ010000016.1:99281-156253 GCF_053611585.1 Streptomyces sp. NPDC054794 | reverse complement strand
CGTGGGGGGGGGGGGGGGGGCCCCCCGGGGGGGGGGGCGCGGGCCCCGGGGCCCCCCGCCGCCGGGCCCCCCCGCTCGCCCCGGCTGAGCACCGGCTTCGAGCGGCTCGCCGCGGACGGGTACGCCCTGCTCAAGGGGCAGCGGGTCGGCATCGTCACCAATCCCACCGGCGTGACCCGGGACGTACGGCACATCGTCGACGTCATGCACGCCGACCCGCGTGTGAAGCTCACCGCCGTCTTCGGCCCCGAGCACGGCTTCCGCGGCACCGCTCAGGCGGGCGGCTCGGAGGGCAGGTACGACGACCCGGCGACCGGCCTCCCCGTCTACGACACGTACCTGAAGAGCGGCCGGCCGCTGGCCGACGTGTTCACGGCGTCCGGGGTGGACACCGTGGTCTTCGACATCCAGGACGCCGGGGCCCGCTTCTACACGTACATCTGGACCCTGTACGACTGCATGGAGGCGGCGCGGCTGGCGGGCCGCCGGTTCGTGGTGCTCGACCGGCCGAACCCGGTGACCGGGCGCTCGGCCCAAGGTCCGGTGCTGCACAAGGAGTTCGCCTCCTTCGTGGGCCGTGAGCCGATCGCCCAGGCGCACGGGATGACGGTCGCCGAGCTGGCGCGGCTGTTCAACGCGGAGTTCCTGAGCGCGCCGGTGCCGCTGGAGACCGTCCAGATGACGGGCTGGAAGCGCACGGACTTCTACGACGCCTCCGGGCTGCCCTGGGTGCCGCCCAGCCCGAACATGCCGACCCCGGACACCGCCCTCGTCTACTCGGGCACGGGTCTGTTCGAGGGCACCAACCTGTCCGAGGGGCGCGGCACCACCCGGCCCTTCGAACTGCTCGGCGCGGAGAACATCGACGGGCGCTGGGCCGCCGCGGCCAACGAACTCGGGCTGCCCGGCGTCCACTTCAGGGAGGCGTACTTCGCGCCCACCTTCTCCAAGTTCCAGGGCAAGACCGTCGGGGGCGTGCAGGTCCATGTGCACGACCGGGCCGCCTACGACCCGGTACGCACCGGGATCGGACTCCTGGTGACCGCCAAGAAGGTCTGGAGCGGCTTCGGCTGGCGCTCCGACAACTGGATCGACAAGCTCACGGGCTCCACCCGCGTGCGCACGATGATCGACGCGGGAGCGGGCACGGACGAGGTGGTCGCCGCCTGGCAGGAGGAGCTGACGGCGTTCCGAGGCATTCGAACGAAATATCTGCTCTACAGGTGAGCCGCGACGTATGGCCAACCTTGCCCGGTGGCGGGACGATGCGCCCACATCGCACCGCTTCGGGGGACGAGGGAGCCTGTCATGGCGGATCCTGGGATGAGCGTGACTCCCTACTGGGAGCTGGCTTTCGACGCGGACGGGGACGTGGACGGCCGCGAGCGGGACAGGCTGCTGCGGGAGGTCACGGCGCGCGGCGTACACGACCTGATCGTCTTCGCGCACGGCTGGAACAACGACCGCTCGGGCGCGACCGCGCTCTACAGCCACTTCTTCGCCCCGATCCCCGGGCTCGCACCGCATGCCCGGATCGGCTACGTGGGCGTGGTGTGGCCCTCGATGCGGTTCTCGGACGAGCCGATCCCGGATTTCCCGAAGTCCGCGGTGGCCGTGGCGGCCGAGACCGGGCCGCCGCACGCCCTGGACAAGGACACCCGGCACGCGCTCCTGGAGACCTTCCCCGGGCGCGCGACCGTGGTCGACCAGATCGCCCGGATGCTGGACCAGCAGCCGCGCGAGGAGGCCGAACTGGAGGAGTTCGGGCGGCTGGTGCGGCTGCTGGTCGAGGTGGTGCCGGGCGGGCCGCAGCCGCTGTTCGCGGCGGACACGCTGGCGGAGGGTGTGCCGCAGAGTGAGCCCATGCTGTTCACCGGGGACACGGTGGCGCTGTGCGAGGAGTTCGCGCAGGCCCTGGCGAGTCTCGGGTCCGCCGACGGCGAGGCCGGGACGCCGGAGCCGGATCCGACGGTGGCGGTGGCCGGGTTCGCGCTGCCCAACCCCTGGAACGGCGCGCGCGAGCTGCTGCGGCAGGCTACGTACTACGCGATGAAGCGGCGCGCCGGGACCGTCGGGGAGCGCGGACTGGGGCGGGTCGTCGGGCAGTTGGCCGGTGCGGCGCCGGACGTCCGGGTGCATCTGGTCGGGCACAGCTTCGGCGGCCGGCTGGTGTCCTTCGCGCTGCGCGGACTGCCGGAGGGCGTGCGCACGGTGAAGTCCGTGACCCTGCTCCAAGGTGCCTTCTCCCACTACGCGTTCGCGGCCCGACTGCCGCACGACCTGCACGTGTGCGGGGCCCTGGAGGGCCAGCACAACCGGGTCGACGGCCCGCTGGTGTGCTGCTACTCGCGCCACGACCAGGCGCTCAGCACCATGTATCCGCTGGCCTCGCGGATGGCGGACGACGACCGCTCGTTCACGGACTTGGGGCCGGCCGGCGGCGACCGGTCCTTCGCGGGCTTCGACCTCGGGCGGGCGCTGGGCACCAAGTGGGGTGCGATGGGGCACGACGGCGTCCAGGCGGTCGCGGGGACGGCCTCGATGGACCTCGCCGAGGCGCTGCGCGGTCCGCTGCCCCGGTCGGGCTGCGTCAACGTCGACGCGGCGGCGGTGGTCAACCGCGGCGGGCCGCCGGCGGGCGCGCACAGCGACATCGTGCACGCCCAACTGGCCCAGCTGGTCCTGGCGGCGGGGCGCATCGCATGACCCGCCGCCAGGTTCGGGTCACCGGTGCGACGTGTACTCCACGACCTGCTGGAACGTCGGCCGGTTCTGCCAGCTGATCCTGCCGTGCTTGATGCCGCCCAGGGTGCGCTGGACGATCGAGTCGGCGCACCACTGGTCACCCGCCGAGCACTGGTCGTCGCCAGGGTAGACCTGGGCGGCGGTCAGGCCTGCCGCCGTCTTGAGCGTGCCGATCAGGATGTCCCGGCAGGAGCTCACGCTCCCCGCGCCGCAGTACTTCTGCGCGAGCCCGCCCTGCACGGACTCACCGAGCACCGCCCGGATGTCCTTGTCGACATAGCTCCACCAGCCGTACTGGAAGGAGCTGCCGGCGTGCGAGCCGGTCGGGCCGTGACCGGCCGACGGGGCCTCGTCGATCGGCAGGTTGTTGCCGAACGCGCCGTACAGGTCGCTGCCCAGACCGGGCTCGAACTCGGCCTTCACCAGCAGCGGCCACCACGCGTCCAGGATCCGGATCGCGTCCGCGTCGGCGTAGGTCTTCGAACCGGCCGAGGTCTCCGTGCGCTTGGCGCCCGCCGTCACCCAGGCCTGCAGCTTGCTCACCGCCGCGGCGGCCGTGGAGTCGGTCACCGGCGAGCTGTTGACGACCTTGAGCAGCTTCGGCAGCACGTCCTCGGCCCGCAGGTCGGCAACGGCCGCGTCGGCCATGGCCTTCGCCAGCGCCGACCGGGTCACCCCGCCGGCCGCGACCAGTTTCTTCACCCGGTCCTCCAACAGGTTGCCGCGGTGCACCGACCCGTCGCCCCAGGACGCGGTCGTGTAGTCCTTGGCCTGCTTGTTGTTCCAGGAGACGTAGTAGTCCTGGTCCAGGGAGTTGGGGTGGGCGGAGGCCGGGGTGTAGTCGGCCGTGTTCGTGGCCGGGTTCCAGTTCTTCCACTCGTACGCGGGCTGCCCCCATACCGGGAACTCGGCGTCCACACCGCTCGCCCGCACCGGGTTGTCACCGCTGTTGTAGTAGGCGGTGTGCTGGGAGTCGGCGTAGAACCAGTTGAAGGTGTAGTTGATGTGCTGCGCCGCGCTCTGGAAGTCCTTCGGACCCTTGACGTAGTCGGGGTCGTTCAGCATCTGGAAGCCGATGATCGAGTCGGCCTCGTGCAGGTACGAGGAGCGCAGGGTGGTGTAGGCCACCTTCTTGCCGCCGACGGTCGCGCGGTACTCGACGGGTCCGTACTTGGTGCGCCAGACCCGCATCGTGTACGAGCCGGCCGGGGTGCCGTCGGCCGTGGTCGGCTTCCAGGCGTTCTTCTGCTCGACCTTGTCCATGGCCGTGCAGGTGCCGTGGTACAGGTAGTGGTAGTCGTCCTGGCACAGTTCGACCGCGTAGGTGTCGATGATGTCCTGGCCGGAGGTCGTCGCGCTCCAGGAGTAGTCCTGGCCGCGGCCGAGTTCGACGTACATGCTCAGGCCGGCGAAGGAGGCGCCTCGGGCGCTGATGCCGGGGCCCTGGATCTCCTGGAGCATCAGCAGCTGCGGGGCGAAGTAGCCGGTCTGCGGGCCGAAGACGGCGACCGGATGGCCGCTCGCGGTGTACTTGCCGCTCACCACCAGGGCGTTGGACATGCCGCGCTTGGCGGAACCGAGCGTCGCCCTGGCCGCCGTGGCGGAGGCGCCGGTCGCCGTGGCCGTGGCCGCGCTGCCGGTGCGGTCGTAGACCAGCGGCTCCTGGGTCACCGAACCGGCGTCGGGCATCGCCTCGCCCTGGGGGCTGTCCGGCCTGATGGCGTACGGGAAGCTCTCGCCGTTGTGGACGGTGAGGACGGCCTCGGCGTCGTTGCGCTCGCGGAAGGACTCCCAGACCTTGGTGCCCTCCTGGACGCCGTACTTGGACTGGGCGGCGATCAGGGAGAGCGCGTTGTTGACCTCACCGCCGCCGCCGGAGCCGAAGAGCGAGCCGATGACCGAGCCCAGCGCCACCAGGTCGGTGATCTTGAAGTGCTCGATGGTGCCGGCGTTGGTGATCGCGTCCTTGTGGCCGGTCAGGACGTACTCGCCGGGGAAGTAGCGGCCGCTGTCGGAGGCGTCGATGTAGGCGTTGATGCCGGCGAGGTAGGCGACTGCGTCGGCGAGGGCCCGCTGGCCGCGGGCGCCGTTGTTCGCGACGGCGTTGTCGATCTGCGCCTGGAGGTCGGCCTCGGTGTAGGGGGCGTTGCGGTAGAACTCCTGCTCCAGGCCCTGGTTGCTGGGCGCGCCGCCCGCGAAGGAGGTCAGCCCGCCGCGGCCCACGTGGCGGAAGACGTCCATCAGCCACAGCCGGTCCTCGGCCGCCGCGTACCCGGCGCCGAACTCGGTGCCGTACCGGGTGGTGCCGGTGATGTGCGGCACACCGGTCTTCTTGTCGCGGACGATCGTCACGTCGCCGCGGCCGGCCGGCTTCTCGGTGGAGGCGACCTGGTCGGAGGCGACCCCGAACGAGGCGTCGTTGAAGAAGGTGTTCATCTTCGCGTCGGTCAGCCCGGAGTAGCCCGAGGCCAGGTTGGCGTACGGGCCGAGCTGGTCCTCCGCGTGGTCGGGCTGGGTGCCGAACACCTGGTTCAGGAGGATCTGGGCGAGGGTGGCGTTGCCGTTCTCGCCGGGCGGCAGGATGTCCGAACACTGGCCGCCGCAATAGTCGTTGGAGGCGGTCGCCGCGGTGGCGGTCGCCTGGGTGAGCGGGGACAGCAGGCCCGCGACCAGGACGCATACGGATGCCGTTTTCAGGAACCCGGTGAGCCCGCGGGGAGTTCTCAGTCTGGTGAACAACGCATTTCGTGGGGTGCGCCGTGCCATGGCAGCTCCTGAGGAACGGGGGTTGGCGGGACGTTACCGCCGGTATCCCCGAGATTGAAGATGAACATGCGTCACTTTTTGGAGTCGCCCGGGCCGTTGCCGCTCGGCGGTCAACCCGGGAGGTCTTATGGACGGCATCGGAAATCGAATGGAGCCGGATCGGGTGTCGACACGTCTATACGGCAACGTCGCGCGAAGTGGGCACGACGACGCCGAAGTGACCGAAGTACAGGTGCAGGTGTGACGGAGGTGCAGGGCCATGGCCGGTTTCCGGAGTTTGGCGAGACAGGTACGAGATCCGCGGTGCGACCTGGCGCTGCGGCGCTACTCGCTGCGTAAGTGCCTTGAGCGGTTCGCGCCTTACGGACACAGGGCGACCTGGGACCACCTGTGCGCCCGGGGCGGGTTCGGACCCGAGGACCGCTCCCCCGATCCGGCGCGGCTCGTGGCCGCGCTGGACGAGCTGGAGGAGGCGCGGGCGGTCTGGCTGGCCTACGAGGCCGAGTTCGCCGAGCGTCGCAAGAAGGAGAAGCACGACGGGCTGCGCCGTCCGGGCAGCGTGGACGACTGGCACCGGCTGACCTGGGGCGGCTTCGGCGTCGCCTGGTGCGACGATCCACGTGTCCACCCCGACGAGCCCCTGGCCGAGGTGCTGCGACGGCTGATCGCCGCCCTGGAGCGCGAACCGGGTTCGACCTGCCCGGTGTGCCACGGGGAGCGGCTCGTCTGGAAGTACGACCTGGACCACGAACCCTCGACGGGTCCGGTCTGCGCGGACTGCGGGATTCTGGTGCCCCGCCCCGTGCTCACACCCGAGGCGCTGGCCTACGCCAGGCGCGGCAGGCTGCTCGTGTCGGCCTGAGGTATTCCGGGGGTGCGCCGGGGATGCCGCACCCCCTCCCGTTCGGCTGCGGAGCGTTGTCCGCGCAGCGGCGGCTGTGGACCCGCATCGGTGGCGGCTGTCACCATCGGAGCATGGTGCAGGTGTGTCTCAACGGACGTCGCGGGGGCGCCGACGGCGCGAGTGTGCCCCTGTCCCCGGAGGCGTTGGCCGAGGCGGCGGCGCTGGCCGTGACGGCCGGGGCCACGGACATTCACGTACATCCCAGGACGCCGTGCGGACAGGACAGTCTCTCCCCGCGCGTGGTGGCGGCGACCGTCGAGGCGATACGGGCCCGGGTCGCGGTGCCGGTGGGAGTGACCACGGGCGCCTGGGCCGAGCCGGATCCGGCGGCCCGTCTGATGGGGGTGCCCCCGCGCGAGCGTGTTCGAGCGTGGGGGAGGGTGCGGGGCTGGCGCGCGCCACTGCCCGACCACGCCTCGGTCAACTGGCACGAGGAGGGTGCGGAGGAGCTCGCCGCGCGGCTGATCGCCCTCGGTGTGCGGGTGGAGGCGGGCATCTGGTCCGGTACGGACGCGGCGGCCCGGTTCACCGCCTCGCCGCTGGGCCCGAAGGTGCTGCGCGTGCTCGCGGAGGTGACCGACCCGGACCCGGACACCGCACCGCAGTCGGCGCGCCGGCTGCTGGCGGACCTCGGTCCCGCCCACGGCCGCCCGGTGCTGCTGCACGGCGAGGAGGGCGGTGCCTGGCCCGTCCTGCGGCTGGCCGGACGGCTGGGGCTGGCGACCCGCATCGGGCTGGAGGACACCCTGCTGCTGCCGGACGGCGGACCGGCCGCCTCGAACGCCCAGTTGGTGACGGAGGGGCTGCTCCAGTACGGGTCGGCGGCCCAAGGGCGGGACTCTAGCAACGGATAATCCGCTCGCTCCAGCCGTTTCCCGTCCGGACAGTGGGAGGCGATGCAACACGCCTGAACGACCACGTCCTGGGAGTCCCCGATGTCGACGCTGCGCGTCACCGCCGAAGTGCTGACCGTCCACGAACATCCGAACGCCGACGCGCTCGAACTGGCCCAAGTGGGGCTGTACCGCGCCGTCGTCGCCAAGGGCGCGTACCGCACCGGCGAGGCCGCCGTCTACATCCCCGAGCAGTCCGTGCTTCCGGCGGAGCTGATCGAGGAGCTGGGGCTGACCGGACGGCTGGCGGGCAGCGCGTCCGACCGGGTCAAGGCGGTGCGGCTGCGCGGGGAGCTGTCGCAGGGCATCGTCTGCCGGCCCGAGGCGCTCGCGGACGTCGACCTGGCCCGCGCCGCGGCCGACGGCACGGACTTCGCGGAGCGGCTCGGCATCACCAAGTGGGTGCCGCCGATCCCGCCGACCATGAGCGGTGAGGTCGAGTCGGCGCCCGAACTGCTGCCCTGGGTCGACATCGAGAACATCCAGCGCTACCCGGACGTCTTCACCCCGGGCGAGCCCGTGGTCCTGACCGAGAAGCTGCACGGCTCCGCGTGCCTGCTGACGTATCTCGCCGACGAGGACCGGGTGTACGTCACCTCGAAGGGCTTCGGCGCCAAGTCCCTGGCCCTGAGGGAGGATCCGCGGAACCTGTACTGGCGGGCGGTGCACGGCCACGGCGTCGCCGAGGCGGCGGCGCGGCTCGCCGAGCGGCTCGGGGCCCGGCGGGTCGGCATCTTCGGCGAGGTGTACGGCGCGGGGGTCCAGGACCTGACGTACGGGGCCGACGGCCGGCGCGACACGCTCGGGTTCGCGGTGTTCGACGTGTCCGCCGAGATCGACGGGTCCGTGCGCTGGCTGGACGCCGCGGCGCTGCTGGACGGGGAGCTGCCGTTGGTGCCGCGGCTCTTCGAGGGGCCGTACGACATCGAGCGGGTGCTGGAGTTCGCCGGCGGCCGGGAGACGGTGTCCGGGCGGGAGTTGCACATCCGGGAGGGCGTGGTGATACGCCCGGCCGTCGAGCGGTACAGCCAGGTGACCGGAGGGCGGGCCATCGCGAAGGCGGTCGGCCCGGCCTACCTGACCCGCAAGGGCGGGACCGAGTACGAGTGAGCGGGGCAGCAGTCGCCCGGTGCCGGTGTGGGCGCCGGGCGACTGCTCCGGTCTTCCACCAGCAGCCGCGACCCAGGCCCCCGTTCCCCCACCGCGTCGTCCGGGTTGGACAGGACGCAGCTGTCGAGGGAGAGGCAGCCGCAGCCGATGCAGTCGGTGAGGTGGTCGCGCAGGCGGTGCAACTGCTGGATGCGCTCGTCGAGTTCGGCGCGCCAGGCCTTGGACAGGCGGGCCCAGTCCTCGCGGGTCGGGGTGCGCTCCTCGGGGAGCTCGGCGAGGGCCTCGCGGATCGTGGCCAGCGGGATGCCGACGCGCTGGGCGGCCCGTACGAAGGCGACGCGGCGCAGGGTGTCGCGGCTGTAGCGGCGCTGGTTGCCGGTGGTGCGGCGGCTGTGGATGAGGCCCTTGGACTCGTAGAAGCGCAGGGCGGAGACGGCGGCGCCGCTGCGCGCGGACAACTGGCCGACGGTCAGCTCGTGGATCTTCTCGGGAATCTGGGGCACCTCTCAGAGCCTACCCATCGCCCCCGTCGCGGTCCGTTGACATCGGCCCCGCTCCCGACCATGCTAAGCAGTTGCTTAGACATGCGACCGAGGCAAGCGACGCGAGAGGCCGGGAACATGGCAGAACCGAGGATCTTCACCTCCCCCGACGAGCTGAGGGCGGCCGTCGGCGAGCAGCTGGGGCACACCGACTGGGTGGAGATCGATCAGAAGCGGATCGACCTCTTCGCGGACGCCACCGGCGACCACCAGTGGATCCACGTCGATCCGGAGAAGGCCGCCCTGGGCCCGTTCAAGACGACCATCGCGCACGGCTACCTCACCCTGTCGTTGCTCCCCCTCTTCGGCCCGCAGCTGATCTCGGTCCAGGGCGTGCGGATGGGCGTCAACTACGGGACGAACAAGGTCCGTTTCCCCGCTCCCGTGCCGGTCGGCTCCCGGCTGCGCGCCACGGCGACGATCACCGGCGTCGAGGACGTCACCGGCGGCGTCCAGCTGAGCGTGGCGTTCACCGTGGAGCGCGAGGGCGGCGACAAGCCGGTCTGCGTCGCGGAGTCGGTGGCCCGCTACTACTTCTGAGCCGCACCGCCCGGCGGGCCGGCGCCTACTTCGCGCCGACCATCCGCAGCACGAGGTCGGCGTAGAGCGCGCCGACCTCCTCGGGCGTCCGGGGGCCGTCCACGTTGAACCAGCGGGCCACGTCGATGCACAGGGACAGCACGGCGAGGGTGGTGCCGTGCACGTCCAGGACGTCGAACTCGCCGGACTCGACGCCCTCCTGGATGATCCCGCGCACCTCACCGTCGACCTGGCGGCGCAGATCGAGGATCTCGGCCCGGGCGTCAGGCCCGAGCGCGTCCAGCTCGTACTGCACGACACGGGCGGTGGTGCGCCGCCCGGCGTGCCAGCGGACGAAGGAGCTGACGGCGTCCGCGAGCCGCTCCGGGGCGCTGCCCTCGCGGCGCGCGGCCGTCCGCAGGATGTCCAGGGCCCTGTCGTGACCGATCCGGCTGATCCGGTGGAGCAGCTCTTCCTTGGTCTTGTAATGGATGTAGAGCGCGGCCGGGCTCATGCCCGCGCGACCCGCGATGTCGCGGGTCGTCGTCGCGTGGTAGCCGCGCTCGGCGAAGGCCTCCACGGCCGCGACCAGCAGGCGCCGGGCCGCCTCAGGGGTGACCTCTTCCCACGGCTCGACCTCGCCGCCGGTCGTCTCCTCCGCCGTACTCATCGCTTTCTCGCCCCTCTCGGTGACAGGAGCTACACCATACCGCCGAAGCTGAGCGGCCGCTTAGAGTGCCTGCTCAGATCTTCTCGAAGGGATCGTGTTCGGCCAGGAGCTTCTCCAGCCGCGCCTGGTCGACCCGGCTCACGATCTGCCCGGCCTCCTGCCGGTCCCTGATCACCTTGGCCAGAGTGAAGGCCGAGGTGACGAGGTACAGGACCGCGACGGCCAGGAAGGCCCGGACCCAGGCGTCGGTGTCCAGCCGGTAGATGCCGATGGACGTGGCCGCCATCGCGATGGCGAAGGAGGCGACCGCCTGGCCGTAGAAGGCGGCCGTGCTCTGCTGCTTGACCGGTGTCTCACTCATGGACACCACGGTCCGCGGATGTGGCGGTCACCACATCCGCCGGGATACTCAGAAACGTACTCAGAACGCCGAAACCCCCGTCAGCGCCCGCCCGATGAGCAGTTTCTGGATCTGGCTGGTGCCCTCGTAGAGGGTCATCACGCGGGCGTCGCGCAGGAGCTTGCCCGCCGGGTACTCGTCGATGTAGCCGTAGCCGCCGAAGACCTGGAGGGCGTTGTTGGCGGCCCGAACGGCGGCCTCGGAGGCGAAGAGCTTGGCCTTGGAGGACTCGGTGGCGAAGGGCAGGCCGCGGTCGACCAGGTCGGCGACCCGCCAGGTCAGCAGCCGGGCCGCGTCCACGTCGACCGCGATGTCACTGAGGAGCTCCTGCACCAGCTGGTGGTGGGCGATGGACCTGCCGAACTGTTCGCGCTCCCCGGCGTACCGGACCGCCGCGTCCAGCGCCGCCTGGGCTATCCCCACGCAGCCCGCGGCGACCGACATGCGCCCCTTGGCGAGCGCGGACATGGCGACGGAGAAGCCCTTGCCCTCCTCGCCCAGCATCGCCGAGGCCGGCACCCGCACGTCCTGAAGGACCAGCTCGGCGGTGGCCTGGCCGCGCAGGCCGAGCTTGCCGTGGACGGCGTTGCGGGTCAGGCCCGGGGTGTCGGTGGGCACGAGGAAGGCGGAGACGCCCTTGTGGCCGGGGGCGTCCGTGGAGCGGGCGAAGAGCAGCACGACGTCGGCCCAGGTGCCGTTCGTGATGAACATCTTGGTGCCGTTGATGACGTACTCGTCGCCGTCGCGCACGGCCCGGGTGGCGAGGTTGCCCGCGTCGGACCCGGTGCCCGGTTCGGTCAGGCCGAAGCAGCCGACGTACTCGCCGGACGTGAGGCCGGGCAGCCAGCGGCGCTTTTGCTCCTCGCTCCCCCAGGCCGCGACGGACTTCGCGACGAGGCCGAGGGAGACGGACACGATCCCCCGGACCGAGGAGTCGCCCCGGCCCAGCTCCTCCGTGACCAGGCAGTACGCCAGGTGGTCGCCACCCGAGCCGCCGTACTCCTCGTCGACGGTCAGGCCCAGGAAGCCGAGCGCGCCGAGCTTCTTCACGATGCCCCGGTCGACCTCCTCGGCCCGGTCCCAGGCGACCGCGTACGGAGCGACCTCCCGCTCCACGAAGTCCCGGGCGAGCTGCCGGACGGCGGTCTGCTCCTCGCTGAGCTCCAGGTTCACGACGAGATCACCCCACAGATGACGGAAACACGGCAGATCTTGAAAGCCGCACATTTAAATTAGCACTGCTAGTTTCTAGCCGCAGCCCTACTATGTGCGCCATGGCCCGACCGCGCAAGCCCCTCCTGAACACCGACCGGATCGTCGAGACGGCACGCGAACTCGTGGACGCGGAGGGCCTGGCGGCCGTCTCCACCCGTCGGCTCGCCGCCGAACTGGGCGTGAGCGGGCCCTCGCTCTACAACCACTTCCGCACCAAGGACGAGATCCTGGAGGCGGTCGCGGACTCGGTGAGCGGCCAGGTCGACCTGTCGATGTTCGACAACGGCCGGGACTGGCGGACCGCCCTGCACGACTGGGCCGTCTCCTACCGAGCCGCCCTGCGCGACCACCCGAACATCGTCCCGGTCCTCGCCCGCGGGCCCGGCCGCCGCCCCGCCGGACTGCGGCTGGCCGACGCCGTGTACGGCGCGATGGTCGGCGCCGGCTGGCCGCCCGCGCAGGCCACCTCCATCGGCGCGCTGATGCGGTACTTCATCATGGGCTCCGCGCTCGGCTCCTTCGCCGGGGGCTTCGTGGACGACGCGAGCGCCTACGACCCCGCCGACTACCCTCACCTCGGGCAGGCGCACCTCCTCGCCGAACAGCAGGAGAAGATCGACGAGCGGGCCTTCGAGACGGGGCTGACGGCCCTGCTGGACGGGCTGGCGCAGCAGTACGCGCAGGTCGGCGAGAGCGCGTAACGATCCTTCGGCGCCCGCCGTAGTGTCCGTACCGCATTCTGGGGTGCATGACCGCCAAGGACGCCCAGGCACCCGGGCTCGCCGCCCTCGCGGCTCTGATCGCCGACGAGACGCGGGCCGCGTGTCTGCTCGCGCTGCTCGACGGGCGGGCCTGGACCGCCGGTGAGCTGGCCCGGCACGCGGGGGTCGCGCCGTCCACGCTGAGCGAGCACCTGGGCAAGCTGGTCGCGGGCGGCCTGCTGACCGAGGAGCGCCAGGGCCGCCACCGGTACGTCCGGCTGGCCGACGCGCGTGTCGCACAGCTGGTGGAGGACCTCGCGGCCCAGGCCGGCCCCGGCACCGCCCGGCCGCCGCGCACGCTGCGGGAGTCGAGCGCCGGTTCCGCGATGGCCCGCGGCCGCACCTGCTACGACCACCTCGCCGGGCGGCTGGGCATCGCGCTCACGGACGCGCTGACGGCGCGCGGGCTGCTCCGGCAGGACACCGGGTTCGCGCTCACGGACGCCGGGGTCGGCTGGTTCGGCTCCGTCGGCATCGTCCTCGACCGCGCGACCCGTCGCCCCCTGGCCCGCGCCTGCCTCGACTGGACCGAGCGGCGGCCCCATCTGGCCGGTGTGGCGGGCGCGGCCCTGTGCCACCACACCCTGGACGCCGGATGGTGCGTACGCATCGGCTCCGCACGGGCCGTGAAGGTGACGCCCGAGGGCGAGCACGCCCTGTCCGACCTGCTGGGCATCCCGGCGGGGGCGCTGCGCTGAGCGGCGGTGTCCGCCCCGCAGCGTCGCGTCCGAAATCCGCGAGCGGCGACCCCGCTCCCCTCCTAGCCTCGGGAAGCATGATGAACGTCTCCCCGTCCCGCCTGGCCGCCGGCGCCGCCACGGTCAGCGTGCTGCTGTGGGCCTCCGCCTTCGTCTCGGTCCGCAGCGCGGGCGCCGACTACGCGCCCGGCGCTCTGGCACTCGGCCGGCTGCTGGCCGGCTCCCTGGCGCTGGGGGTGCTCTGTCTCGTACGGCGGGAGGGCCTGCCGCCGCGGTCGGCGTGGCCCGGCATCGCGATATCCGGGCTGCTGTGGTTCGGCACCTACATGGTGGTCCTGAACTGGGGCGAACAGCAGGTGGACGCCGGCACGGCCGCCATGGTGGTCAACGTCGGGCCCGTGCTCATCGCGCTGCTCGGCGCCCGGCTGCTCGGGGACCCGCTGCCGCCGAGGCTGCTCGCGGGCCTGGCGGTGTCCTTCGCGGGTGCCGTGACCGTGGGGTTGTCGATGTCGGAGGGCGGCGGTTCCTCGGTGCTCGGCGTGCTGCTGTGTCTGCTGGCCGCGGTGACGTACGCCGGCGGGGTGGTCGCGCAGAAGCCGGCGCTGGGTTCGGCGAGCCCGCTGCAGGTGACGACCTTCGGGTGCCTGGTCGGCGCGGTCGTCTGTCTGCCCTTCGCCGGGCAGTTGGTCCACGACGCGGCCGACGCCCCGCTCCCGGCCACGCTCAACATGGTCTACCTGGGCGTCTTCCCGACCGCGCTGGCCTTCACCACCTGGGCCTACGCGCTGGCCCGGACGACGGCGAGCCGGATGGGCGCGACGACCTACGCCGTGCCCGCGCTGGTCGTCCTGATGTCCTGGCTCTTCCTCGGCGAGGTCCCGGGGCTGCTGACGCTCGCCGGCGGCGTGCTGTGCCTCGCGGGCGTGGCCGTCTCACGCTCCCGCCCACGTGGCACGACTCCGGCCCCGGCCGCGCAGCCTGTCGCCGAGCAGCGCGCCGGGGCCGAGCGGGTACCGGCGACGGACTTCTAGAACACCACCAGCGCCCGGCCGCCCTTGCCGGCGAGCATGTTCTCGAAGGCGGCCGGGATCCCCTCCAGGGCGATCCGTTCGGTCACCAGCGCGCTCAGGTCCAGGCGGCCCGCCCGGACGTGCTCGGCGAGCACCGGGAGGTCACGGGCCGGGTCGCAGTTGCCGTACACGCAGCCGGACAGGGTCCGTCCCCAGTGGAAGAGCTCCAGGGCGTTGAAGGTGACCTGCTGGTCCTTGCCCCCGATGCCGACGACGGTCGTCCGGCCGCCCCGGCGCGTGGAGTCCCAGGCGGCCCGGATGCTGACCGCGCGGCCCACGCACTCCACGGAGACGTCGACGCCCTGCTTGCCGGTGAGGGCACGGATCTCGCGGGGGGTGTTCTCGGAGGCGAGGAGGAAGTCGGTGGCACCCGCGCCGCGCGCGAGTTCCTCCTTCTGCGGGGACACGTCGACGGCGACGATCCGTGCCGCGTCGGCGATCCGGGCCGCCTGGAGCGTGGCGAGGCCGACCCCGCCCACGCCGAACACCGCGACGGTCTCCCCGGATTGGACCCGCGCCGCGTGGTGCACGGCACCGTAGCCGGTGAGGACGGCACAGCCGAGCAGGGCCGCGTCCACCAGCGGCACGCCCTCGGGCAGGGGCAGGACGCAGGACGCGGCGACCACCGTCTCCTCGGCGAACGCGGCGACGTTCAGGCCGGGGTGGAGGTCGGTGCCGTCCACGGTGCGGGCGTACACGTCGGCGGCCCCGGTGAGCGCGTTGGCGCACAGCCAGACCTCGCCGAGGGCGCAGGCGTGGCAGGTCCCGCAGGACGGGGCCCAGTTGAGGACGACGCCGTCGCCGGGACGCACATGGGCGACCCCCTCGCCGACGGCGACGACCGTCCCCGCGCCCTCGTGGCCGAGGACCGCCGGGACCGGCACCCGCATGGTGCCGTCGGACAGGGACAGGTCGGAGTGGCAGACGCCGGCGGCGGCGAGCCGCACCCGGACCTGGCCGGGGCCCGGGTCCGGCAGGTCGATCGCGGTGACCTCCAGGGGAGCGCCGACGGCGGGCAGAACGGCGGCACGTACGGCCATGAGGGAAAACTTCCTTAGAACTGGAGGGACTTGGTCTGGAGGTATTCGGCGAGCCCGTGCGCGCCGAGTTCGCGGCCCACCCCGGACTGCTTGTAACCGCCGAACGGGGCGAGGGGGTTGAAGCGGCCGCCGTTGATGTCGACCTGCCCGGTGTCCATACGGCGGGCGAAGGCCACCGCCTCCGCCTCGTCGCCCGCCCAGACGGCGCCGGCCAGGCCGTAGACCGTGCCGTTGGCGATGCGCAGGGCGTCCTCCTCGTCCTCGTACCTCAGGACGGTGAGGACCGGGCCGAAGATCTCCTCCTGCGCGATCGTCATCTGCGGCGTCACGTCCGCGAAGACGGTGGGGCTCACGAAGTAGCCCTTCTCGCGCGGGGGCTGCGCGCCGCCCGCGACCAGGCGCGCGCCCTCGGCGACGCCCCGCTCGATGTAGCCGCGCACCCGGTCCAGCTGCCGGGCACTGACCACCGGCCCGATGCGGTCGCCGTACTTGGCGGCGGCGGCCGCGGCCAGCTCCACCGCCTCGTCGTACTGGGAGGTGTGCACCAGCATGCGCGTCCATGCGCTGCACGTCTGGCCGGAGTTGGACATCACGTTGGCGACGCCGACGCCCACGGCCTTGGCGAGGTCGGCGCTGGGCAGGATGACGTTGGCGGACTTGCCGCCGAGTTCGAGGGCCACCCGCTTGACCGCCCCGCCCGCGACCGCTCCGATGTGCCGGCCGACGGCGGTGGAGCCGGTGAAGGAGACGAGGTCGACGTCCGGGTGCTCGGCGAGGGCCTGGCCGGCGACCTGCCCGAGGCCGGTGACCAGGTTGAACACCCCGGCCGGCAGGCCCGCCTCGTGCACGGCCTCGGCGAAGAGCTGGGCGGTGAGCGGGGTGTTCTCGGCGGGCTTCAGGACGATCGTGCAGCCCGCGGCCAGCGCCGGGGCGACCTTGGCGACGATCTGGTGGAGGGGGTAGTTCCAGGGGGTGATCGCGCCGACCACGCCGACCGGTTCGTGGTGCACGGTCGAGTTGCCGACCCGCTCCTCGAAGCTGTGGGTCGCGGCGAGTTCGGCGTACGAGCCGGCCACCGCGATCGGCACGCCCGCGTGGACCGCCTGCGAGAACGCGAGCGGTGCGCCGAGCTCCGCGGTGACCGTCTCGGCGATCTCCTCCCTGCGGGCCACGAGGACGTCCCGCAGGGCGATCAGCCGGGCGGACCGCTCGGCGGGCGGTGTCGCCGCCCAGGCCGGGAGCGCGGCACGGGCGGCCCGTACGGCGCTGTCGACGTCCAGGGCGGTGCCGGCCGGGACGTGGCCGATGACCTGTTCGTCGGCCGGGTTCACGACCTCGATCAGGTCCTGCCCCGCCGCGGGGCGCCAGGCGCCGTCGATGTACAGGCCGTCGTGTGGCTTCATGCTGCTTCCTCCGGGCGGGGCTGCGTGGTCCGACACACAAACTAGCGGCGTTAGTTTTCCCGCGCCAGGCGTCACCGGACGCTCCAGGACATCAGAAGTCCACTTGCGCCCGTTCGTCCACCCTGCCCACGGACTCCTGGCCGAAAGCCTTCTCGTAGGCCAGACGGATCTCCTCGATCCGCCGGTCGCTCGTCTGTGCCCCCGCCACCGGGTACAGCAGGATCAGCTCGTACGACGGCTCCCGCTCGATCGTGCCGTGCGCGTCCCGCCACTGCCCGCGCCCGCTCTGCACGGTGAGGCCGTCGGGGAAGCCGGGGGTGACCCGCTGGTCGACGAAGTCCATGAACTGCGCGTCGGTCACGGCCGGTCCGCCGTCCGGGCGCGCGGTGCCGAAGAAGAGCCGGGTCTCCACGTACGGCTTTCCGCGCAGCGGCGGCGAGGGGGCCGCGTCGGCGAGCGTGGCGTAGGCGGTCGGGGCGGCGGCCAGCAGGAGGCCGGCCGCGGTGAGGTAGGTACGGGTGAGGCGCTTGTGCATGCCTCATCCGTAGTGGGCTCACTCGTCCAGGTCGGGCAGCCGCGCCGGGGACGGGCAGATGCGTTCGCCGTGCTGGTCGAAGACGAACAGGTGGGCGATGTCCACGAGGAGGGGGACCTGCATGCCGTGCCGCAGCCGGATGTCGGGGGTGGTGCGCACGACCAGGTCGCCGGGCATCCGGCCCTCCGGCGGCGCGGGTTCGGGATCGGCGTCGGCCGGGTTCTCCAGGACCACCACCGGCCCGGCACGCAGGGCCCCGGCCCGCTCCCGCAGCCGCCCCAGCACGGAGAACCCCTCGCGGGCACGGCGGCGCGGGCGGCGCGGGGACGGGCGGGGGGCCTCCAGTTCGGGTACGACGGCGGGCCGGGAGCCGGTGTTGAAGTGCACGAGCACCTCGTGACCCTGGAACTCCATGTGCTCCACCAGTCCGCTGATCGGCACCTCACCCGGCCGCGCCGCGGCGGGCTTGGCGATACGGACCGCCTCCGAACGCAGCCCGACGATCACCTCCCGGCCCTGCTGCACGCGCAGCAACCGGTGGTCCGCGCTGAGCGGTTCGGGCAGGCGCAGCGCCTGCCTGCCGAGGCCGATGGTCATCGCTCCGTCCAGCGGGGCACGGACCAGGCCCTGCAACAGGTTGATGCGGGGGGTGCCGATGAAGGCGGCGACGAAGACGTTGCGGGGCAGCGCGTACACCGAGCGCGGGGTGCCGACCTGCTGCAGCACTCCGCCGCGCAGGACGGCGACCCGGTCGCCGAGCGACATGGCCTCGGCCTGGTCGTGCGTGACGTACACCGTGGTGACGCCCAGTTCCCGGGTGAGCCGGGACATCTCGGCCCGGAGCCGGTTGCGGAGCTTGGCGTCGAGGTTGGACAGCGGCTCGTCCATGAGGAAGGCCGAGGGGTGGCGGGCGATGGCCCGGCCCATGGCGACGCGCTGGCGCTCGCCGCCGGAGAGCTGGCTGGGATAGCGGTCGAGGAGGTCCTCGATGCCCAGCATGCGGGCGGTCGCGTCCACCCGGGGGCCCGGGTCCTCCCCGGGGCTCTCGATGCGCAGCGGGAAGCCGATGTTGTCGCGGCTGGTCATGCTCGGGTAGAGGGCGAAGTTCTGGAAGACCATCGCCATGTCCCGGCCGGACGGGGCCAGGTCGTTGGCGTACTCGCCGTCGAGGAGCAGTTCCCCCTCGTCGATCTCCTCCAGCCCGGCGATCATGCGCAGCACGGTGGACTTGCCGCAGCCGGACGGGCCGAGCAGTACGAGGAACTCCCCCGGGGCGACGTCCAGCGACAGCCGGTCCACCACGCGGACGCCTCGCGCGTAGGACTTGCTCACGTCGTGCAGGGAGATGGCGCGTGTCATGGCTGCTGGCCCCCGGGGGCTGTTCCAGAGCGCTGGTGCCGGTGCTCCGTGGTCGAAGGCCTCGTGCGGTCGTACGGGGCCCGTGAGTCACGGAAGTTAACGGAATGTGTGCGGCCGGGGGAAGACGCGTGCCGAAATGTCCTGGCGGTCACAGGTCGACTGGGTAACGGACGCGGGGATTCGGGGCGAGGCCGGTCCCCGGTGCGCGGGGCGGAGCCGGGTCCCCTTGTCCCGCTCGGCACGGGAGCGGAGCGGAACACCCGCGGGGAAGCGCTCAGTTGCGGCTCCTCCGGCTCACCGGGACCCCTGACCGTCGCGCCGCCCCGGCTCCGGCCGCGTCGCACCCGCCGGCCGACTTCGCGGGCGACCGCAGCGCGACCCGTGGTCCGTCAGCCGGCGCCGCACGAAGGCCGTCGCCCGGCGGGAGTCGGCGAGGCCGCCGAGCGCGCAGCCATCGGCTATGAGGACCACGCGGGTCGGCAGCAGGGGCGCGCAGCGGCCGTCTCACCGCGTTGCGGTGAGCGCGGCGACGTCGACGGTCACGCCGTTGAGGACCGCGTTGCCCGACAGCGGGTCGAGCAGGCTGCCGTCGAGGAGCTGGTTGACGTTGACGCCGGGCTCCAGGGCCGCGTGGCGCAGCCGGGTGCCGGGCCGGTCGTGGCCCCAGCCGTGCGGGAGGCTCACCACGCCGGGCCGGACGCCGTCGGTGACCTCGGCGGGGGCGACCACCTCTCCGCCGGCCCCCTTCACACGCACCTGAGCCCCGTCGCTCACTCCGAGGCGTTCCGCGTCCTCGGGGTGGATGTGCAGGGTGCAGCGGTTGGTGCCGCCGGTGAGGGCGGGCACGTTGTGCATCCAGCTGTTGTTGGAGCGCAGATGGCGCCGGCCGACGAGGACGAGCCCGTCGGGGCGCTCGGCCAGCGCCGCCCGCAGTCGGGGCAGGTCGTCCGCGATCGGCTGCGCCAGCAGCTCGACCTTTCCGCTCCGGGTCTTCAGCGGCTGCGGCAGACGGGGGCGCAGCGGGCCGAGGTCGATGCCGTGCGGGTGGTCGAGGAGTCGCTGAAGGGTGAGGCCTTCGGGTCGTACGCCGAAGCCGTCGCCGTAGGGGCCGAGGCGCAACATCATGTCGAGCCGCCGCTCGGGGCCGGTCTCGCCGGTGAGCTCGGCGGCCAGCTCCTTCGGGTCCCGGCCGTGCACCGGCGAGTGCTCCTCGCGGACCGCCTTGCCGAGGGTCTGGTCGATCACCATCGCGTCGACGGCGGACGGGTCGGCCCCGTGCATGCCGCTCGCGGAGAGGATCAGCCGGGCCAGGATCTCGGACTCGGCCATCCGGCCGGGCTCCAGGGGGACGGCGGGGCGGGTGTAGCGGACCTGGTTGCGCACGGCGAGGGTGTTGAAGGCGAAGTCGTGGTGCGGGCTCTGGGAGGGCGGCGGCGGGGGCAGCACGACATGGGCGTGGCGCGAGGTCTCGTTCAGGTACGGGTCGACGCTGACCATGAAGTCGAGGGAGTCGAGTGCCTTGTCGAGCCGGGCTCCGTCGGGCGCGGAGAGCACGGGGTTGGCGGCGACCGCGATGAGGGCGCGGACCGGCTCGCCCTCCGCGGTCGGGGTGTCGATCTCCTCGGCGAGCGCGGAGAGCGGCAACTCGCCCTTCGCCTCGGGGTGCCGGCGCACCCGGGAGTGCCAGCGCCCGAGCTGGAAGCCGTGGCCGGGTCCGGCGGGGCGGGGCGTCCTGTCGGTGGCGGCCTGCGGGAAGAGGGCGCCGCCGGGCCGGTCGAGGTTGCCGGTGAGGATGTTGAGGACGTCCACCAGCCAGCTGGCGAGGGTACCGTGCGGGACGGTGCAGCTGCCGATGCGGGCGTAGACGGCGGCGGTCGGGGCGGCGGCGAGTTCGCGGGCGAGGACGCGGATCGTGTCCGCGTCGACGTCGCAGGCCTGTGCCACGGCCTCGGGGGTGAAGTCCTCCATCGCGTCCCGGAGTTCGTCGAGCCCCTGGACGTGCGGGGCCAGTTCGCCGAGTTCGGTGAGTTTCTCCTCGAAGAGCACGTGCGCCATCGCCGCGAGCAGCAACGCGTCGGTGCCGGGGCGGATCGCGATGTGCCGGTCGGCGAGCTTCGCGGTACGGGTGCGGCGCGGGTCGATGACGGTGAGGGTGCCGCCGCGGGCCCGGAGCGCCTTGAGCTTGCCGGGGAAGTCGGGTGCGGTGCACAGACTCCCGTTGGACTCCAGGGGGTTGGCACCGATCAGGAGGAGGTGGTCGGTGTGGTCCAGGTCGGGGACCGGGATGGCGTTGGCATCCCCGAAGAGCAGTCCGCTGGAGACGTGTTTGGGCATCTGGTCGACCGTGGAGGCGGTGAACAGGCTGCGGGTGCGCAGGGCACCGAGCAGCACCGTCGGGTAGAGGGCGCCGGCCATGGTGTGCACGTTGGGGTTGCCGAGGACGACACCCACGGCGTCGGGGCCGTACCGCTCGACGACCGGCCCGAGGCCCGCCGCCACCGCGTCGAAGGCCTCCTCCCAGGTGGCCTCGCGCAGTTCGCCGTCCTTGCGGACGAGCGGGGCGCGCAGCCGGTCGGGGTCGCCGTCGACGGCGCCGAAGGAGGCGCCCTTGGGGCAGATGAACCCCTTGCTGAACACGTCGTCGCGATCTCCGCGGGCTCCGGTGACGCGGGTTCCCTCGACGGTGAGGGTCAGCCCGCAGGTGGCCTCGCACAGGGGGCAGATACGCAGGGCGGTGCGGGGCACGGGTCCTCCCGGGGGCGGCTGCGGTGGCGCAGGACTAGGGGGAGCATACCGACCGGTATGCATGGAGGGGAGGGGTGTCCAGGGTCCCGTCGGAAATCCGCGCGCGGGCGGAGCGTCAGTCGAGCACCCGGGCGAGATAGGCCCGCAGCAGTTGCCGGGTCTCCTCGATGACCGCCCCGTCGCCCTCCGGATCCACCCGGAAGGCCAGGTGGACCAGGGTGTCGGCGGTCTCCACGGCGATCAGGAAGGTGCGCCGCAGGTCGTCGTCGGGGGTGCGGCCCAGGTAGCCGGAGAGCAGTTCGGTGAGGCGGTAGGCGACGCGGTGGTTGGGCTCGGCGTGCCGGGCGCCGACCGGGATCTGGTTGCCGAAGTCGACGAGGGAGAAGCCGGGCGCGGTGCGCTTCATCGCCAGGTACTCGTCGAGCACGGCGTCCATGGCCGCCCGCCAGTCGCCGCGCCGCGCCTCCTTCAGGCGCTGGGTGACGCGCTCGGAGTACCGCTCCAGGTTGCGCTGGGCGAGCGCGTCGGCCATCTGCCGCTTGTTGCCGAAGAAGCGGTAGACCGAGCCGATGGGCACGCCGGCGCGCACGGCGACGGCCCGGGTGCTCAGGTCGTCGTAGCCGACCTCGTCGAGGAGTTCGGCACAGGCGTCGAGGATCCGGGTGAGCCGTTCGGCACTGCGCCGCTGGACGGGCGCACGGCGCAGCGATGTCGCGTGGGGCACGGGCTTCATGATGCCTTTCCGCCGGGGTCCGGTGAACCTCGCCCCAGAGTACGGAGACGGGTGCCCGTTGCACTCATCGCCCGGGGGTCCCGTCCGGGACGGTGGCCCGCGTCACGTCGCTCCCGCCCGGAGAGGGCGGGAGCGTGGGCGCGGTCTCCGTCCCGGACGCCGTGATGTCGGCCGTGCTCTCCACCGGCTTGCCGTGCACGGCCCACACCGTGCCGTCGTCGGCGTACAGCCGGGCCGTGACGTGGTGGGTGCCGTGCGGCACGAGGCGGGCGGCGAGGCGGTAGCGCGGGGTGCGCAGCCGGGTGACCTGGCCGCCGTCCACGAAGAGGTAGGCGAGGCCGCGGCCGGCCACCGGCCGTGTCTTCGTGCCGGCCGGGGAGAAGCGGAAGTTGCGGACGGTCAGGTGCACGTCCCAGCTGCCGCCGGCGTCGGGCACCACCTCGACGCCGACGTCGGGTGCCCGGTTCTTGCCGATCTCACGGTAGTGCCGCCCCTCGCCGTCCGTGTCGTCGAGGAGTTTGCCCACCAGTGAGGCCGACACCTCGTCCTTCGGCTCGTGCGCCTCCCCCGTTCCGCACCCCGCCGTTCCGGCCAGGAGCAGGACGCAGACCGCGAGGGCGGCGCGAAGTCCACGCGTCCACGACATGCCGGGGAGCGTAGAACACCGGTTCCGACGGCCGAATCCCCCTGAAGTCTGGTTCCGACCCTTCTCAGGACGGAGATCCGAGTACCTCTTGCGCCCGCGAAAACGCAATCCTACGGTGTTACATAGGAATCGGGTTCGCAAGGGAGCGATCATGAGCGGGGACGCGCGGAAGACCGCCGAGGCACTGGCCTACCTCTCCGGGTTCGGCAACGAGCACGCCTCGGAGGCGGTGCCGGGCGCCCTGCCGGAGGGGCGCAACTCGCCGCAGCGCGCGCCGCTCGGCCTGTACGCGGAGCAGCTGAGCGGGTCGGCCTTCACCGAGCCGCGGGCGCACAACCGCCGCTCCTGGCTGTACCGCATCCGCCCGTCGGCCGCGCACCCCGGCTTCACCCGCACCGACAACGGCGACCTCCGCACCGCCCCGTTCGCCGAGACGGTGCCCGACCCCAACCGGCTGCGCTGGAACCCGCTGCCCGACCCGGCGGCGGGCACGGACTTCCTGGCGGGCCTGTGGACCCTGGGCGGCAACGGCGACGCGACCCAGCGCGCCGGCATGGCCGTGCACCTGTACCACGCCAACGCCTCGATGGAGCGGGTCTTCTCCGACGCCGACGGAGAGCTGCTGATCGTGCCGGAGCGCGGCGGGCTGCTGCTGCACACCGAGTTCGGCCGGCTCCATGTGGAACCCGCACAGGTGGCGCTGATTCCGCGTGGGGTCCGCTTCCGTGTGGAGCTGCTGGATGAGTCGGCGCGCGGTTATGTGTGCGAGAACTACGGGGCGCCGTTCCAGCTCCCCGACCTCGGGCCCATCGGCGCCAACGGACTCGCCAACGCGCGGGACTTCAAGGCGCCGGTCGCCGCGTACGAGGACGACGACACCGCGGGCCCGGTGGAGGTGGTGAACAAGTTCTGCGGCAACCTCTGGACGGCCGCCTACGACCACTCCCCGCTCGATGTGGTCGCCTGGCACGGCAACCATGTGCCCTACGTCTACGATCTGCGCCGTTTCAATGTGATCGGCACCATCTCGTACGACCACCCGGACCCCTCCATCTTCACCGTCCTGACCTCGCCCTCGGACACCCCGGGCCTGGCCGGCGTCGACTTCGTGGTCTTCGCGCCGCGCTGGCTCGTGGGCGAAGACACCTTCCGGCCGCCGTACTTCCACCGGAACGTGATGAGCGAGTACATGGGTCTGATCGAGGGCGCGTACGACGCGAAGGCGGAGGGCTTCGTGCCGGGCGGCGGCTCGCTGCACAACATGATGTCGGCGCACGGCCCGGACCGGGAGACCTTCGACCGGGCGAGCGCGGCCGAGCTGCGGCCGCAGAAGATCGACGACGGCCTCGCCTTCATGTTCGAGACCCGCTGGCCGGTGACCCTCACCCCGCACGCGGCGGGGGCGGAACACCTCCAGCGGCGCTACGACGACGTGTGGCAGGGCCTGGAACGCCACTTCCGCACGAGGTGACGTGATGACGCCTCCGTTGCGCCGACCGATGTTCGACAGGTACGGATAGCCTGGTGACCTCCTTCGCCCCGGATTCGATCGTCCTGAACCGCAAGCTGCCGCTCTGGTATCAGGTGTCGCAGTCGCTGCGCGCCTCGATACTCGGCCGCTCGCCCCAGGACCCGTTGCGCCTGCCCACCGAGGAGCAACTCGCGGAGCACTACGGGGTGAGCGTGCTGACCATGCGGCAGGCGCTGAAGGAGCTGGAGGACGAGGGGCTGATCAGCCGCCACCGGCGGCGCGGCACGTTCATCGAGCCGGGGGTCCGGCGGGGCGCCCCGGTGCGCCTGCTCGGCTCGGTGGACGCGATCGTGGCCCAGCAGTCCGGCATGACGACCGAGCTGCTGGACCACGGCAAGGCTCCCGTGCCGGCCGAACTCGCCGAGTACTTCCCGGATCTCGACGAGGTGGCCGCGTACCACCGGCTGCGCGGCGACGAGAAGACCGGTGAGCCGACCAACCACGCCCGCAACCACATCCGCCCCGAACTGGCCGCCCGCGTCGACCCGGACGACCTGATCCGCTGGCCGATGACCAAGGTGCTGCGGGACGTCGTCGGCGCGGACATCAGCCGCATCACGGACACCGTCGAGGCCCGGCTGGCCGATCCGGAGACCGCGCGGCTGCTCCAGGTCCCGCTGCTCAGCCCGATCCTGCACTACACGGGCGTGACGTACGACCCCGACGGGCGCGTGCTGGACGTGGCGGTCATCCAGTACCGGGGCGACCGCTTCTCCTTCACGGTGACCCTGGACGCCACCTGACTCCGCTGTCCCCGCGAGGCCTTACCGCATGTGCATGATGACGTGGTCGATCCGGCCGGTGAACTCCTGCCGTATCCGGCGAGCGGAGAGGCCCTTGTGGCATCTCGTCGCTGAACACCCCTCGCCGTACTACGTCACGAAGACCAAATGCACACGCAGCGCCGACGTGTCGGCGGTCGTCCTGCAACAGTCCCTGCGGGACCTGGACACCGCCTACAGTCGAAGAAAGCCACCCGGCAGTCGATCCGCCTCCACACCAACGCCTTCGCCCTGAAGGGCGACGGCACGGTGTACGTGGCAAAAGTCGGCAACCTCAAGGTCAAGTGGTCGCGCCGGCTTCCGCCAAAGACAGCTGCGGCCGGTACTTCCTCAGCTTCGTCGTGGACACCGAGCCGGACATCCTGCCCGGACTGGAGACCGACACCGGTCTCGACCTCGGCCTGTCCGCCTTCGCCGTCCTGTCCGACGGCAGCAAGATCGACAGCCCCCGCTCCCTGCGCCGGGCCGAGAAGAAACTCAAGCGCCTGCAGCGGGAACTGTGCCGCAAGGCCAAGGGATCGAAGAACCGGGCCAGAGCCCGCCTCAAGGTCGCACGCCGGCACGCCAAGCTGGCCGACCGGCGCCGGGACTGGCACCACAAGGCATCCACGCAGATCATTCGCGACAACCAAGCGGTGTACGTGGAAGACCTCGCGGTGTCCGGCCTCGGGCGCACCCGGCTCGCCAAGTCCGTCCATGACGCGGGATGGTCCGCGTTCGTCGGCATGCTGGAGTACAAGGCGGTCAAGCACGGCCGCACCTTCGCCAAGGCGCACCGGGCCTTCCCGTCCTCCCAGGTCTGCTCGGCCTGCGGATTCCGGGACGGCCCCCACAACGCAGCCCGCAATGTCCTCTTCGAAGGACGCCGGATCGTCGCCGCCGGACGGGTGGAGACGCCAAACGCCTGTGGAGTGCCGGTAAGACGGGCACACGTGCCCGCACAGCGCGGTGAAGCAGGAAGCCCCCGGAAGGGTCGCACGGCCCAGACCGGAATCCCTGGACTTTGGGCCAAGAAGCACGTCAAGATGCCCAGCGTGACGCTCGACGACGACGCTCCGCCGCTGGCGGACCTCATGCCGTGGTCCGTCGCACCCCTGCGGCCGGGTCGCGCCTGGCCGACGGCGCCCGACGCGGCCTGTCTGAAGGCCCGCTGGGACGCCCTGCTGAAGGCCGACGGCCCGGACCGGGAGGCCCTGTTCGAGCCGACCCGCTCGCGCACGCTGCACTCCGCGGTGGGACAGCTGCCGGGGCAGTCCAGCGGTACGGAGAAGCTGGTGCGCGCCTCGGGCCCGTGCCCGGAACCGGTCCGCGTGCTGGCGGCGCCCTTCGACGAGCAGTGGCTGATCCCCGACCACCGGCTGATCGACACGGCACGGCCGGAGTTGTGGCGGGTGGCGGACGAACACCAGGTGTTCACGGTGGAGCTGCCCGCCGACGTCCCGGGCCCGCCGCTCCTGGCCACCTCGCAGTTGCCCATCCTCCGCGCCGGCCGCATACGCCCACTCCACCGACGCCCCGGTGGCCGCGAACCCAACATCGCGCCGGGCCTGTTGGAGCACCTGGGCGCCCGACTGGGTCTGGCGCCCACGCCCCTGGACCTCCTCGCCTGGATCATGGCGGCCGTGCGTCCCGGCCTCACGGTCCCGCTCACCGGGGACGCCGAAGTCTGGTCGGCGGGCGTCACGTTGGGCCACCGACTCCTGTGGCTGATGCGTCGCGACGGGGAACGCCCCAAGCTCCCCGGCGGCCGCCGCCCCTACGTCCGCGCCCCGCTGCCCGCCCGTCCGCTCGCCCTCCACTACGACCGCGACGAGGAGACCCTCCACCTCGACGAGGGCCGCATCTCCCCCGTGCCGCCGGAGGCCTGGGACTTCGAGTCCGCCGGGGTCCGGGTCCTGGAGCAGTGGTTCATCACCCGCACGACGGCCCCGGCCCCCGGCACGCTGGACGCGATCCGCCCGGCCACCTGGCCCCAGCCGTGGACGTCGGAACTGCTGGAGCTCATCACCGTCCTGGCCCTGCTGGCGGAACTGCGCCCCCAGCAGACAGAGTTGAAGACCGCGGCGCCGATCACCACGGCCGAGCTCCACGAGGCAGGCGTCCTCCCGGTCCCGGCCCCGGCCCGCCGCCCCGCCTCGGTCCTCGACCACCACGAGGAGGGCCCGGAAGGGCAGTTCGCGCTGATCTAGTCGGCGGCCCGCAGCGCCGCCTCCAACCGCGCGATGTCCTCCGCGTCCTTCGTGCACCGGGGCCGGGCGGGGTCCCAGACCGGCATCATGCACTTGATCTCGGTCTGGACCACGGGGGCGACGATCGGGGCCACCAGGTCCCCGATGCGGCCCGGTTCGGCGTCGAGCATGCCGTCCGGCCACGGCGTCCCCGCCCAGGGCCCGCCGGCGACCACCACCCGGCCGTGCCCGCCCCCGTCCCTGTCGCTGTCCGTGTCCAGCAGCGTGAAGCCGCTGTCCAGGCCGTCCTTGGCGAAGTCGAGCTGCAGATCCGCGGGAGGCCCGGGGACCGGCCGGTATCCGAGCCCCCGCAATCCTTCGGCCGGCGCGGCCGCGCCCCGCGCCCAGGCGAACCAGTCGATGTCCCCGTGGTCGCGCGTGACCTCGCCGAGGAAGAAGTCCATCGCCCAGCCCCCGCGCAGCCACACGTCGATCCCGGCGGCCCGCGCCATGCTCAGCACCTCGGCGATCTGGGCGAGCTGCCGGTCGGCGCGCGGCGCGTTCACCGGGCGGCTCGGTCCGGGTCGAAGGCGTCGAGCAGGCGGTCCAGGGCCCGTTGGAACACCGCCTCCAGGTCGATCGGTCCCGGGTCCTCCGCGAAGGCCGCGGCCAGGTGGGGGTAGTCGCCCGTGGCGATGCGACCGCCCAGATAGGAGATGCGGGCCGCGTTCTCCTGCTCCTCCGACCAGGGCAGGGAGCGGGTGCGTTCCGCGGTCTCCAGTTCGTTGCGGACGTACGTGGTCACCACGCCGTTGACCATCGCGACGAGCTCCATCCGGGTGCCGTAGGAGACCCCGAGGGGTTCCAGGCAGGCCAGGCAGTGCTCGATGTAGCGCAGGGCGTTGGGGCTGAAGCCGTAGACGGGGGACATCAGACGGGGCATCCAGGGGTGCCGCCGCATGAGGGCGCGGGTCTGGTGCGCCACCCGGAGCATGTCGGCCCGCCAGTCCCCGCTCGGCTCCCACAGCTCGTGCTCGCCGCTGATCGCGTCCACCATCAGCTCGTACAGGTCCTCCTTGCGGGGGACGTAGTTGTACAGCGACATCGTGCCGCAGCCCAGCTCGGCCGCCACGTGCCGCATCGACACCGCGTCCAGACCCCGGGCATCGGCGATCCGCACGGCGGCCGCCGCGATGTCGTCGCGGGTGTACGCCGGCTTCGGCCCACGTCCCGTGCGCTCGGGGCGCGCCCAGATGACCTCGGGTTCGGCCCCTCGGACTGCCATCGATCATCACCTCGACCACCATGCTAGTTACGTACAGCGTACGTAGTGCGCTATGGTCGACCCATGGCTACTACGTACGCTGTACTTAGTGAAGGTCTGGAGAAGCGCTACGGCGCTGTGCATGCCCTGCGCGGCCTGGATCTGGCCGTGGCGCGGGGCTCGGTCTGCGGGCTGCTCGGGCCGAACGGGGCCGGGAAGACCACGGCCGTACGGCTGTTGACGACCCTGCTGCGGCCCGACGGCGGCTCGGCCCGGATCGCGGGGCACGACCTGGTGCGGGAGGCGGCTGCCGTACGGCGCCGGATCGGTGTCACGGGGCAGTACGCCTCGGTCGACGGGGACCTGACCGGGCGGGAGAACCTGCGGCTGTTCGCCCGGCTGCACCGGGTGCGCGGTCCGGCCGAGCGGGCCGCCGAACTGCTGGAGCGCTTCGGGCTGACCGAGGCCGCCGACCGGACGGCGTCCACGTACTCGGGCGGGATGCGCCGCCGGCTGGACCTCGCGGCCAGCCTCGTCCGCCGGCCCGAGGTGCTGTTCCTCGACGAGCCGACCACCGGTCTCGACCCGGCCAGCCGCAACCGGATGTGGGACGCCGTGCGCGAGCTGAAGGCGGACGGCACGACCGTGCTGCTGACCACCCAGTACCTGGAGGAGGCCGACCGACTCGCCGACGACATCGCCCTGATGGACCGGGGCCGGGTCGCGCACACCGGCTCGCCCGCCCACCTCAAGGCGCTCGTCGGAAGGTACGCGGAGGTCGTCGTCGCCGAGCCGGACGCGCTGGTGCGGGCGGCCGCGGTGCTCGACCGGCTGACCGGCGGCGAGCCCGCGTTCGACCACGACCGAGGCGCCGTCGGCGTCGTCACCACCGACCCGACGCTCACCCTCCCCCGCCTGGTGCGTGAACTCGACGCGCGGGACGTGCCGTTGCTCGACGCGAGCCTCCGGCAGCCGACGCTCGACGACGTCTGCCTGCGGCTCACCGGGCAGTTGGCCGAGGGCAAGGAGCTGGTGGCATGAGCGCGTGGGCGTACGACGGCACCGCGATGCTGGGCCGCCAGCTGCGACGGCTGCGGAACAATCCCGGGCTCGTGGTCCTCACCCAGACCATGCCGGTCACCATGCTGCTGTTCTTCGGGTACGTCTTCGGCAGCGCGCTCGCGATGCCCGGCCGGGAGTACCGCTCCCTCCTGGTCCCGGGGCTGCTGGTGGCGACCGCCGCAGGCGGGATCATGACCGGCATGTTCCAGGCGGCCCAGGACACCCACCGGGGCGTGACCGACCGGTTCCGCACGCTGCCGATGAGCCGGGCCGCCGTGCCCCTGGGCCAGGCGGTGGCCGATCTCGTCGTCACGGCCGCGGGCACGGTGCCGTTCCTGCTGGTCGGGCTCGCGGTGGGCTGGCGGATCGAGGGCTCGGTCCCCGACGCCGTGGACGCGCTCGCGCTGCTCCTGCTGTTCCGGTTCGCGTGCACCTGCGCCGGCATCTTCCTGGGCCTGCTGACCCGCAGCGAGGAGGCCGCCGGTCAGCTGGGCAGCGCGACCTTCATGCTGCCGCTGCTGTCGAACGCGTACATCCCCACCGACAACCTGCCCGGCTGGCTGCGCACGCTCGCGGAGTGGAACCCGATCAGCGCGGTCACCACGGCCCTGCGGGACCTCTTCGGCAACGCGCCCGCCCCCAAGGGCGCCGCCTGGCCGGTGGCCCACCCGATCGCCGGGTCGCTCGCCTGGTGCGCCGTGCTGATCGCGGTGTTCCTGCCGCTGGCGGTGCGCCGCTACGCACGGGGCGAGCGATGAGCGGCTGCTGACAAAGCCGCCGCCCACGGGACATGATCCGGTCCATGGACCAGCTCCCCCTGCCCCTGGAGGGCATCACCGTCGTCGCCGTCGAACAGGCCGTGGCCGCGCCCTTCGCGACCCGGCAGCTCGCCGACCTGGGCGCCCGGGTCATCAAGGTCGAGCGGATCGACGGCGGCGACTTCGCGCGCGGCTACGACACCGCGGCCCGCGGCCTCGCCTCCCACTTCGTGTGGTGCAACCGCGGCAAGGAGTCCATCGCCCTGAATCTGAAGGACCCGCGCGGACTCGACGTCGTACGGCGGCTGGTGGCGGACGCGGACGTGTTCGTGCAGAACCTCGCCCAGGGAGCCGCCGCCCGGCTGGGGCTCGACGCGGCCACGCTGTGCGCCGCGCACCCGCGGCTGGTCGCCGTGGACATCTCGGGGTACGGGGCGTCGGGGCCGTACGCGCACAAGCGGGCCTACGACATGCTCGTGCAGTGCGAGGCGGGCCTGGTGTCGGTGACCGGGACGCCGGAGCAGCCGGTCAAGGCAGGGATCCCGGCGGCCGACATCGCGGCGGCCATGTACGCCTTCTCGGGGGTGCTCGCGGCCCTGCTGCGCCGGGCCACCACCGGGCGCGGCGGGCCCGTCGAGGTGTCGATGCTGGAGGCCCTCGCCGAGTGGCTGGGGCACCCCCTGCACCATGCGATGCACGGCGGAACTCCCCCGGCGCGCACCGGCCTGGCGCACGCCGTCATCGCGCCCTACGACGCCTATCCGACGGCGGACGGCGGGCGGGTGCTGCTGTCGGTGCAGAACGACCGGGAGTGGCGGCGGCTGGCCGAGCGGGTCGTCGGGCGGCCCGAGTTGGGCACGGACCCGGCGTACGCGACGAACGCGGCGCGCGTCGCCCACCGGGAACGCACCGACGAGTTGGTCGGGCGGGCGCTGGGCGCGCTGGACACCGACGAGGCGCTGGCGCGGCTGGAGGACGCGGGCATCGCCTGTGCGCGGCTGCGGGACCTGCACGAACTGGCGGAGCATCCGCAGCTGGCGGCACGGGAGCGGTGGCGGGAGGTGGGATCGCCGGTCGGACCGCTGAAGGCGCTGCTGCCGCCCATCACGCTGCCGGGCGGGGACGAGGCGCGGATGGGGGACGTACCCGCGCTCGGACAGCACACCGGTGCGCTGCTGCGTGCCGTGGGGATGACGGACGAGGAGATCGCAGCGTTGCGCCGGGACGGTGTGGCGGCCTGAGCGCGGGCCCTCAGTGCTTGTTGCCGCCGAACAGCGAGCGGCGCAGGCGGCGCAGCGGCGCGAAGAGGGAGACACGGCGGACCCGCGCACCCCGGTCGCTGCGCGTGTGCGCGGTGTCACGCGCGGTCAGCTCAAGCATCAGCGACGTCGCCTCGGCCACCTTCTGCTGCGGCACGGCGGGACCCGCCAGCACCGAAAGATGGCGGTCGAGGCGCGAACTGGTCGCGCTGCTCCCGCAAGTGATCGCAGGGACCCTCGCCCTGCTGCGCACTGTTATCTGCTCCATGTCACTCCCCACCCGTACGAGTCCACCCGGCCCGGGCAGGGTAACCCTATCGCTCCAACCGGGCATGCGGGTATCACGCCCACAGGATTCACCTTCCCTGTAAAGGGGTTGACGATTACTCTCCGAATCCAACTGATTTCAGGGCGAGTTGGACAACAGGCTGCGTGGTGGGCTGTGGTGACCCTCCGTCAGGTTCCACGGTTACAGCGAGTGACGTCGCTGACCTGCTGAGACCTTTCGCCACCAAGGGTGTGTCACCCGCGAAGAGACCGAGGGAGCGCGGTTGCGCATGGGGGCGCATGAGCCAGAGCTGGCGCACCCGTCCGCCGGGCGGCGTCTCGTATCCGCTGAGCGTGACGACGGCCCGCCCCTCGGAGGCGGAAGCGATCACTCCGATACTGCGGCCCTGCGCGTCCTTTCCGCTGCTCGCACGGGCGTCGGAAGCCGTCAGAACGTGGGCGATCTCACGTGCCCGGTCCCGCTCGGCGTCGAGCTGGTCCCGAGTCTGTCCGGCCTGGACCGCGAACAGCCCGGCGACGACGAGGGCGGCCGCCGCGGTGGCCGTGGCGAACGGGGCGAACAGGGGGCGCGGGCGGGGCGTTCGGGCGCGTGCGGGCGGCGGCTGCGTGCCCCAGACGTGCGGCGGCAGTTGGGGGGCGTGCTCGGCGGCGGGGGCGGGTTCCTGCGGAATCGTGCGTACGGCGGTCAGCACCCGGCCGCGCAGCGCGGCCGGTGCCGGAGCGGCCGTGGACCAGGCGAGGCGCACCGCGTCCTCGGACAGGGCGCGCACCTCGGCGGCGCAGCGGTCGCAGTCCGCGAGGTGCTTCTCGAAGCGGCGCCGCTCGCCGGGGTCGAGGGCGTCCAGCGCGTAGGGGGCGGCGAGCGAGTGCAGATCCTCGCGGTGGAACAGCTTGTCGAGGACGCTCATGCGACACCTCCCAGGCACTTGCGCAGCTGGGTGAGTCCGTCGCGCATACGGGTCTTGACCGTGCCCAGCGGCAGGGAGAGCCGCTCGGCCACCTCACGGTATGTATAGCCGTCGTAGTAGGCGAGTGTCACGGATTGTCGTTGAAGGGCGGTGAGCCGGTCCAGGCAGCGCCGCACCCACTCGCGTTCGAGGCCGGCCTCGACCTCTTCGGAGACCTGGTCGAAGGCGGGGTGGTGGGTGCGCTGGGCCTCGCGTTGTTCGCGTTCGCCGGCCGCGCGGGCGCTGCGCACCCGGTCGACGGCGCGGCGGTGGGCGAGGGTGAGGACCCAGGAGAGGGCGCTGCCCCGGCCGGGGTCGAACCGGGCGGCGGAGCGCCACAGTTCGAGCAGCACCTCCTGGGCGACCTCCTCGGACTGGGCGGGGTCGCGCACCACGCGCCGCACGAGCCCGAACACCGGCCCGGACACCAGCCCGTACAGCTGCTCAAAGGCTTTCTGGTCACCGCCGGCGACCAGCACCAGCAGCTCGTCCGCCTCCACCCTGTCCCCCTCTCTTCGGCCGCAAGGGCCCCGTCCCGTCACACCAGACATTCGCAACGAACGCACCTCCGGATGGGGTTACGGATCGGCGGCCCGAAAACGCGGGTCGCAGAAGTCCAAAAGATTTTTTCCGTCCGACCAATCCGATCGGGTGCTTCGCTCCGTATACCCGTCCGTCAGGCAAGTTGGCACGGAGGACGGACGGCATGACACCTCACATCTCCAGGAGCGGCGCGGGTCGCAAGGGCCTCGTCACGCTCATCTGTGGTGCGCTGGCCGCCGGAGGGCTCGCAGCCGCCGGCGTCGCCACGCTGGAACCGGGGGCGGCCTCCGCCTCCTCCCACCGGGAGGCCCCGCTCATCTCGGGCACCCCGCAGTACGACAACACGGACGTGTACGCGTTCGTCAGCCCGGACAAGCCCGACACGACGACGATCGTGGCGAACTGGATCCCCTTCGAGGAGCCGGCCGGCGGTCCGAACTTCTACACCTTCGCGGACGACGCCCAGTACGACATCCACATCGACAACAACGGTGACGCGCAGGGCGAGCTGCTGTTCCGCTACACCTTCAAGACGCACACCAAGAACAAGAACACCTTCCTCTACAACACGGGCCCGGTCACCAGCCTGGACGACCCGGACCTCAACATCACGCAGACGTACGACATCGACCTCGTCAGGCTGAAGAACCAACACGTGGTGTCGAAGACCAAGCTCGCGGACGACGTTCCGGTGGCCCCGTCGAACGTCGGCAAGGCGTCGATGCCGGACTACGGCAAGCTGCGCTCGCAGGCCATCTACAAGACGGCGGGCGGCGCGCAGACCTTCGCCGGCCAGGCCGACGACCCGTTCTTCCTGGACCTGCGCGTCTTCGACCTGCTGTACGGCGGCAACCTCACCGAGGTCGGCCGGGACACGCTCAAGGGCTACAACGTCAACTCCATCGCGCTGCAGGTGCCGAACGACCTGATCCGCGAGTCCTCCCACCAGCCGATCGTCGGCATCTGGTCGACCACCGAGCGCAAGAACGCCCAGGGTTACTACTCTCAGGTCTCGCGCCTGGGCAACCCGCTGGTCAACGAGGTCGTCAACCCGCAGAAGGACAAGGACAAGTTCAACGCGTCCGCGCCCTGGGACGACGCGCAGTTCCTGAAGAACGTCACCAACCCCGAGCTGCCGAAGCTCATCGAGGGCATCTACAAGATCAAGGCCCCGGCCGAGCCGCGCAACGACCTGGTGGACGTCTTCCTGAAGGGCGTCAAGGGACTCAACCAGCCGCCGAACGTGCGTCCGTCGGAGGAGCTGCGCCTGAACACCTCGATCAAGCCGGCCATGCACCCGAAGCGACTGGGTGTCCTCGACGGCGACAACGCGGGCTTCCCGAACGGGCGCCGGCTGACGGACGACGTCATCGACGCCTCCCTCCAGGTGGTCGAGGGCGAACTGGTCGGTTCCAAGAACGACCTGGGCGACGCGGTCGACAAGAACGACAAGAAGTTCGAGAAGTACTTCCCGTACGTGGCCCAGCCGACGTCCGGTTCGCGCGGCGCCCTCGCCAAGGGCACGACCAGTGGCGCGGACGTCCGCAGCCAGCTCGGTGACGCGCTGCAGCCGGCGGGTTCGTCCGGCGGCACCGACAACACGGTCCTGATCGCCGGCTCGGCGGCCTCGGGCGCGGCCGGGATCCTGCTGATCGGCACCGGCCTCGCGTGGTGGCGCCGGCGGATGCAGCGCCCGTACTAGTCCCCACGAACTGGTACCGGTCGGTACCAGCCCGTACTGATCCCCACCGGTACGGATCCCCTCAGACCGGCGCGGCCCGCGTACTCCATCCCCCACGGCGCGGGCCGCGCCGCTCCACGACTTTCCCGCAGCGACCAGGCGACCTAGGAGAGGGCATGTCCCCGCGCACGAACGACAACGAGCCCGCCGGGCAGCCGGTGGGCACAGACGAGGGTGACCTGCCGGAACCCGGGACGACATCTTCGGCCGCCGAGGCCGAGACCGAGATCGAGAGCGCCGTGGGCGAGGGCGCCGTGGGCGAGGGCGCCGAAGGTGATGAGCGGGTCGCCGCCGTGCGGCGGGTCGCGGCTGCCGGGCGGCGCTGGCGCGGGGCCCAGCTCGTCGGATGCGCCGCCCTGTTGGCCGTCGCCATGACCGGCGGCGCCATCGCCGTGTCGGCCGCGCGCGACGGGGCGCCCCAGCCGGTGGCGGCCTCCTCCAGCGCCGTGTCCCCCGGTCTGCTGGGCAGCGGGGACCTCGACGCCGGCATCACCTCCCTGCAGGCCCATCTCCGCTCCCAGCCCAGGGACTTCGGCAGCTGGGCCACCCTCGGACTCGCGTACGTCGAGCAGGCTCGCACCAAGGGCGACCCGTCCCGGTATCCGCAGGCTGACAAGGCGCTGAAGCGGGCCCTGGAGCTGTCCCCGGACAACGACCAGGCGCTGGCCGGCCGTGCCGCCCTCGCCGCCGCCCGGCACGACTTCAAGGACGCCCTCACCTACGCGGACAAGGCCCTGAAGCAGAACCCCTACAGCGAACGCGCCCTGTGCTCCCGGATCGACGCCCTGGTCGAACTCGGCCGGTACGAGGAGGCGGGGAAGGCCGCCGACACCGCGGACGCGCGCAAGCCCGGGGTGCCGGTGTTCACGCGGTACGCCTACGTGCACGAGCTGCGGGGCGAGGTCGGCGCCGCGCGGCGGGTCCTCGAACAGGCCCTGGCCACGGCCACCTCCCGGGGCGACGTGGCGTACGTGTCCGCCCAGCTCGGCCAACTCGCCTGGAACCAGGGCGACTACAGGACCGCGCTGCGGTACTACGGCCGTGCGCTCGCCGCCGACGAGAACTACCTGCCCGCCCTGGAGGGCCGCGCCCGCGCCCAGGCGGCGAGCGGGGACCGGGCCGCCGCCGTCAAGGGCATGGAACTCGTCGTCTCGCGCTTCCCCCTGCCCGGGCCGCTCGTCGAACTCGGCGAGCTGTACGAGGCCCGGGGCGCCGACGGCGACCGGACGAAGGCCCGTGACCAGTACGCCCTGGTCGACGCCTGGATCGCCCTGGCCCGCGCCAACGGCGTCAACGCCGACCTGGACACCGCGCTCGCCGCCGCCGACCACGGCGACAAGGCCGAGGCCCTGCGTGCCGCGCGTGCCGAATGGGCCCGCCGCCACACCGTGCACACCGCGGACGCGCTCGCCTGGGCCCTGCACGTCAACGGCCACGACCAGGAGGCCCTCCCCTACGCCCGCCGGGCCACGGCGACCGGCTACCGCAACGCCTCCTTCCTCTACCACCGCGGCACGATCGAGCTCGCCACGGGCCACGAGAAGGACGGCCGCGCCTCTCTCACGGCGGCGCTGAAGCTGAACCCCGGCTTCTCCCCCCTGGGCGCGAGCAGGGCCCGCGCCGAGCTGAAGAACCCGGAGGCGGCCAAGTGACGCTGCGCCGACCGCTCGCCGCCGCCGCGGCCGTCCTCACGGCCGCCTGCGCGCTCGCCCTCGTCCCTGCCGCCAGCGCGAGCGCGCACCCCCTCGGCAACTTCACCGTCAACCGCTACGACGGTCTCGTCGCCGCCCCGGGACAGCTGCGCGTCGACCACGTCGAGGACCTCGCCGAGATCCCGGCCACCCAGGCCAAGCCGGACATCAAGCGGCTGGGCATGACCGAGTGGGCCCGGCAGCGGTGCGCCACGGCCGCCGAGGGCAGCAGGCTCACCGTCGACGGCCGTAGGAGCACCCTGTCCGTCCGCGCGAGCCACGCGCTGCCGCGCCCCGGCCAGGCCGGACTCGACACCCTCAGGGTGGAGTGCCGGCTCACCGCCGAACTCCCCAAGAACGGCACGATCGCCCTCGGCTTCCACAGCGCGGGCACGTCCACCGGGCCCGGCTGGCGGGAGATCACCGCGCGCGGCGACCGGATGACGCTCAGCGCCACGGACGTGCCGAAGACCTCCGTCACCCACGAACTCACCAGTTACCCGAAGGAGTTGCTCTCCTCACCGGCGGACACAGTCGACGCGTCGCTGCGCGCCCGGCCCGGCGGTCCGGCCCTCGCCGAGGAACACCGGGCGGCTCCCGGCGCCGCCGTACTGCCCCGGGGCGCCGACCGCTGGACCCGCGCCCTCGACAACCTCGTCGCCCGCCACGACCTGACCGTCGGCTTCGCCGCCCTCGCCCTGCTCATCGCGGTGGGCCTCGGCGCCATGCACGCCCTCGCCCCGGGCCACGGCAAGACCCTGATGGCCGCGACGGCGGCGGCCCGTGGCGGCCGGGCCCGGATGAAGGACGTGCTCCCGCTGGCCGCTTCGGTCACGGTGACCCACACCCTGGGCGTCGTCGCCCTGGGCCTGCTGGTCACCGCCGGCTCGGCCGCGACGCCCTCGGTGATCGCGTGGCTGGGCATCGCGAGCGGTGTCCTGGTGATGGTGGCGGGCGCCAATCTCGTACGCCGGGCCTGGCGCGGCCGCGCGCACGCGCACACCCACGAACACGCCCTGGCCGACGACGTCCACGCCCACGCCCACGAGGAAGCGCCCGAGCGTCAGTTGGCCCTGGCGGGCGCCCACGCCGAAGCGGCCCACGCGGGCCACACCCACGACCACGACGACCACGAGCACCACCATCATCACGGGCACGAGCACGGGCATGACCACGACCATGAACACGGTCACGACCACGACCATGAGCACGCTCACCACCACGACCACCCCCACGCCGTGGAGCACACCCACGGCGGCTTCACCCACACCCACGCCACCGCCCCCACCCTGCGCGGCACGATCCTGCTCGGCTTCGCGGGCGGGCTCGTGCCCAGCCCCTCCGCCGTGGTGGTGCTCGTCGGCGCGGCGGCGCTCGGCCAGGCGTGGTTCGGGCTGCTGCTCGTCGTCGCGTACGGGGTCGGGCTCGCCCTGACGCTCACCGCGGCCGGGTTCGCCGTCGTCAGGCTGGGTACGGGAATCAATCGGGTGATGGACCGTCGCCCCCGCTGGACGGTGCACCCGATGGCCGCCCTGATCCGCAGGACCGTCCCCCTGGCATCGGCGTTCGTCGTCGTCGCCCTGGGGGTCGGATTGGTACTGAAGGGGGCGGCATCCGCACTCGGCTGAGCTACTTTTGTGGAGATATCACGCGAGATGCCGTGGGGGGCGCCCGTGTCCGAAGAACCGGGCAGTGAACGTGTGATCGCGGGTCGCTACCGACTCCTGTCCGCGCTCGGCGAGGGTGGCATGGGGACCGTGTGGCGGGCCCGCGACGAGGTGCTGCACCGCGAGGTCGCGGTCAAGGAGGTGCGGGCGCCTGCCGGGCTGTCCGGCCCGGAGGTCGAGCGGATGTACGCCCGCCTGGAGCGCGAGGCGTGGGCCGCGGCCCGGGTCGCCCACCGCAACGTGGTGACGGTGTACGACGTGGCGGCGCAGGACGGCAGACCCTGGATCGTCATGGAGCTGGTCCGCGGCCTGTCCCTGGCCGACCAGTTGGAGGCGCAGGGGCCGCTGTCCCCGCAGGGTGCCGCGTCCATCGGCGCCGAGGTGCTGGCCGCGCTGCGCGCCGCGCACGCCGCCGGGGTCCTGCACCGGGACGTGAAGCCGGCCAACGTGCTGCTGGCGAACGACGGCCGGGTGGTGCTGACCGACTTCGGGATCGCGATGGTCGAGGGCAGCTCCGCACTGACCATGACCGGCGAGGTGATCGGCTCGCCCGAATTCCTCGCGCCCGAGCGGGCCCTGGGGCGCACCCCTGGCCCGGAGTCCGATCTGTGGTCGCTCGGTGTGCTGCTGTACGCGGCCGTCGAGGGCAACTCCCCGTTCCGTCAGGACACCCCGCTCAGCACGCTGCGGGCCGTCGTCGACGAGGAGCTGCCGGCGCCGCGCCGGGCCGGTCCGCTGGCCACCGTCATCCAGGGCCTGCTGCGCAAGGACCCCGCCGAGCGGCTGCCGGCCGATCAGGCGGAGCGGGACCTGCGGCTCATCGCGGCGGGCGGCGCCCCGCGCGCGGACACGGCGCCCGTGGCGTCGTACGCCCCGACGGCCCCGACGGTCATGGCGCCGCCGCAACGGCAGTCCCCCACCCCGCCGATGCCGGTTCCGACCCGGCCGGGCCCGACCGCGACGACCTCGGCCGACCCGCCGGAACGCGGTCGCCGTGCCGCCGTGGTGCTGGTCGCCGGTCTCGTCGCGCTCGCGCTGGCGCTGGCCGGTCTGACGTACGCGCTGCTCAACCACGGCAACGGGCACGACGGGAACAACGCGGGCGGCGGGACGACCGACAGCAAGTCGGGCAGCAGCCTGAGTTCCCCCGCCCCGTCCCGCACCACCGACTCGAACACCGGTGCCCCGCCGCCCACTCCGAGCAGCACTCCGCCCAGCAGTACGCCGGCCCAGTCCGTGCACGTCACGCTGACCGGCGAGAACACGGACTACTCCGGGGACTGTCCGCCGCCGACCGCCCAGGCGCCCGCCTTCACGGCGACGTTCACGGTGGGGCGGCTGCCCGCGCGGGTGGAGTACCGGTGGGTGGTCAAGGACGGCTCGGTGTCCGATGCCGGGTGGAAGACGCTGTCGTTCCCGGCGGACGGCGACAAGACGCAGCAGGACAAGGTGATCGTGACGACGTACTCCGCGGGCGGGACGATCGAGAACGCGATCAGCGTGGAGGTGCGCGGCCCGGTGCACACGACGTCGAACTCGGTGCCGTTCTCGGTGACCTGCGCAACGACGGAGACCCCGACGGGCGGGGCCTCCCCCTCGCCTTCGGCCTAGGCCGCGCTGGTCAGTACGGGCAGATAGCCGCCCGACTGGCCGGCGGCGGTCGGGTGGTACGACTCGCCGATGTCGAACCATTCGAGGCTGTGCAGCCAGGAGCTGCTGGAGCAGATCTCGTGGCCGGTGAAGGTGGAGCGGATGTCGCCGAAGGCGAAGCCGTGGTCGGCGGCGCGCTTGGCGATCGCGGCGTCCAGGTAGTCGGCCGCGTTGTTGATGGCGGAGCGCTTGGTCTCGGAGAGGCCGATGCACGACGTGCCCAGCTTGTAGAAGCGGGGGTAGCCGAGCACGACCACGTGGGCGGACGGGGCCCTGGCGCTGATCGCGTTGTAGACGTTGTCGAGCTTGCCGGGGAGCGTCGAGTCGACGTAGGCCCTCGCCGTGTTGATCCGGGACAGGCAGGTGCTGTCGGAGTTGAGCACACAGGTCGTCATGACGTCGGCGAAGCCGGCGTCGTTGCCGCCGATGGTGATCGAGACGAGGGACGTCGAGGAGCTGAGCGAGCCGAGCTGATTGGCGAGCACGTCGTCGGTCCGGGCGCCCGAGCAGGCGTTGAAGGCGAACGACGAGGGAGCGTGGGCGGCGTTCCACAGGTACGGGTACGCCTTGGTACTGCGGTCGCAGCTGCCGCTGGAGCTGAGGTAGCTGCCCGATCCGACCCCGGAGGAGTAGGAGTCGCCGAGGGCCACGTAGCCGCCGGTCGCGGCCAGTTGGGGGGACGCCTGCGCCACGGCCGCCCCGGTGAGGGCGAAGCCGGTGGCGAGGAGGAGCGAGGTAACGTATGCCGTAAATCGGAAACGTCTCATGGAACCTCCCTTTAGCAGGATCTCTGCCACAACTGTCGTAGCAACTACGCGTGTTGACGGGAAGTGTTCATGCCAAGACTTTTGAGGACTCAACGAGACCGATCACGGCCGTTCATGACTCATTGACTGCATGCTCATGACACATCTATTGACAGAACGTCAGTACGGGACCGTACGCGGCGCTTCCATACCTTGACGGCCAGTGTTCGACTGCGCGACATTGAAGTCCGGCATCCGGCGCTTCGGGGGGCAAAGTCGCCCATGCAGACCAAAAGGATCACGTCAGCTTCGACGGACGACGCCGAGCGGGCGCGGACGGGTCCGGGGAGGGACCTGTCGCCGCTGCTCGCGGGAGCCGCGACGGCCATCGCTGGAGTCGGCGCGCTGCTCGCGCTCACCGGTTCCGGGTCGCCGCTGCGCGCGCCGTTCACGCTGTTCTTCCTGTTCGCGGCGCCGGCTTCGGCCATCGCCGTGGCTCTGCGGGGGCTGGATCCGTTCGGCCGGGTGCTGGCCGGCGTGGTCGGATCCGTGGTGCTGACCATGCTGGTGGCACAGAGCATGCTGGCCGTGCACCGATGGTCCGTGCGCGGCGGAGTCGTCGCCGTGACCGCGCTCAGCCTGCTGTTTCTGCTGCCGGCGCTGGTGCGTCCGCGCATTCTGCGGCGGATCGGAAAAATCCGTTCGAGTAGCGGGACATCGTCCGACAAAGTTCTGTAACGGCCATACCAACAAAAACGTGAGGCCTCGTTCCAGGTCTTGCCATACAGGTTCAATCGTCAATACCGTCGTACATCTCACCCGCATCGGTCCGTCACTACGCGGCTCCAGGGGAGGGCTCAGGGACCGCGACGGTCCGGCGCGGGGCGCGGTAGGGGGGTGCCGTGCTCGGTGAGCGCAGGTGTCATCGAGTCGTGCCGCGCGACCGACTGCCGTTTTTCGGCAGGCCGGCCAGCTTTGCCAGCTCACCCGCGTGCACGGAGATCCATGCACCGTGCCGCACGTGAGAACCCCCCTTTCGAACCGGACACATAGCCGGGCCGCCCAGGGGCGGGCGGTCCACCGGACGAGAGGGACAAGACTCATGAGTTCCGTTCTGCGCCCGCCGAGTTCGGGCCAAGATCCGTTAATGGCGGCCCAGTACGTGCCGATCTCCTCTCACCTGGCCATCGCGCCGCCGGTGAGCGTGGTGATTCCCGCCATGAACGAGGCGGAGAATCTCCCGTACGTCTTCAAGACGCTTCCGGACTGGATACACGAGGTCGTTCTGGTGGACGGCAATTCCACCGACGACACCGTCGAAGTGGCCCGGGAGCTGTGGCCGAAGGTCAAGGTCGTCGAACAGCGCGGCAAGGGCAAGGGCGACGCTCTGATCAGCGGGTTCGAGGAGTGCTCCGGCGACATCATCGTGATGGTCGACGCGGACGGCTCGGCCGACGGCAACGAGATCGTCTCGTACGTCTCGGCCCTGGTCTCGGGCGCGGACTTCGCCAAGGGCTCCCGCTTCGCCAACGGCGGCGGCACGGACGACATGACCTTCATCCGCAAGCTCGGCAACTGGGCGCTGTGCACGATCGTCAACCGCAAGTTCGGCGCCCGCTACACCGATCTCTGCTACGGATACAACGCGTTCTGGCGGCACTGCCTCGACAGGATCGAACTCGACTGCACCGGCTTCGAGGTCGAGACCCTGATGAACATCCGGGTGGTCAAAGCCGGGCTGAAGGTGCAGGAGATACCCAGCCACGAGTATCTCCGCATCCACGGCACGAGCAATCTGCGGGCCGTCCGGGACGGCTTGCGGGTGCTAAAGGTGATCCTCAAGGAGCGCTCCAACCGGCGGGCGCTGCGCCGTCGGGCGCACCGCTCGCCGATGCCGAACGCGGGCCGGAAAGAGGCGTCTTGAGAGATCCCGACATCTCCGTCGTGATCTGCGTGTACACCGAGGACCGCTGGGAGGACATCCTCGCGGCGGTCTCCTCGGTGCGCGCGCAGTCGCGGCCGGCGCTGGAGACACTGCTGGTCGTCGACCACAACCCGGCGCTCCTGAACCGGCTGGCCAAGGAGTACAAGGAGTACGAGAAGCACGGGGGGATCGAGGAGAACGGGGCGAACGGGGAGGACGGGGAGGCAGGCCGGCCGGGCGCCGTACGGGTGCTCGCCAACGCCGGTCCCCGTGGCCTGTCCGCCGGCCGCAACACCGGCATCGCGGCCTCGCGCGGCGAGGTGATCGCCTTCCTCGACGACGACGCCGTGGCCGAGAGGGACTGGCTGCGCCGCTTCGCCGAGGGGTACGCGGACCCGCGCGTGATGGCCGTCGGCGGCCGGACGACGCCGATCTGGGCGTCGGGCCGCCGGCCGGACTGGTTTCCCGAGGAGTTCGACTGGGTGGTCGGCTGCACCTACAAGGGGCTGCCGCCCGGCCGGGTGCGGGTGCGCAACGTCCTGGGCGGAAACGCTTCTTTCCACCGAACGGCGTTCGATCTGGCGGGCGGCTTCGCGACCGGCATCGGCCGCGACGGCGACAAACGCCCGCTGGGCTGCGAGGAGACGGAGCTGTGCATCCGGCTCACCCGCGCCCGGCCGGACGCCGTGCTGCTGATCGACGACCGCGCGGTCATCCACCACCGGGTGCCCGAGGCGCGCGAGCACTTCGGGTACTTCCGCACCCGCGCCTACGCCGAGGGCCTCTCGAAGGCCCTGGTGGCGCGCAGTGTGGGCGCGGACAAGGGGCTGGAGTCCGAACGCCGGTACGCCACGCGGGTGCTGCCCGCCGGGGTCGCTCGTGGCCTGCGGGACGCGCTGCTGGCCCGGCCGGGCGGTGCGGGACGGGCCGGGGCCATCGTCGCGGGGGTGCTCACCGCCGCGGGCGGGTACCTGGTCGGGAGCGTCCGGGCCCGCCGGGGCGGCGCGACGTTCTCGGTGGCGGAGATCGAGAGGGGACGGGATGAGTGACACCCGCGTGCCGATCCTCATGTACCACTCGGTCGCGACCGCGCCGAACGACGCCACCCGCGCCCTGTCCGTGACACCGGAGGCGTTCGCCGAGCACATGGCGATGATCGGGGACCTGGGCTTCACCCCTGTCGACACCGCCGAACTCGCGGCGCGTTGGCGCTCGGGCGGCCCGCTGCCCGAACGGCCGGTGCTGATCACCTTCGACGACGGCTACGAGGGCGTGCACCGGCACGCCCTGCCGGTGCTCGCCCGGCACGGCTTCACGGCCACACTGTTCGTCTCGACGGGCTGGATCAAGGGGGCGTACGACACCGGGGGCGGCCTGGACACCATGCTCGACTGGCCGCAGGTCCGCGAACTCGCGGGCCGCGGGGTCGAGATCGGCGGCCACAGCCACACCCATCCGCAGCTCGACCAGCTCGACGACGCGACGCTGCGGTCCGAGCTGATCCGCTGCAAGGAGATCGTCGCCGACGAACTGGGCACCGCACCGGCCTCGTTCGCGTACCCGTACGGCTACTCCAGCCGCCGGGTGCGCCAGGCGGTGCGGGAGGCCGGGTTCGCCCAGGCGCTCGCCGTCGGCAACGGCCTCGCCCGGCGCCGGCAGGGGCCGTACGCCCTGCAGCGCGTCACCGTGCGCCGCGGCACGGGCATCGAGGAGTTCGAGCAGCTGCTCGAAGGCCGTTCGATCGCCCGTGTCTTCGCCCGGGACCGTGCCCTCACCAAGGGGTACGCCGTCCTCCGCAGAGCACGCCAGGTCCGCCGGAAGGCCATCCGTTCCCGTGTCTGACACGACGACCACGACCGAGGCCGCAGCACCCGAGGCGCGGGCGCCCGAGCAGTCGGGGCGCCGACTGCGCCTGCCCGGACGGGGCCGGTCGCCCGGCGGCAACCAGCTCTTTCGGAACGCCTACGCGCTGATGCTGAACACCGGCATCTCCGCCGTCCTCGGGCTCGGCTTCTGGCTGGCCGCCGCCCGCTACTACTCCGAGTCCGCGGTCGGCCAGGGTTCCGCCGCGATCGCCGCGATGAAGCTCCTGGCGGGGCTGACCGCGGTGACCCTGACCGGCGCCCTGGCCCGCTTCATCCCGGTGGGCGGGCGCAGCACCGGGCGGCTCATCTTCCGTACGTACGCGGGCAGTTCGCTGATCGTGGCGCTGGGCGCGGGCGTCTTCCTGATGACGCTGGACGCGTGGGGGCCCTCGTACCGCTTCCTGCACGGCCCGCTCAACGGCCTCGGGTTCGTCATGGCCGTCGTCGCCTGGAACCTGCTCACCCTCCAGGACGGCGTGCTGACCGGGCTGCGCAGCGCGCCCTGGGTGCCCGTGGGCAACACCGTGTTCTCCGCCGTCAAACTGGGCCTGCTGGTCGCCTTCGCCGTGGCGATCCCCACGACCGGTGTCTTCGTGTCCTGGGTCGCGGCGATCGGCACCTCCGTGCTGCCCCTCGGCTGGCTGGTGTTCCGCCGTCTGGTGCCCCGGCACGTGAAGGCGACCGAGGACCGCGCCGAGCCGCCCACGCTGAAGGAGATCGGCAGGTTCCTCGCCGGGGACTACACCGGCTCGCTGTTCTCGCTCGCCGTGGTCTACCTCGTCCCGGTCATCATCGCCGCGCAGGTCAGCTCCGAGGACAACGCGTACTTCTACATCACCACCACGATCGGCGGCACGGTCAACCTGCTCGCCATCAACATGGGCGCGTCCCTGACCGTCGAGGGCTCGCACGACCCGGCGCGGCTGGCCGCCAACACCCGTGCCGCGCTGCGCCGGATGGCCCGCATCATGCTGCCGATCTGCGGGCTGCTGTTCGCGGGGGCGCCGTGGATCCTCGGCGTGTTCGGCACGGGTTACGCGGACGCGGCGACGCCGCTGCTGCGCTGGTTCGCGGTCGGCGCGCTGCTGCGGGTGGTGATGGAGACGTACTTCGCCGTGCTGCGCGCCCAGAGCCGCACCGCCGGACTCGCCTGGCTGCAGGGCCTGCTGTGCGTGCTGGTGCTCGGCCTGACGCTGCTGCTGCTCCCGCGCATGGGCCTGACCGGCGCGGGCGTCGCCGAGATCTCCAGCCTGGCGGTGATCGTGGCGATCGCGGCGCCCCGGCTGTGGAGGACGGTCCGGACCGCGCCGCCCGTCGTGCCGGAGACGGCGGCGCCGGACGGGGACCTCGCCGACCTGGGGGCGGGCGAGGCTCCCGTCGCCGACCGGCCGCGCCGCCGGGGCCCGGCGTGGGCGCTGGACAGCGACACCCTCGCGCTGGGCATCCACGTCGACTTCGACCACGTCGAGCGCCGTCCCGACGTGCGTCCCGGTCCGGGCACCCCGCCCACGGGCACGCCCGTGCCGGCCCCCGGCCGGGACCGGGCGAGGCAGCCGGGCCCGCAGGCGTCGCCGGGACCCGCGAAGGCCTCGCCGCCGCGGGCGGCGGAGGTGGACGCGCCGTTCGAGTCCCCCTTCACCCTCGACCGGTCGGCCGACGTCCCGGAGGCGTCGGACGACTACGCCGAGGAGCCCTCGGGCGAGGCGGTCGTACCGGACGAGGAGGCCGTGCCCGAGCCGCCATCGCGGTCCCTGCGGGAGCGTCTGCTCCCCACCCGGGCGGGCGTCGTCCTCGGCTGTCTGCTGATCGCCGCGCTCCTGCTCTACTGGGTGCCGGCCCTGCGGCTCGGCGAGTCCGACCTGGACCGGATGGGCGGGCTGGGCCTGATCTCGGTCCTGCCGCTGCCGACGCTGGTCGGGGCGGCACTGCTCATCGCGGTGTTCGCCGCGCTGCTCTGGCTGCGCCGCGAACACCGGACGCTGCTGCTGGTCACGCTCCTGGCGACCGTGGTGTCGTTGCACGCCCTGCCCGCCGTCGTCGAGACGGAGCCGCGGTTCGCGACGGCCTGGCAGCACCTGGGCTTCATCGACTACATCGACCGCACCGGGTCCGCCGTACCGGACCTGGACGCGCGCTGGAGCTGGCCCGGCTTCTTCGCGGCGGCCGCCTTCGTCGCCCGGACCTGCGGGGTCACGGACTTCACCGAGATCATCCGCTGGTGGCCGCTGGCCATTCAACTCGCCTATCTGCCGCCGCTGTTCCTGCTCGTGCGCTCGATGCGGGCGAGCTGGCGGGCCCGGTGGACCGGCATCTGGATCTTCGCGCTCTGCGGCTGGGTCGGCCAGGACTACTTCTCCCCGCAGGGCTTCACCTATCTGCTGTACCTGGCCTTCGTGGCGATCCTCCTCGTGTGGTTCCGCGCCCCGCACGTGATCTGGACGAGGTTCCGGCCGGGCGAGGCGGAGGTCGAGCCGACCGACCGGCGCCAACGGGCCGTCCTGCTGGCGGTGTTGATCGGCCTGTACGCCGCGAGCGTGCCGGCGCACCAGCTCACCCCGTTCGTGATGCTGGGCGTGCTCGCGGCACTGGTGCTGATCGGCAAGTCGGAGCTGCGCGGACTGCCGATCCTGTTCGGGGTGGTGGCCGCGGTGTGGCTCGGGTTCATGGCCGAGCCGTACTGGTCCGGGCACTTCGACGACCTCTTCGGCGGGGTCGGCGGCGTCGGCAGCAATGTGTCCACCTCCGTCTCCGGCCGGATCCGGGGCGGCAGTTCGACCCACAAGCTGGTCCTGTACACCCGGGTGCTGCTGGCCGGCGGCATGATGACCTTCGCCTGCTGGGGCTGGTGGCGGCGGCGCGACCACAGGTACCGCGAGCGGTCGCTGCTGGTGCTCACCTTCGTCCCGTTCCTGGGCTTCGGCATGCAGTCGTACGGCGGCGAGATGGCGCTGCGCGTCTTCATGTTCGCCCTGCCCGGCGCGGCACTGCTGGCGGGCCTCGCCCTCTTCCCGCGCACCGGCGTCACCGCGAAGGAGCGCGAGAAGGACCGGGTGAGCCTGGCACCGCTGGCCGCGCTGCTGGCGGGTCTGCTGCTCATGGGCGGCTTCCTGGTGGCCCGCTGGGGCAACGAGCCGTTCGAGCGGATCCGGCCCGGCGAGGTCACCGCCATGGACTACGTCTACGCCCACGACAAGCCGACGGTACGGCTGCTGTGGCTGAGCAACGACACGATCAGCAACGTCACCCCGGCGATGCCGTGGGGCGCGCGGGACATGGAGCGGGTCACCTATGTGCCGACTCTGGCGCCGACCGACCCGGTGCTGGTGTCCGGCCTGGTCAAGGCGCTCAAGGACGCGGGTCCGAACTCGTATCTGATGATCAACAAGAGTCAGGTCACGTATCTGCAGATGGACGTGGGCTACTCGGCGACCTGGCCGGCCCGGCTCGTGCGGAACCTGGACGACCGGCAGGAGCTGCGGAAGGTCCTGGTCAACGACGACGTGACCATGTACGCCCTGCGCAAGCGGCCGGCGGGCGAGGTGCCGAAGCCGGATCCCGGTCCGATCGGGCCGCGGGTGACGTGGACGCCCTGGTCGGTGGTCGGCGCGCTGGCGGCCGTCGCGCTGATCCTGCTGCTCACCGCCCGCGAGGTGGTCCGGGTCGCGACCCGGCCGAGCGTGCGTCAGCTGCGGCGGCTGCAGAGCAGTTTCTGGTTCTCGCTGCCCCTGCTGGCGGTGGTGTTCGCCTCGCTGGTGCAGCGGTTCCTGACGATGAAGTGAGGGCTCCGGCACGCAGGGGCGAGGTGGCTCACCTGGTGAGCCACCTCACCTCGTACGCCCGCATGTCGAACCGCTTGCCGTCGACCCGCGCGCTGATCGGCCGGTCGAGGACGTTGACCACCAGGACCGTCCTGTCGGTGGCGAGGACGCGGACGTTGGGCACGTCGTCCTCGGCGACGGACACGGCTCTGCACCGCGTGCCCGGCGGGAAGGCCCGGCCGAACCGTGCGACCAGGTCGTACATGGGCAGTTCCCGGCCGCCGGCGCCGCTGTCGGTCGGCGTCCACAGGCAGCCGGCGCAGGCGGTGCCCTTCTCCTCCTCCGGGTTCCAGTAGAAGCCGGAGTCGGCGCCGCCCCTGACCATGGCGATCATCCCGGTGGCCTGGACGGCGAGCCGGTGGGTCTCGGACCAGCCCTTGCGATCGTCGTTGCCGTCGCCCGGCTCGGCGGGCTCAACGTAGTACTCGGCCCACCACAGGGGCAGGTCATGCGTCCGCCGCCGTACCCACTCGCCGACGGCGGTGAGCTTGTCGGTGGCCGCGAACTCGTCGGGCAGCATGTCGTCGTCGTTGGTGTAGCTGGAGCCGTCGACGACCACGAAGTCGGCGCCCGCCCGGTGCGCGTTCCAGTAGTCGAAGGCGTCGAGGACCCGCTGGTCCATGGCGCCCCAGGCGCCTTTGAGGGTCGTCGACGCGTCCTCCTTCTGCCGCGGGTCGACGCTGTCCATGACCAGGTACGGCCCGCCGACCATGATGTCCTTGTTCACCTTCTTCAGCGCCTTGTACACGAGGTTGTACATCGTGGTGTAGCCCTCATAGTCCCAGCGGCCCCTGGCGTCGTTCCAGAACCCCTTGAACTCGTTCCAGACGATGAAGTGGCGGACGTCCGGATAGCGCTTGGCGACGGTCGCGGCGAGGTTCGCGAAGTCCTGGTAGTGGTCGGGCGTCGGGGCGGTCTCCAGGGCGGCCTGGCTCCAGTCGGTGTGGTCGACGCCGGCCTTGCCGCCCTTCATCCAGTCCGGGGAACAGCACAGCGTGATCACCGGGGTGGCGCCCGACCTGCGCATGAAGTCGATGCGGCGGTCCATCGCGCCGAAGTCGTAGCGCCCCTCGACCGGCTCGGGGTTGTCGGCGCCCCAGCCCATGATGTGCTGGTTCTGCGGCAGCCCGCCGTTCTTCGCCAGGAGTTGCTCGACACGCTCGGTGGCGGCCGCGCCGCCCTCGTCGGCGCTGTACTGGGTGTGGGTGAATCCCCAGCCCACGTACGGCCGTGTCGTCCCGGGTGGGGTGGCCGGCGTGCCGTGCACCTTGTCGCCGTCGCGGGAGGTGCCGGCGGTGCTCGCGCCGCTCCCGGGAAGCGTGTTGATCAGGGTCACCACCAGGGCCAGAGCGGCCATGCTCACGCCGAGAAGGGCGATGAGCCGCGACCGCCCCGCTCCCGAATTCCACCCATGACGTCCCATCAAGGACAACAGTAAGGGCGAATTTCGCGGTGGGGGGAGGGGTTGGGAACACCCGGGACAAGCGGCGGAAATGCAGTGCGCCGAGCCCGTCGGTGCCGGATCATGGCCGCATGTCTGCGAACCCACACGACGCTCTGCCGATCCGGCTCAACGTCGACGACTCCGACTCGCCGTCCGACGTCGTCGACGCGCTGTTCCTCGGCCGCTTCGCGACGGGCGAGCAACCGTACTCGCACGCGGCCAACATCGACCGGGTGCGCTCCGGCGCGACGCTGCTGCCGCAGGGCGCCCGCGTGCTGCGCGTGGCCCGCGACGACGACCGCAGCGCGACCCTCGCCGAGGGCGACGGCTGGACGCTGCTGGTCTCCCGCTGGAACCGGGGCGCGGACGTCACGGTGACGGCGACCACCGCCGAACTGGCGAAGAAGGTCCTCGAACAGGCCACGGACGGCGCGGCCGACGAGCCCGAACCCCAGCCGGAGAACGTGACGATGGGCTTTTGGTACGTGTCCCCCCGGCGGGGCCCGCACCGTACGACCCGGCAGATCTCCGCGGGCACCTGGGACGAGGTCCGGCCCAACTACACGGCCCCGGTCGCGGGCGCGATGGACCGCCTGATGAAGACGACCCCGGAGGACATCGCGGGCCGGCTGCTCCTGCTGCACGGCCCGCCCGGCACCGGCAAGACCTCCGCCCTGCGCACGCTCGCCCGCTCCTGGCGTGACTGGTGCCAGGTGGACTGCGTCCTGGACCCCGAGCGGCTGTTCTCCGACGTCGGCTATCTGATGGACATCGCGATCGGCGAGGACGACGGGGCGGGCAAGGGCCGCTGGCGGCTGCTCCTGCTGGAGGACTGCGACGAACTGATCCGCGGCGAGGCCAAGCACACGGCGGGCCAGGCGCTGTCGCGGCTGCTGAACCTGACCGACGGCCTGCTGGGCCAGGGCCGCAACGTCCTGGTCGGCGTCACGACCAACGAGGACCTGGAGCGTCTGCACCCCGCCGTGGTCCGCCCCGGCCGCTGCCTGGCCCGGATCGAGGTGGGCCCGCTGACCCGCAAGGAGTCGGTGACCTGGCTCGGCACCGAGGAGGGCGTCGGCCGCGACGGGGCCACGCTGGCGGAGCTGTACGCGCTGCGCCGGGGCACGTCACCGACCTCGGTACCGGGGGCGCGGGACGGGGCGGACGCGGGTCTGTACCTGTAGCGCGGCCGCGGCGGGCCCGTGCGGCCCGCCGGTGCTTTGATGGACGTATGACCCTGTACATCGGTACGTCGGGGTGGCAGTACAAGGACTGGCGGGACGTCCTGTACCCCGCCGACGTACCCGTGCGGCTGTGGCTGGAGGAGTACGCGGCGCACTTCGCCACGGTGGAGCTCAACAACGCGTTCTACCGGCTGCCGACGCGGGAGAATTTCGAGGCGTGGCGGGAGCGGGTGCCGGCCGGCTTCGTGGTGGCGGTGAAGGCGAGCCGCTACCTCACGCACATCAAGCGGCTGAAGGACCCGGAGGAACCGGTCGACCGCCTGATGACCCACGCGGCGGGCCTGGGCGACCGGCTCGGACCGGTGCTGCTCCAGCTGCCGCCGACGCTGCGGGTCGCGCCGGACCTGCTGGACGCCTGCCTGGCCTGCTTCCCGCCCGGGACCCGGATCGCGGTCGAACCCCGCCACGACTCGTGGTGGACGGCCGAGGTGCGCACGATCCTCGAATCCCGCGGCGCCGCCCTGTGCTGGGCCGATGTGCAGGCCCGCCCGGTGACACCGCTGTGGCGCACCACCGACTGGGGCTACGTCCGCTTCCACGAGGGCCGCGCCCGGCCGTGGCCGCGCTACGGCCACCGGTCCCTGGAGACCTGGGTCGACCGCATCGCGACGACCTGGTCCGACGACCACGACGTCCACACCTACTTCAACAACGACCCCGGCGGGGCGGCGGTGGAGGACGCGGTGGTGTTCGGGAGGGCGGCGACCCGAGCGGGACTGACGGTCACCCGCACTCCGAGCGAACTGTCGCACCGGCACCGAAGATCCGCCGCGGCTCACCCCTCCCCGTAGGCCGCCCGCAGGGCATCCCGCACGGCGGCCAGCGCCGCACCCTCGTCCAACCCCAGCCGCCGCACCCGCTCCGCGTAGGCCTGCGCGGCCGCCGCCGCCTCCCGCTCCGCGGCCGAGCCGGCAGCGGCCACGAACGTTCCATTGCGCCCCCGCGTCTCGATCACCCCGTCCGTCTCCAGCGCCCGGTACGCCTTGGCCACCGTGTTGACGGCCAGCCCCAGCGACTCGGCGAGCCCCCGCACGGTCGGCAGACGGTACCCCACCGGCAGCACTCCGGCCCGCGCCTGCTCGGAAATCTGCGCCCGCACCTGCTCGTACGGCGGCGCGCTCTCGTCGATGTGGATCTTCAAGGTCACGGCCCGATTCTCCCGTACCCGCCGGAAAATGGGAGGCAGCACTGCACGGGTCCCGCATACCGTGCGACCCCATGACAGTCACCGTGCGCGACCTGCGTCAAGGTCACCGAGCCGACGCCGAGGGCTTCGCCCGGGTCCGGCAGCTCGCACTCCCCTACTTCCTGATGACCGCCGACTCGGTCGCCTACGACCTCGCCCACGCCCATCCCGACGCCCACTTCCGTCCCCTCGTGGCCGAGGAGGACGGCGAGATCATCGCCACCGCCCAGGTCGGCATCGCCCACGACAGTCCGCGGCCCGGCCAGGGCTACCTGAACGTGTACACGACGCCGGAGCGGACGGGCCGCGGCGCCGGCGCCCTGCTGGTGCGCGTAGCCGAGGAGCATCTGGCCGCGCACGGGGCGACGAAGCTGTTCGCGTGGGTCCTGGACGAGCCCGGCAACCGCGCCTTCGCCGAGCGCCGCGGCTACCGCGCGAGCCGCTCCGCGCACTTCCTCCGCCTGGACCTCGCGCACGGCGCCCTGCCCCCGCGCGCGGAGCTCCCGCCGGGTGTCGAGCTGCGGACGGGCGCCGACTTCGCGGACGATCCGCACCCCCTGTTCGAGCTGGACGCGGAGGCGATGCTCGACGAACCGAGCGACATCAGCTACGAGTTCACGGACTATCAGGCCTGGCTCGACGAGGGCTGGAACCATCCGCTGACCAGTCACGACCTGACGTCGGTCGCGGTGGTCGAGGGTCGTCCCGCCGCCTTCAGCGTGGCCCGCACGGACGGCGGCACCCGCTACGGCACCGTGATGACGGGCACCGCCCGCGCCTTCCGCGGCCGCGGCCTGGCCAAGCTCGCCAAGAACGATTCCCTGCACCGGGCCCGCGCGGCCGGGTACACGGAAGGGTTCACGGGCAACGACAGCGGCAACGGGCCGATGCTCGCGATCAACAAGTGGTTCGGTTACGACCTGTGCGCGACGGAGGTGCGGTATGTCCGCGAACTCGGCTGAGCGGGCGGCTCCCGTGGAGGTCGTCCTGGTCAAGGGCGGCCGTACGAAGATCCGTTACGCGGCGCAGCTGCTCGGCGACGACGGCGTGCGGGTCTCGGTGCGGGCGCCGTGGGCGGGCCCGGGCGTCCGCGACTTCGGCTTCGTACGCTTCGAGCCCGGTGACGTGTTCACGGAGCACTACTGGCGGGACCGCTGGTACTCCGTGAAGGAGGTGCGCGCGGCCGACGGGGTCCTCAAGGGCTGGTACTGCGACATCACCCGCCCGGCCACACTCTCCGGTGCGGAGCTCGTCGTCGAGGACCTGGACCTGGACCTGTGGCGCTCCGCCGACGGCACGGACGTACGGCGCCTGGACGAGGACGAGTTCGCCGAGAGCGGGCTGGCGGAGCGGGACCCCCGGGCCGCGGCCGCCGCGCTGGCCGCCCTCGACGAGTTGGAGGCCCTGGCCCGGGAGGACGGTTTCGGGGCCCTGCTGCCCTGAGCGGCTCGCGCTGAGCCGTTCTTGCCGCTCAGGGAGGGTCTCACCCCGTCGTCACCAGCACCGCGTACCGCTCGTCCGCCACGTCCTTGCCCCACAGCCGCGCGTCGCCGGACAGCCGCTCCACGCGCGCGTGGACGCCGAGCGGCTCCAGGAGGGCGACGAGCCGGTCGGCGGGTATGCCGACCGGGCTGACCGTCCCCCACACGCCCTCGACCAGCACGAGCCGCCCTCCCGGCCGCAGCAGTCCCCGCCAGTGGCGCAGGACGCGGGCGGGGTCGGGCAGCGTCCACAGCACGTGCCGTACCAGGACTACGTCGTAGCGCTGCTCCCCCACCGGGGGTGCCGCCGCGTCGCCGACGAGGAACGCCGCGTCACGGCCGGCGAGCTTGGCGCGGGCCCGTTCCACCATGGCCGGGGACAGGTCGACTCCGGTGACCCGGTGTCCACGTTCGGCAGCGAGGAGCGAGAGGCTGCCGGTGCCGCAGCCGAGGTCGAGGACGTCGGCGGGGCGCGTCGGCAGCCATTCCTCCAGCCTGGCCGCCCAGGCGGCACGCACCTCGGGGTCGCGCAGTCCGTGGTCCGGCTCGTCGTCGAAGGCGACGGCCTCGGCGTCCCAGTCGACACCCACCGCGCTCGTGCGATCACTCTCGTTCGTCATGGTCCCCAGAGTGACACCCACCACTGACAGTCGATTCGTGACTGCGACCACAGACAGACCCGCACCGATGAGGAACTCTCCCGGAAAGGGTCTACCCCGTGACATCACGGAGCCCGGTGGACACCGAAGGAGGCAGCCATGCGCCGCGTCACCGTGCACAAGCCCCTGAAGAGGACCGACACCGGCCGCCGCATCCGCGAGGAATCCGACGACCGCCCCACGGCCCGCCCCGAGGTGCGCAAGGACATAGCCCGCACCTGGTGGCCGGACGGCTGAGGGACGCGTCCCTAGAGCTCGGCATCCCAGCGCGTCCGCAGTGACGCCCGCCCGCGAGGCTGTCGTCGAGGAACAGGGGGTCGGCCCACACCCTGCGGTCCGGCTCCGCGAGAAGGTCGCAGAATTCCCGGTAGCTCCGCAGTCGCCCCTCGGGTTCGAGGAGAACGTCGGTGCCGATGCTGGACTGTGTCGCGTAGTAGACCTCACAGGCGACGAAAGCCACGTGGACCACCATTTCGACCTCCCGTTCGAAGAGCGCAGGGCGGTGGACATGGGTCACTGGGACTCACCAGGCCGAGGCCACCACATCAATCCGCTGGCCAGGACGCCTCGTCGCCCGCACGATGGGCGCATGGACCGGCTGCGGCACAGCGCTTGGCAGTACGTGGCGGAGGCACTCCCCACCGAGGAGCTCCCGATGCTCGCCGCCCATGCGCTCGTCGACGGGCGTGACTCCCCTGCCCTGCGCGAACTGGCCGGCCTGCCGCGCCGGAGCGACGAGGCCGAGATCCGTGAACTGTACGTCCGAGCCCTGCACGAACTCGGCATACCGCTTCCCGACGAGGAGACAGCGGGCCGATGCCTCCTCGTGAGCCTCGCGTTCGGTCTCGCGCACGGCGAGCTCAGTGCCGAGGACGTGGCCGACCGCTTGTCGATGACGGTCGCGGCCCGCACCGAGGAGGAGACACGGTTCCTCTCCGTCGCGGCGGCCTACAGCGAATGGACCGCCCCCGACGAGCTCCCGGGGTGGGAGAGCGATCTGAGAACCGCGGCCCACGCGTTGACCGCCGCCACCGACCTCCCTCTTTCCTCAGTGGTCCGTTAGCCCTGTCTTAACGGCACCGTAAGAGCCCCCTGACCTCCCAAAAGAGCCTTCTTGCAGCTCAGAGGATGGGCCATGGGGGCACTTCACGGCTTGGGGAGCCAAACGGGGAGCCACGGCGTGTGAATCAGCCCGCCGCCGGGGTCTCTCCATCGACCGCATCGCCATCGTCGCCGAAGATGTCGTCCATCGCTTCCGCGCCCTCGGAGATCACAGGGCGCAGTTGCTTGCGATAGACCCTCTCGGTCGTTCCACTGCCGTTGTGTCCTACAAGACGTGCGATGACCTCAATCGGGATTCCATGGTCCGACAGCAGGGACACGAAGCTTGTCCGCAACTCGCGCGGGGTCCACTCCTTCGGATTCTCGAAACCTGCTTCCTTGAGGAGCGCCCTGAAGTTCCGGCGCACGTTCAAAGCGCTGCGGAGCTCACCTGTCTCGGTCGGGAAGACGAGTCTCTCGTCAGTCCACTCGTTCCCGGTCTGCAAGCATTCAGCCTGCTCGCGGCGCTTGTGCGCCCTCATGACGAGAGCAGCTTGCCGGGGCATGGCCAGCGACCGCCGACTCTTCCGGGTCTTCGTGTCGCCGTGCCGGCGAACAGAGCGCCACACGTCCACGTGAGGCTTGATCTTCGCGGAGCCTGCCAGGTGAACGTGCGCCCAAGTCAGGGGCCGTGCTTCCTCCGGACGGACGCCTACGAGGAGCGACAGAACGACATAGGCATGGATCCAACTGCCCTCCTTGGCACGAAGAACGGCCTCTCCCTGCCCCAGAGAGAGCGACTTACTTGGGCGACCGGCCCGCCCGTCCGGCACCTCGATCAGCTCTGCCACGTTTCGGACGGCCCTGCCTCTCCTCTGGGCGTGGCTGATCGACCGCCGAAGGATTGAGTGGACCATCTTCAGGGACTGGGTCGCGAGAACCTCGGCCTCGCTCTCCAACCACTCATCTAAATCGTCCGCTTCGAGCTCACGCAGCTTGGCCTTGCCCAGATGCGGGATGATGTGGTTCTCCGCCAGGCTCGTGTACGTGTCGATGCTCGTCACTTCCCTGCCCTTGAGTCCTTGGGCCAGCCAGTCGCTGACGGCTTGGGCAACGCTGTAGTTGGCGGGGGCCTTGGCCCCGGCTGCCAGCTCCTTCCTCAACTCGCGCAGCTTCTGACGAACCTCGGCCTTTGTCTTACCCGACACCTTCGCGCGATTCCGTTTGCCGGCGGGGGTGTAGCCGAGCGATACCGCACCGACGTACCGGTTCTTGGACTTGTCCCAGTAAATCGAGTCGTCGCCGTGCCCTGCTCTGGTACGCCTCTCGGGCGCCTCGGTCATGCGTTCTTACCTCTCAGACAGAAAGAGCAGGGCCGCACGCTATGGTTCGGGCCAGGTCGGTTTGGAATCATTTCGGCTGAGTGAGACACGGTTTTTTTGATTTAAAAGAAATCTTG
>NZ_JBSHAQ010000016.1:662-99271 GCF_053611585.1 Streptomyces sp. NPDC054794 | reverse complement strand
GTTGCGGCTCTATTCCGATCCTTCGTAACGTTTATTTCAATTTTCCCAGTTAATCTAGGTGGCGCGGTGCCCTGCTCTGTTGCGAAGCTAGGCGGCGGCTTCAGCCTCGTTTTTCAGGAGTTCAACGTATTCGTCGATCCACTCCGAGGGCACGAGACGCCGACGACCACGTCGGACGGTACGAAGCCGCCCGAGGCGTATCTCGTCGTACGTCGCGGTGCGCCCAATGCCGAGAAGCTCGGCCGCGGCTTCCACGCTGTGAAGACGGGGCTGCGCCGAAACGGCGGTTGCGGCCGCGTCCATGGGTTCCTCCCTCATGGTTCGCTCGCGGGTAGACCCTTCTGGGGATCCGCAACATCCGCCACGCCGCAACATTGCTGGTCAGCGGTTTGAATCTGTGGCGGACGCCGGTTGTGTTGCGGATAGGTGCCGCCACGCGTGATGCGCGGCGGCACCTTTGGGTGCGGTTGGTCAGCCGGCGATGCGGAGTTGGCGTGTGTCGGTTTCCGCGGACATGTGGCGGCTCTCAGTCGGGCATTCCGCCACGGATTCACCCCCGCTGACCTGCGATGTTGCGGACGTTGCGGATGTTGCGGACTTTTCGGGGGGAGGGGGGCAGTAGCGGGCCCACGCGTCGCTGAGGTCTTCCGCGTAGTAGCCCTTCGGGGTACCGCTGCCGACACGGATGCCGCGGGGCCGGATGGGGCTGTTGTCGGGGCGGACGTACTGGCTCAGGAGTTTGGACAGACCTCGGGCGGTCAGGGCCTTGCCGTCGTCGGTCAGATCGGCCCATGGGGCGTCATCGAGTCCGAGGAGGACTTCGAGGATGGCGGCGGTGGGCATGCGGTCGGCGCCGCAGAACACGCGGTCGCGCAGGTCGGTCAGTAGGCGTACTCCGAGGGAGGCTTCGTCGCCTTCCTGGGCGGCCTTGATGAGGGTGACGCAGGCGGCCCGGGCCCGTTCGGGCCAGTGCCCACCTGCCGCGTCGGCGACAGCGAGCAGGGGTTCCCACACGTCGGCGGGTCGGTCGGAGACACCCTCGGGCATCTCCGGCCACGCTTCGGCGATCTGGTCGTGGATGGTGGCGGCCCAGTCGGCGAGGCGGTCGCGCAGGGCGTGGCCCTGCTTCTCGTGGACGCGCCGGCGATACGGTTCGGCCTTCTCGTTGGGGGCCTTTTTGCGCATGCGGATGATGACTGAGCGGGTCAGGATCGTGTCCGGCAGTGAGCCGAGACCGGCCATCGCGACCGCGCAGAACGAGGAGAACCATTCCGCGTTCTGGCTGGAGCCGTCGCCGACGCAGCGCAGGGACTTGGCGCCGCGCCGGTATCCGGAGTTGAGGAAGCCTCGGACCTCTTCGTTGCCTCCGGCCTTGGGGCCGAAGACGGTGTCGATCTCGTCGAAGAGGAGGGTGGGGGTTCCTGCGTCGGCCTCCACCAGCCGAAACAGGGCGTTGGCGGAGGCATTCACCGTGGTGGCCGCCCGCGGAGTGAGGGTCTCCACGATCTCCAGCGCGCGGGACTTGCCCGATCCAGGTTCGGGGGAGAGAAATGCAAGGCGGGCGGTGCCGTCGAACGCGTCGATGAGGTGGGCGTGGGCGTCCCAGAGGGTGACGGCGACGTAGGCGGCTTCGGTGGGGAAGACGTTGAAGCGGCGGTGGAAGGTTTCCACCTCGTCGAGCAGCGCGGCCCCGTCGATGGTGGAAGTCATGCGCCGTTCCTTCCTTCGGAGTTACGTGTCGAAAACGAGGTGCGGTGAGACGGGCGAAGAGCTGAAAGGACGCCCTGACGGGCGACCTTCTCTCGGCCGCCCACGCCTTGCCTGGCGCAAGCCATCGGGGCGTCCTGCGGCCCGTACGGCGCGTAGAAGAGGCAATCCAGGCGGGGGGAGCGGGAGGCGGGGGTCATACGGCCTCCCGCGGCGTGGCGTTGGCGATCAGCCATTCCATGGCGCTGCGGATGGTCGTGCGGCATTCGGCAGCCGGCAGTCCGGTCGACTCCCCCGCCGCCTGGATTGCCTCTTCCACCGTGTGGCGGGCGATGTGTCCCCAAGCGACGAACCGGGCCACCTTGCACGTGCTGCGATACAGCGTGCTGTTGCGTCCACCCTCGCCAGCGGCCCGGATGACCGCACACTCCCGCTCCAGTGCGGTCCGGGCGGCCTTGGTGGCGTCCCACACCCGGGTCGGCGTGGGCAGGGCTGCGGCTGTGGCTGGCTCGGTGAGCAGGGCGGCGAGCCAGGCGGGTAGCGGGGCGACGGGGGCCGCCTCGGTGACCTCGTAGGCGCCCTGCTCGGTGGTGCTGCCGGCGGCGACCACGTATCCGCCCCAGGCGCGGGTGTCGATGTGCGGGGCCAGCCGCTTCACGGTGCACTTCAACTGCGTGCCGGGCGGGGCCGCGAAGTACAGGTGGAGGCCCCCGCTGGGAGTCCGCACCTGGTAGGTGAGCGGGAAGGGCTGTCCGGCGCGCTCGCAGAGCGCCTTGAAGGAAGTGGCGCCGTCAGGCGCTCCTTCTTGCTCTTCTGGCTTCGGCACGTCGAGGTCGACAACGAGCAGACCGGCCGGGCCGGTGGCGATCCCGACGTTGTAGGGCCGGTTTGCCCAGGCCATCTGGATGAGATCCGGGTCGATGGTGGCCCGCTCCTCGGGGGTGCGGTGTCCGTTCGCGCAGCGTCCGGTGTGGGGGCAGGTTCGCTCGGCGTGTCCGGCGGGCCGTTTGGTGTTCGGGTGCAGGCAGATGACGGGCCAGCCGCGTTCTGCCGAGCACAGGGCGGCGGCGAGCAAGTGCAGGGTCTCCAGAGCGACGGTCGCAGGCTCGCTCACGTCTAAGGGCTGTGGCACGGCCGACAGTCGCCGGATGCGGGCGGGTTGGGTCATGCTGGATATCTCCAGTTCCTTGATGGTGACTGGCTGGCAAGGGCGGCCCCGCGTTCTTTGGCGAGAGGTGGGGGCCGCCCTTGGCGCAGCTAGAACGGGGGCTCAGCGCTGAACTCCGCTCCGGCCGCGGCACTGGACTTGTCCCACGGGCTGTCGCCAGCCGGACCGTTCTGGGCGGACCGCTTGGCGTTGATCTGGACGGTGGTGAAGCGGACGGAGGCGCCGATGTCGTCGACTTCCACGGCGAGCATCGAGCGGTTCTCGCCCTCCGGGGTCTGCCAGTCGTGCTGGCGCATCCGGCCAGCCGCCACCACGCGGGAGCCCTTCTTGAGGCTGTCGGCGATGTGCTCCGCGAGCGTGCGCCAGGCAGCGCACCGGTAGAAGGCGGTCGTGCCGTCCTTCCACTGGTTCGAGGTGCGGTCGAAGGTGCGCGGGGTGACAGCGATGGTGAACTTCGCGAGAGCGGCGCCGCCCTCGGTGAACTTCAGCTCCGGGTCGTCGGTCAGGTTGCCGACGAGGGTCACGGGGGTCTCTCCGAACGACATGCTGAACTCTCCATGGAGGGCTACTTGGAGCGGGCGAGTTTGAGGGTGATGCCGCCGGCGCCGATGGGTCCGGCAGCGCCGCCGATGACGGTGGCGGTGTGCGCGGCGACGTCCATGAGCCAGCACAGGGCGGCGACCACACCCCACGTGCCGAGGGCGGCAGCCCCGGCGATCGCGAACGGGATGAGGAGCCGCTGCCAGGGGAAGGCGGGCGGGGTGTCGTTGACGACGAACACGATGGGCTGTCCGGTCGCCTGTGCGCGCTGGAAGACGTCGGCGGGGATGTGCGGGGCTATCTGGCCGGGCGGGGTGTGCTGGCTCATTTCAGGCTCCCTCGGGATGAGCCGCGGGCCCGCGCCACCAGATGGCGCGGGCCCGTGCGGTGGATGGCGTGCTTGTCGCGTGACTTGTCGTCTCTCTTGTCGTGCGACTTGTCGTCCGGCTTGTCGCTTGTCTTGTCTTGTCGCTTGCCGCCTCCCAGCTCACAAGCCGTTTTCAAGGCTCACGGCCCCGGCAGACGGCATGTGGTGAGGCGGGGACAACAAGCGACAAGCGATCAGCCGTCGGATGTGTGGGAGCGGTGGACGTAGCGGGCTTTGGTGCCCTCCCCGATGCGGACAGCGGTGCCGTCCTGCATCCACGTTTTCAGCCAGCCGACGACCGTCTGACGCGTCGTCCCGTACGCGTCGGCGAGTGCGCGGGCGATCGCGGACGCCCCGGTGCCCTCGGGTCCGGCGGCGATCAGTGCGGCGAGCGCCGCCTGTTGCGCGGGACTGTCCTGCTCACCCCGCAGCGCCGACAGATTCAGCCCGGCCGGCCGCTCCGCCCCCTCGCCTTGCTCGGCGGTGTGGGGGTCGGGCGTGGTGCTGAACTGCGCGTCGATCTCCTCGCGGAACCTGCGCGCCAACGCATCCTCCGGAGACTCCGGCTGCTCGCTCAGCGCGGACAGACGCAGCGCCCCCAGCACGTCCCGTGCCGAGCCGCCACTGTCGACGGTCGCGATCTGATCGTGCATCCATGCGGTGCGGTCGGCATCCCAGCGGCGCGCGTAGGCGGATCCGGCGGCCTTGGCGGACACGTCGTCCAGCCGCGGGTGCCGGTCGGAGGTGGCGGCGGTGATCTCCCGGATCTGGTTCGGGAGGATCCGCCACGCCTTGAACAGCGCCGCCGGTGACTCGGGGGTGCCCATGAACCCGGCTCCCTTGTGCGGGGCCTGGTCCACGCGCAGGCCACGGCTGCCGGGGAACATCTTCGACAGGTCCATGCCCTCGGTCTCGCCACCGGTGAGGGCGACGCGGACCTTGGCTTCCCGCCGGATCATCAGGTTGCTCAGCACGGCGCCGGTCGCCCCGAGGGCGGTGAGCACGGTGCGCACGCCCATGGCGCGGGCGATCCGGATGACTTCCAGGATCTTTTCCCCGAGCTTGCGCACCTGCCGGTCGGGGCTGGCCAGGATCTCCGCGCCCTCGTCGATGACGAGCATGATCTGAGGAATCTTCGGGCTGATGGGCAGCAGGTCCGTGTTGGCCTTGGAGAGAAGGTCCTGGTAGCCCATCTTGCGCTGCTTGGCCACGCGCACGGCCGCATCGAGCATGGTCATGGCTTCGTCGAAGGTGCCGGCCAGCCAGTCGATACCGGGCCGCACGGGCTTGCCGTCCTCCCGCACAAGTTCACCGTTCAGCGCGGGCAGCACCCACGGCAGACCGGCCGAACCGGCATTCAGGTCGATCACCCACGTGAGCAAGTCTTCGGCGCGGGCGAATCCGGCGAGGATCGCGTGCACCATGTTCGTCTTGCCCGATCCGGTCGGCCCGACGATCAGCGCGCACTGTTCGCGCAGGTAGGCCAGGATCTGCTCTGCGTTCGTCCGGTAGCCCCACGGAATGCCGGTATGCACGGACAGCGGCCCGTAGTCGGCGGGGTAAGTGCGCTCCTCCTCCAGGACGTTGACCGTGGTCACGTCGAGGATGACGCGGCCCTGGTGGATGCCGGGGGAGGCGGTGGCGGTGCAGCCGTGCGGCAGCCGGGCGTCCGCGGACAGCCGCGGCGACTCGGCAGCAATCTTGTTCCAGGTCGCACCCCCGGGTGGGAGTTCGGCGTCGATGGAGAACCCGGCACCGGTCTCCCACATCTCCACCCCCAGCACGCGCACGGTGATCGAGCACACCCGCTCGATGCGGTCGACCCACTCCGCGGCGATCGCGCGGCGCTCTGCAGACAGCTCCGCGGCGATCTGCCGCTGCTCCGCAGCGATGGCCTCCTCCTCCCGCGCCTCCTCATACAGCGCGCTGGACCGTGCGGCGGCGCCGATACCGACGCCGATGGTGGCCAGGGAGCCGAGGGCGGCCCAGGTCAGCGGGCCGTGGGTCATGGCCCACGTGGTCCAGCCCGCCCCGACCAGCCAGGACGCGGCCTTGGTGGAGAGGGTACGGCCCGCGTTGCGGACACGGATCCCGGCGATGGTGTGACCGAGCGCGCCGGCGGCGCCGACGGCGAGTGCCCAGCCGGGTGGCATGTGGGTGGCGGCGCCGGTGGTGGCGACGGCGAAGGCTCCGGTGGTGGCGGACAGGGCGCCGGTCACGGGTCCGTGACCGGCCGTCCAGTCCAGCACCGGGCCACTGCCGTCCTGCTGTTTGTTGGCGGTGGTGGTGCTACTCATCTCAGACGTTCCAGCCCTTCTCGGCCTCGGTGCCGTTGCGGGGGTCCTCGTGGCGGGCGATGTCCTGCGCGTGGACCTGCCTGAACAGCGGGCCCATGTCATCGGCGACCGCGACGGCGCTCATCAGGGCGCCGAAGATGTCGTTGAAGCCGTCCGCGACTTCCTTCTCCAGCGGGAACTCGCTGTCGGACCGCTCGGCCAGGATCTTCATGACGTTGGCCACCGACGTGAGGGCGGCCGGCAGGCCCTCGACCATGGCGAGGATCTCCATGCAGTCTTCGGGGTCGTAGGAGTTGGCGGCCTGCTCCATCTCGGCCGCGGCCTCTTCGAACCGGAATCCGGACACGTGCTCTCCTTCACTGACCTGCGTTGCGACGGGGGTACGGGTGGGAACCTGAGCGGTCGGCCGCTTGACGCTGTCGCCGATGCCCTGGGTGCCGTCCTGGGCGGCCTCCGCGTCCGCGGCGGCTTCCTGCTCGCTCAGCTCCTCGCGGATGGCTTCGTCCCGCTGGGCGCGCTGCTCGCCCGCGACACGGACGAGGCGCCGGTACAGGCGCCGGCCGGGGTGGATCAGCCACGGGATGTTGAGCTTCCGGCCGATCGGAGTGGTGATCATCCCCAGCAGCCCGACGGGCGCGGCGAGCAGAGCGGCGAGCAGGCGGCGGCCGTGGAAACGGGCAGCGGACCTGCGCAGCGCTTTCCTGGCTGCCTTGCGGGCGGGGGCCTTACGGACTGCGGCACGCTGCGCGGCGACCTTGCCGTCAGTCTTGGCGTCGCGCTTGGCACGGTGCTTGGCGATCGCCGCATCCCGCGCGGCGCGGGCCTTGCGGGCGGCGCCACCCAACAGGCGGCCCCCGAGAGTCCCGCGCTTGCCGAACCGGGCGCTGCCGGCCTTGGCGTTGCGGCGGGCATCGGCGATGGCGCGGCGAGCGGCCGTGGTCTGCGCCCGCTGCCCGGCACGCGACCCAGCCGCAGCCTGCTGCGAGGCTCGCAGAGCCCTTATCTGTCCGACCCGGCCCGCGGCCTTGCCGGCGCCGGTCGTGCGCTGGGACGCGCCCCCACCAGCCTTGCCGCGGGTTTTCCCGCCCACGGCGCCACTTGCGTGGCGGGAGCCGAGTGAACGGCCACCGGATCGGCCGCTCTCTGCTCCCGGCCTGCCGCGGCGCACGCCCGCGCTGCGGGCAGCTGAGCGGCCGGCGGCGCGGGCGGCTGCCCGCCGGGCGTCGCGGCGGGAGTTGGGCTTGCGGGAGCGGGTGGCGGTAACCGTGCCGAGGATGACGGCGCCGGTGGCGGCCACCATGGCGGCGATGGGCCCGCCGGTCAGGGATGCGGTGGCGATCGTGCCCACCGTGGTGTTCGCCCCGGACAGGGCGAGCGGTACGACCGGCCAGCCGCCGGGCGTGTGGTCCACCTCAACTGCGGCCGGGGCTGTCTCCGTTGTGGTGAGCGGGGGCGGCTCCGGAGAGGGTGCGGTGGCAGCCGGAACGGCTACCGGTTCGGTGCTGATCTCAGTCATGCTGATAGCCACTCCTTTGTGGAGGAGGGCAGGGCCCGGACGCGGTGCTTTGGACGGCTTGGCGTCCGGGCTCCTGCACGCGAAAACGGTGCTGGTCAGAGCCGGTTGAGTTCCAGCGAGAAGAACAAGACGGCGAAGCGGGCGTCGCCCAGCTCGCGCGCGACGAAGTCCCGGATGTCCCGGTACACCTGGATGCGAGAGGCACCGCGCGTCACGGTGACGGTGTCGGAGATCGTGGCCTGGTCACCGCCCGGAAGCTGAGCGGTGAGGATGAAGAAGAACTCGACGTACTCGGCGGCATCCGTGCTGGCCGAAGTCGTCACAGCGGTACTCCCTTGCTGGTCAACGGGGTTCGGACGGTGCGCTGGTGTCGGCGGGACAGCGTCCGCCGGGTTGTCGCACCAGGCTCGCCAGGTCTGCTCTCCGGGTCTGCGAGGGTGCCGCTCGCCGGGGCTCACCGGGTCTGCTCTACTGGTGCGGCCGACTGCTTCCGGCAGTCGCAACGACGGCCAGCCCAATTCCCGTGGGCTGGCCGTCATTGGTGTGTGCCGGACGCTGTTACGCCTCCGCGTCGATCAGAGCGGCGTACGCCTTGCGCACCCGCTCCTCCTTCGCGGAGAAGCCCGCCGCGCGGTACGCGGCCAGCGCCTTGCGGTAGGACAGCGGGGGGTTCTCGGAGTGGCGCAGCCACCGCAGCACGACCGTCAGTTGGTCGTCGGTCAGCGGTTCGCCCGGCTCGGGAGTCTCGATGCCCGCCACGGCCGCCGCTTCGGCCAGCCCCGACAGGTCGATGGGGGTGTGTCCCTCATCCTGCGGCGCGGGCAGTTCGCTGATCGGGGACACGGGGCCGACCTGCGGGGACACGGGGGACACACCGTCCTGTGTCCACTGGCCCAGCACCCGGGCGAGATCCTCGTCCGAGAACAGCGCGGGAACCTCCTGTGGGACGTCGGCCACCGGGTGCTTTGCGGCGAGCTTCGTCAGCTCTTCGGCCGCTTCGTGGCGCACCTTGTGCGCCTTGCCGCGGGCCTTGCGCTCCTCGCGCTCCAGCACGGCCGCCGTGGCGTGCCGGTCGGCCTTGGCCCGGGTGACCGCGCGGCCGATGGCCACCTGGTCCCGCGTCGCGCTGCGCACGGCGTCGATCTGCCGCTGCGCGGCGGGGGAGATGCGGGTGGCGTCCCGCTCCACGGCCATGATCAGCGTGGCCTTGGCGGCGGCGGGAACGACCGCGCCGATGACCGCGACGACCGGGGTGGCGTTCATCAGGCCGTGGGTGAACAGCACACCGACCGAGGTGACCAGGAACAGCCAGCCGAGGGAGGCGGGCAGTTTGCCGGACGATCCCTGCCGGCGGTGCGCGGTCTCCATGGCCAGCGCGTACAGCCACACCGCGTCGTAGATCCCGGCCACGGTGTACGCGAGTGGCGCCGGGGCCTGGTGGGCGAGGATCTCCCCCACCGCGTACACGGTCCAGCCCAGCGACAAGCCGGTCAGACCGACCGGCAGACTCCAGTGCACCGCCCTGCGGGCGGCTTCCTTCCACTCCATATCCATGTGATCACTTCCTTACGTGTTCGTCGGGATAGGCGCACAGCACGCACGTGCCGAGCGAGGTCGGCAGGCAGTAGCTGTAGGTGACACGGCACTTCGGGCAGGTGCGCCGGGCGAGCATCGCCAAAGCGAGCGCGCCCCACCAATGCGACGTCGTCGGGCGCGCGGGCTTGGCGCGGTCGATCCGGTACAGGTAGCTGACCCGCATGCCCCCGGCTCGCCGGTTGACCCGCATCACCTGCGCCGCGATCGGCTGCCCGCCCGGTTGTAAGCCCCGGGTACGGAGCTGACGTCGGGTGGCCAAGCCGTCCGGGGCCAGGCGCCAGGGGTAGGTGGGCACCCCGTAGCGGGTGCCGCTCGGGTCGAAGCAGTTGCCCCGCGCTGCGGACATCAGGCCGTTGCCCCGGGCGGCGCCGGGTCGGTGATCTCGGCGAAGCCGGTCAGTACGAGCACCGCGCCGGCAAAGTCCGCGGTCGCCTTCAGCACGCGTGTACCGCCGTCGCTCTGCGTGCCGTGCGCCACCGTGTCCGGGGCGATGCCGAGAGCCTCGCGCCATGCCTCGAAGCCGGCCAAGTCGTCGTGGAACGACAGCTCCAACCGGTTGGGGTAGACGGTGCCCACGTCCACCCACGGCGCCGGCAGGTGCCCGAAGTCCACGGCCAGCAAGCGCAGCGCCCGCAGCGGCACGGCCAGGTCGTCCAGCGTCAGTCCCTTGCTCATGCGGCAACCCCCCGACGCGGGGTGCGGCGGCGGGTGCGGCGGCGGGCGGGGTGGGCCAGCGGGACCACGTTGAACAGGTCCGGGTGCTCCTCGACGACCCGCGCGGCCAGGCGGATCAGGTCGTCGGGAAGGGTGCGGTACTCGGGGTCGGCGAGGATGTCACGGGCCGCGTCCAACCGCGCCGCGCGCTCCTCGTCGCTCTCGCCGTCGACCCCGAGCCAGAGTTCGGCGGGGGTGCCCAGGGCGAGTTCGGCGAAGTCCTGCGGGGTGTCGGCCCGGTGGCCGCAGACGTAATTGAGCATGGGAGCTCCCATGTCGAAGGGATTAGGAGAAGAGGCCGCGAGAGAGCGCCGACAGGGCGGCGGCCAGTCCCGGAAGTGCGGCCAGCGCCGCACGAGGCGGCGGGCCGGAGCGCCCCGGCCGGAGTCGAACCCTGCCTGCGACCATCGGGGCGGTTGGAAGCGGCCGGTCAGACCGCGTGCGGATGCCGGCGCGGTGGCCGCACGGGCAGCGGAGGCTTCGTCTTCTCGTGCTCCGAGTTGGCCATCAACGGCCGCCCCGGGCACGCACGTTGTCCTCGCTGCGCTTGTTCGCCTCGGCAGCCTTCCGGGCCAGTTCCGCCCGCTCCGCCTCTGTCAGACTGGTGACCACAGGTGCCTCCTCTTCAGGTGCCTGTCCGCGGTCCTCCGGGGTGCCACCCGGGGGACCGCTCTGTTTGCTCATCAAACGGGCAGGCCACCGACGTGACGCCGGCGCCCTGCCCGCATGACGAGTGACGGGAAAGCCCGTCACTGTCGTCTCGCAGCTCCGTACGCGCCTTACTCCTTCCTCTTGGCCGACGCGTCGGTGACCGCGCCACTCAGTCGTCACTCGCTGAGTGGAAGCGCCCATCCCTTCCGGGTGTCATGGACCGGGTGCAGCCCAACCATCGGGATCCCCGCAGATCCGGTCCCTGGGTCTACGCCCGAGGGTCAGACCAGCGGCTTAGCCGATGACACCGATCGATCCGTGAAGACGACGGGCTTTTACGTCTCCCCTGCCGCCCAGACCGCGTGTAAGCGGGTCCGGCGGGGTCGTTAAGCAGATTGACCTAGGTCAATCTGCCTGTCAAGGCGGTGCGGCAGAACGGCGTGAGATTGACCTAGGTCCAGTTACTCTCGGGGGTATGGATCAGAGCCCCGAAGTGCCCAAGCCCACGCCGACGGCCAAGGCGATTGCGGCGCAGTTCCGCGAGAAGATCACGGGCCCCGATCGTGAGTTCGCCCCGGGGGACCGGCTCCCTGCTGCTCGCTCGCTCGCCAAGGAACTTGGCGTGCAGCTCATGACCGTTCAGAGTGCATACGGCCAACTCCGTGACGAGGGGCTGATCCTCACCCAGCAGGGGCGCGGGACGTTCGTCCGTGATCCTGCGGTACCCCTCGGCACCGAGCCGGGCAGCAGCCCCGCTTTCGCGGCTCTGGCCGCAGAGCTCAGCACGATTCATGACGCTCTCCGTTCGCTCGGGGAGCGGCTTGAACGGCTTGAGCGGCTTGTGGGTAGCGAGACTCCACCTTCGCCATGAGTTCGTCCGCGCGCCTCAGCAGTCGTTCGACCTTGACGCGTGCATTGCTCAAGCTCGCTTTGATCAAAGCGAGTTCAACAGGAGTCATGCCTTCCAGGTCGCCGCTTCGCTCGTTGATCCCTGCCATGCCAATGAGCATGTAGCCGTGAACGGCAGAGGACCCGGACAGAGTGTCCGGGTCCTCTTTCCTTGCAGGTCAGAATGGTTGACGACTCGTCATCTGGTGACTTCGTCCACGGCGTCAAGCACTGCCCCCCAGGGGAGTTCACGCCCCGCCGGCGCCTCGCGCGGCTCGTACAGCGGCCACACCTGCGGGCCGTAAATGATGCGCACGCCCCCTGCCCGGAGAGTGTCGATGTGGTGCTGCCATGCCGGGTGGCGAGCGTGCGCCGCGTTCACCCGAGGGAAGACGACTACGGGCAACCCGAGGGTGCCGATTGCCTCGCCCACCTGCGTCAGCGCCTGGTTGTCCATCACGCCCGTGGCGAGCTTGGCCACCATGTTGGCCGATGCGGGGGCTACCACGTAGCAGTCAACCGGCGGGTGCGGTCGCGTGTCGCCGGGCAAGCGCGGTTCATCGCGCACGCGTAGGCGGGTCAGCTTCTCCAGCTGCTCGACCTCGCCACTCATCCGTAGCCACTGACCCGCGGTCGGTGTCAGAGTGACGGCCACCTGCCACCCGCGCTCCATCGCGGGCTCAACCAGACCGGTGCGCAGCACCTCTACGCCTCCGGCTGCCGACCCAACGACTCCGAGCACCCCACGCTTGCCTGAACTCACTGCACCGCCCTGCACCGTTGAGCCATCACGAACACCTCGGACGATCGCGAGCCGCCGGTGACCGGTGATTGCTTGATCAGATCCCGCAGCGTCTCGCGCACTCTGGGATTGTTGCGCACGAGCTGCGGCGATGTGCGTTCAGCCGTGCGGAGTTCCGTGAACGCCTCATCGCCCTGTCCGCTGAGCGAGAGAGCGCGCGCGAAGTCGATGCGGTGCGAAACGCTGCGTTCCTGCGGCATGTGGTCGACGTTGATCCGGCCGTGTTCCACCACGTACGACACGTTGTCGAGGTCCAGCTCAACCGACAGACGGTGAAGTAGGACGTTCGTGGGCCCGAAGCCGGTCTGCCAGTAGTTCTCATCCGAGCCGAGGTCATCCGCGAGTTCCTCGGCTCGATCCAACAGGTTGGAGGCAGTGGGCCGGTCCTGGTGGCGGGCCGCTGCGACAGCGGCCCGCAGGTGGATCATCCCCAGCAAACTCAGTGCCGCGGGGTCGTTGTCTGTCACCCGAGATGAGAGCCAAGCGGCGGCCGTGTTGCCCAACTCCAACGCGTCGTCGTACCGGCCGTTGGCCAGTAGGGCGTGTGTGCCAGACCGCGCGGCGGACGCCAACACGAGCGGGTCATCAGACTCGTCCGCGGCGCGCATCGCGCGCTCGGCAGCGAGCCATGAGATGTCCGATTCACCGATCTTCGCGAGCGTCGTCGCTGCAAGGTGGTGGGTGCGAGCCGACACTGCCCAGCAGTCGCTACGGTCCTCGCCACGCCGTGCGGCTCGCTCCTCCAGTTCTTGCGCGGTCTGGAGGAGCGCGGGAAGTGCTGCGATGACGCTGCCGAGCCGTCCGCCCTGGTAGTCGTTCCATGCCTGCTCCACACGCACGGCCACGGGCGCCGGCGTGGGGAGTTGCACCTCAGCCTCGGGACCGAAGAGCAGACGAGACAGTCGGCGCGGGCTCATGAGCGCGTCGCGCACGGCCGGAACATCGTCCTGCTGCTTCTCGTCCTCCATGAGCACCGTCTGACCGAGCAAGTCCCCGAGGGGCACGCGCAGGATGCGCGCCAGGTCGGTGAGCATGTCAATGCGGGGAGGCTTCCGGCGCCCTGTCTCGATCTTTGCTAGCCAGTCGGTGCTACGCCCGACTAGACCCGCCAGCACCTGTTGCGTGCAGCCACGACGCTTTCGGTAGAACGCGATTCGCTCGCCGATACTCAGGTGATCTCCGAGACCACGCATTGCGTGCTGCCTCCTGCTGGTTGTAGGGGCCCGTTTCACGGTACAGAACCGGTTACGGGGCGGGTAGACGGCCTGACTTCCGCACCTTGGTCTGTACGAGAGTGAGCGCCCCAGCGCGAAGAGACCCGGACGGAGTGTCCGGGTCTCTGGCCTTGCGTGTTGAAGATCGGCACCAAATGCGTGTCGCGTGTCGAACTGCGTGACAGCGACCGCTGTCAGATCCAACAGCCCAAACGAGACGACGTCTAGATATTACGGGATCGTGGGCAGTCCCGGATCGTTGGAGATTCCTTGGCCCCTGGCAACCCCAGCCACCCCATCCAAAGCGTGGCCCACCCTCTGCGAGCGAGGTTTCCTCTTTGGGAAATCCCCCCACATCTCCGTGTAAGGTGACGTGCTTTCGGATTGGAAACGGAGGAAGTCGCTTGGAGCGGAGAAACAAGCCGCGGTCATCACATGCACTTCGCTGCCTACGCTGGGGAGCCCTAGCCAGGCGAAGGGGGTGGGGTTATGCACGTCCAGCGATACTCCACGCGTGTTTTTGAGCGTCGTGATCGATCGGCCATAGCCGTCGGAGCGCCGGGCGGACGTGGCAAAAGTGACGCGCGCGAATCCACAGTCCTCCAGGAGTTGCACTGCGTTGCGGATCGCGCTTAGGCTTGTTCTCACCTTCCCGAAGCTGACATCTTGCCGACCGCCATGGAGCAGGTCATTTCTTGTGTCGTAGACCTTCTCCGATACCAGGATGCGGCTGATTTCATTGAGATTTCTTAGTACCGCCTCGCGGGAGTCATCTGTCAGGTCGAGAAACGGGATGACGTGACTAAATGGAAAACGCTGAAGCGACTGCTGTTCCACCCAATCTGGAAGGTCAGACGACGGGCGCCTGTGTTCATCCCGCTCGGCTGCGAGTCTCTGCAGTTCTGATGCCAGGCATTGAAATCCTCGACAGAGTGCATATAGTGCGTTCTTATCGCCATATGTGAGTTCGTTATCGGCCCGCGAGGCTGCCGCCTGAAGCCAGCTATAGGACGCGGTTCGTTGGCGACTGGGTTCGAAAATGAATGGTTTCCGATCAGTTACATGATCATGAGATAGTGCCCAAACCGAAAAAGCTATAGCGTCATCGAGTACATTTTCCAGCGCCACGAAGTAATTTACGGCAGCGCTTCGAATTTCTTCGACTGACGGCGATATGGGGCCACCTGGCCCCATCCGTGCCATTCTCTCCATCTCTTCGTGATGCCGCCAGAAGTCGGCATGCGGGTCTCCGGTGGACGCAGAGGCAAAACCTAGTTTCCAGAGAACCAGCGGGATGAAGTCGTCACCTTCGGGAGCACCGTCTCGCAATGTCAGTAGTTCACATGCTGCCACTGCATTGCTTTTTCGGGCCAGCACGAGACTCTTAACGACCGCACTCGGAGAACGGTCGAGCAGGTAATTCTCAAGGCGAGCTTCCAGAGTGTCGCCGCTAGCAGTCCTAAGCTGCCACTCCAGCTCGTCCCTATCGGCGACGTCCGACAGTCTGTACATGCGCTCGATAAGGTTGCGCAGTCTTAGCGGAGCTAGGTGCATGTTTTCGGAGCGGATTCGAACACCGTGGTTTCCTAGCTCGGCGCTCATGTGAAAAGTGCCGAAAGCCGAATCACCATTGATTGGTGGACGACGGATCTCGGTCACTGGAACATTAATGATCTTTTTGTAAATAAGGGTGTCTATGCCTTGAATGATTTCCCTGTCGCTCATCACTAGGCAGAGCTGCATGAGCTCGGCACGCCCCATACTGGCGACGATGCCTTCGGCGCTCCCTCGCAATTTAAGGTCAGCGCACACTTCCCGCAAGGTGCCCTGTGTATTATCAAGCAGCCAGGCCGTGAGTGCGCGAATCTCCATATCGGTGAGGCAGTCGCCAAGTATGGGAATCAGGGTTTCGCTGACATTATCCCGAGCTGGATGCACCGTTTCAGAGAAGATGTCTGCAATGAAGGACGCCCAAGCGCTTGGGATCTCGCTATCCCTTTGGAGAACTCTCATGGCCTCACCGCGATGCTTATTGATTGGCGCCTCGGTGGCGGTTGAGAAGTCAACCCTATGGATACTGTGGCAACTGACGTCGCCGCAGTGCAGAAGAGCTGCGTGCCGTTGCGGCTGATAGAACCGCAGTTGCTTGCTGGATAGTAGGCCAAATGGGCCTGTGACGTACTCATGCATTTGGAAGACACCCTGGGGCGTGCCACCTAGAAATTCCAGGGTATCGGAAAGGTCTAGTGATCTTTTGTCGGGATCGAGTTTCTCGTATGCGCGGTCGTACAGTTCGCGTCCGAAAATAAACGGGAAGTAGATCGACCGGTCTCTAATCTGCCGACTGATGGCATTTTGGACTTCAATTACATCAGTTTCTTTCGGGTCGATGAGTAGGTCAATCCAGGAGAACTCGAGAAAGCAGATCGCACGGGCCTCTGGAATCGGGATCCTTTTGCGTGCAAATCCCTGCACCTTTTCGTTGCCGTAGGCGGTCAGCTTGATCTGATTATTTAGGTACGTTGGCGGCTTGTAGTCTCGCGCAATAAGGCAATAGCCAAGGAGTTCACTCAGGATTGCTAGCCGGAAAATTGCCTGCCGCTCTTCCGTATCTGAATATGCGGCCAAGAGTTCATCCTTCGTCAACGGCTTCAAGTCCGCCTCCCCACGCATTGAACCCGTACCAACCATCACGTTAGGCCTGGTGTCGCCGCGTTGCATGCAACTTGGGGAGATTGATCAAGACTGTCGCTGCATGCCGCAACAAGCTCCGACCAGCGCAAGGCTTCCTTGCACGCAGCCTTCGGCCTTGTCAGAGTCCTCCTGGGGCGCACACGCAGGCCGTACGGGACTGGTGCGTGCAGAGCCGAGCCGGGCCGTCTGTGGGCCGTCAAGGGGCGGCCCACAGTGACCAGCAACGACCACGAACGGCCGCTTGATCGCTGGTCATCGGCACCTCCGCGAGCGTCGCTCGGGCGTTGCCCCACGCCGCACCACTTCCTGCGCAACAAGTCGCACGCGTGTGCCTGTACCCCGAGTCTCCTCTGTGCGGGCCTGGCGGCCAGAGAGACAGAGACAAGGCGTGTAGGCGACAGCACCGGGAGCCATTCCGGGAGCCAACCGAGGCGTCCGACTGCGGACGAACGCGGACTGCCACGCACGGTGGCAGCACCCTGGCGCAGGTGAGTCAGGGCTTCCCACCGTCGCTTCCTCAGCCATCAGTTAGCCCCGCCTTAACGGCACCATAAGGATCTCCATCGCCCGCCCTCAGCAGGCGATTTCGCGGTTTTCAGGGGCTAGTTTCTGATCGCCCCCCACGGGATTCAGCCCCACGGGCCCGGCCCGTTCCAGCGGATCGTTTCGAGGAGTTCCCCCATGTCCGCACGCCGCAAGGCCGCCGCCGTACTCGGTCTGGCGCCGCTCGCCCTGGTCGCGCTCGCCGCAGTACCCGCCTCGGCGCACGGCTCGATGGGGGATCCGGTCAGCCGGGTGGCCCAGTGTTACGCGGAGGGACCGGAGAGCCCGAAGTCGGCCGCCTGCGCGGCGGCGGTCGCGGCCGGTGGCACGCAGGCGCTCTACGACTGGAACGGCATCCGTATCGGCGACGCCGCCGGGCAGCACCAGAAGCTGATCCCGGACGGCAAGCTGTGCAGCGCGAACAACGCGGAGTTCAAGGGCCTCGACCTGGCCCGCGCCGACTGGCCCGCGACCGGCGTGCGCAAGGGCTCGTACAGCTTCAAGTACCGCGTGACCGCCCCGCACAAGGGCACCTTCAAGGTCTACATCACCAAGCCGGGCTACAAACCGTCGCGGCCGCTCGCCTGGGCCGACCTGGACCTGGCGCACCCGGTCGCGACGGCCACCGACCCGGTCGCCTCGGGCGGCTTCTACACCTTCTCCGGCACCCTGCCGCAACGCTCCGGCAAGCAGCTGCTGTATGCGATCTGGCAGCGTTCGGACAGCCCGGAGGCGTTCTACTCCTGCTCCGACGTCTCCTTCGGCGGGCGTGGGAGTGGGGGCACGAGCGGAAGCGGCGGGGGCTCGCCCGCGCCCACCGCCTCCGCGCCCTCCGACCGGCAGATCGAGGACGGTGCCGACAAGTCGACGATCGAGCACCACGGGCACGGGGACAACGACGCGAGTACGTCGGCCGAACCGACGGCGGCCGGGGCCGGGACCGGAACCGGGGGCGCGGACGAGGGGACCCCCGCGAACGAGCCGAAGGCGGCGGGTGCCACCGAGAGCCTCGCCGAGACCGGTGGCGACGACCGCACCCCGTTCATCGCGGTCGGCGGCGCCGCCGCGCTGGCGCTGGGTTCGGCGGCGCTGTTCCTGTCGGTGCGTCGGCGGGCGGCGAGCGGTGGCCGACACGGCCGCTGACACAGAACTCCGGGGCCTGACCGGCGGCTCAGGCCGGACAGGCCCCGGCGAACATCAGCTGAACGCCGACGCGCAGGTGGTGGAGGTGGCGCGGCCCGGGTCGAGGGCGTTGGCCACCTCGTGGAAGGCGATGCGGTCGAAGAGACCGATCGCCACGTGCTCGGAGAGGTCGAGCGGGCACAGGTCCTGGAGCAGGACGTTGTGCACGTCGGAGCCGCTCAGGTACTGGCTGCGCCACGGCGTGGCCACCTCGTCGTACTTGGTGGCGATGACCGTGTAGTGCACTCCGGGGACGGTGTCGTCGCCCGCGTTGAGCTTGGTGAGGAAGTCGGAGCCGGTGATCTGGTCGGCGAGGCCGGGGGTGGTGGCCTTGATCAGGTCCTCGGCGCCGGGGAAGTACGGCAGCAGGTTGGTGAGGCCGTTCAGGTCGGTGCCGTGGTTGTCGGGCGCGAGGCCGACGAGGGCGTTCACCTTGGCGGCTCCGCCCAGGAACCTCAGGTAGTAGCGGGGCATCATGCCGCCCTGGGAGTGGCCGACGAGGTCGGCCTTGGCGGCGCCGGTGGCGGAGAGCACTCGGTCGACGTAGTCGGCGAGTTGCTGTGCCGACTTGTCGATGGGGCCGAGGCCGTAGAAGAGCGGGACACCGGGCAGCTGTCCGTAGTCGAGGGAGAAGACGCAGTACCCGCGGTCCTTCAGGTACGGCGCGAGGGACAGCCAGTTGTCGATGGAGTTGCCCAGCGTGCCGTGGACCAGCACGACGGGGCGGGGGTGGCTCGCGGACGGCTTGCAGGAGTAGTCGTTCCACCCGCTGCTGGGGGCGGAGGCGGCGGTGGCGGTGGCGGCGGGGACGGTGGCGACGGTGGCGGTCAGCAGCAGCGCGGCGAGGGGTCTGAGCACTCGCTTCCAGGGCAGCATCGTGTGATCTCCTTGCGGCTCAGGGGAGGTGCGACGGCCTTACGCCCTGTGATCCGGATCACGAGGATGCTGTTCACTCGTCAAGTTACGGGCGAGTAGCAGGACTGTGAAGTTACGCGTCAGTAAAAACTTCCAGTGATAACCAGCGACGCGCTCGACTGCTGATGGACCATCACCAGGCAGGCCTGATGGGACCATAGGGGGCGATGCGGGCCAAGCTGCCGCGCAACGCCCGCACTTCACCCTCGCCCAGCAGTGCGACCCACTCCCCCACGACCACCGCGGCCGCCTCCTCCGCCGCACGGGTGCAGGCCCACCCGCGTTCGGTGAGCACGACGAGCCGGGCCCGCGCGTCCTGCGGATGCGGCCGCCGCTCGGCGTACCCCTTGCGCACGATCTCGTCGACGAGCTGGCTGGCGGCCTGCTTGGTGACCCCGAGGTGCGCGGCCAACTCGGTCACCGTGGCGCCGCCCGGGGCCAGTCGCGCGAAGGCGAAGCCGTGCGCCGGCCGCACGTCCTCGAAACCGCGGGCGACGACACCGTCATTGATGCGCTGGGTGAGGTCACCCGCGACGGCGAGCAGCGCGGCGGACAGGGCCATGGCTTCGGAGTTCTGCACGGATGCATTGAAACACCCTTGACGTAGTGGTCAAGTTGCTTGACCATATAGTCAAGCTGCTTGACCAAATGAATCGGAGAACCCCATGCCCGTAGTCCGCGCGTCCGAGGCCACGACCCACGAGATCCACGGCGCCCGCTTCGTCTCGTACGCCACCCCCCTCACCGGCAGCAAGGAACTGTGCGCCTGGCGCGGCGAGATCCCCGCGGGGACGAAGGCCCCCGCCCACACCGTCACCCGCGAGGAGGTCTTCCATCTGCTGATCGGCGAACTCCTGGTCGGCCTCGACGGCCGCACCGAGCGGATCACCGCCGGCGACACGGTGATCATCAACGCCGGCGCGACCGTCGCCTTCGAGAACCCCACCGACCACACCGCGATCTCCTGGGTCACCACCTCCGTCGGCCTGGAGGCGGAGCTGGCCGACGGCACCCGGATCGCGCCGCCGTGGGCCAACTGACCGGCGGCCGCGCCCTGCGGTGCCGTTACGCCGCCAGACTCCCCGGCATCACCGCCCGCGGTCCGAACCTCGCTCGCGCGCGGTCCGCGACCTCCTCGATGCGGCGGACCTTCTCGTCCACGGGGTCGAAGGTGAGCTGGTAGGAGGCCTGTTCGGCGGGGGCGAGCCCCTCGGCGCGCAGGGTCAGGGCGCGCACCCGGGCGCGCTGGAGGCCGAGCGCCTCGTACATGTCGTACGCGGTCCCCGTCAGCGCCGCCGAGTGCGCGGTCGGTTCCTTGAGGGTGCGGCTGCGGGTCGTCGAGGAGCGGTCGGCGTAGCGCACGGTGAGGGTCAGGGTGCGGCAGACCTTCTCCACCGCGCGCAGTCGGGCGCCCAGTTCCTCGGCGGCCGAGAGCAGGGCGCGGCGGTGCCGGTCCGGGTCCAGCTCGTCGAGGGGGAAGGGGCGTTCGGCGGCCAACGAGCGTGAGACCGCGTTCGGGACCACCCGGCCGCGGTCGATGCCGTTCGCCCGCTCGTGCAGTTCGCGGCCCGCCTTCGCGCCGACCAGGCGCTGGAGCGTGGACGGCGGCGCGGCCGCGACCCGGCCCACGGTGTCAAGGCCGTACTCGCACAGGGTGCGGGCGGTGGCCGTGCCGACGCCGGGCAGCGTGGCCACGGGCCGGTCCGCGAGGAACGCGGCGATGGCGTCCGGGGCCTCGGGCACCGCACACGTCACCCCGGGCCGCGCGTCGCGCAGCGCCATGCGGGCCAGCATCGGGCCCGGACCGGCGCCGATCACGCAGTCGACGCCGTACAGCGCGAGGGCGCGGACCCGGAGCACCGCCGCCAGCTCGACGGCGCTGCGACCGAAGTAGCGCTCGGCGCCGCGCAGATCGGCCAGCGCTCCGTCCGGGGGCAGCGCCTCGACGACCGGGGTGAACTCCTCCAGGAGCCCGAGCAGCCCCGGCAGGGCGGCCTCGTACATCGGCGGCAGCTGGAAACGTACGCAGAGGATGGTCATCCCGCACTCCCCGGACTCTGATGCCACAACTTCCGTACCTGTGAAGGCTCTTGACCCGCGGGCCGCAGATCGGCCCAGGGGTGCAGTTCGTATCCGGTGGACAGGTGGATGCGCCGGCCGTGCGTCGGGTCCTCGCCCGCCTCCGGCGCGGGCACGGGTTCCGCGAGCCGGGCCGCGACCTCGTCCAGGCCTCCCTCGGCGCGCAGTTCGACGAGTTCGGCGAGGTTCCAGGCGGCGGCGCCCACCACGCTCAGGCTGCGCGGGCCGCGCCGCTGCACGACTCCGCGCACCAGCAGCAGCCAGGAGTGGAAGACGGTGTGCGCGCAGGCGTCGTGGGAGTCGTCGAAGAAGGCGAGGTCGACCAGGCCCGTGCCGTCGTCGAGGGTGGTGAAGATGACCCGCTTGCCGGAGCGGATCGGCGGGGTCTGGGTGGCCGCCTTGGCGCCCGCGACCAGCACCTGCTCGCCGTGCCGGGCCTCGCGCAGCCGGCGTGCCGACACCACGCCCAGCTCGTCGAGGAATCCACGGTGGTCGTCCATCAGGTTGCGCGAGGCGTCCATGGACAGCACGCCCAGCTCGGCGCTGAGCTTCTCGGCGGCGGACAGGTCCGGCAGCCCGGCCGGTGCCGTCTTCCGCCCGCCCGCCAGCGGGAGTTGGCCGCCGCCCGCGCCCCGGGCGCCCCGGTGCAGCTCGGTGAGGTGCAGTTGCAGGTCACGGCGGTTGGCGCCGAAGGCGTCCAGCGCGCCGACCTGCGCCAGGCGCTGCGCCAGCGGGCGGCTCGGGCGGGCCCGCTCCCAGAAGTCCAGCAGGGAGGCGTACGGCTGTCCGTCCGCGATCCGCCGCGCCTCGGCCCCGCTGATGCCGTACACGTCGGAGAGGGCCAGGCGAAGCCCCCAGACACCCGGCGACTCAGACACCAGTTCGATACGGTGGACGACCGCCGACCGGTTCACGTCCAACGGCAGGATCGGCACCCCGCGCCGCCGCGCGTCCGCCAGCAGCAGCCGCTTCGGGTACATCCCGGGGTCGTGGGTGAGCAGCCCGGCGTAGAAGGCGGCCGGGTGGTGCGCCTTCAGCCAGGCCGACTGGTACGTCGGCACGGCGAAGGCGACCGCGTGCGCCTTGCAGAAGCCGTACGAGCCGAAGGCCTCGATGATCTCCCAGGTCCGCTGAATCGTTTCCGCGTCGTATCCGTTCGCCGCCGCGTGCTGGGCGAACCAGACCTTGATCCGCCCCTGCGACTCCGGGTCGGACAGCCCGCGCCGCACCCGGTCGGCCTCGCCCCGACCGCAGCCGGTCATGATGGCGACGATGTCGATGATCTGCTCGTGGAAGACGACGACCCCGTAGGTGTCCCGCAGCGGTTCCTCCAGGTCCGGGTGCGGATAGCGCACCGGCGCCCGCCCGTGCCGTGCCTCGATGAACGGCCGCACCATGTCGGCGGCGACCGGACCGGGCCGGAAGAGGGAGATGTCGACGACCAGGTCGTGGAAGGTGGCCGGCTGCAGGCGGCCCACCAGGTCGCGCTGGCCCGGCGACTCGATCTGGAAGCAGCCCAGCGTCTCGGCGGAGCGGATGAGCCGGTACGTCGCCGGGTCGCCCGGCGCCACCGCGTCCAGGTCGATCCGCTCCCCCGTGGCCCGTGCCAGCTCGGCGACCGCGTGGGCCATCGCCGACTGCATCCGCACGCCCAGCACGTCGAGCTTGAGCAGCCCGAGGTCCTCCACGTCCTCCTTGTCGAACTGCGACATGGGGAACCCCTCGCCGCTGGTCGGCACGACCGGCGTACGGGACAGGAGGGAGGCGTCGGAGAGGAGCACCCCGCACGGGTGCATGGCGATGCCGCGCGGGAGGGCGTCGAGCGACTCGACCAGTTCCCAGAGTCGCCCATGCCGTTCCCCCTCCCGCTTCAACTCCCCTGCCAGTCGCCTGAGTTCGGGCAGTTCCTCCAGCGCCGCGCGGGCGTCACGGGCGCGGATGTGCGGGAAGGACTTGGCGATGCGGTCGATGTCGGCGGGGTCCATGGACAGGGCCGCGCCGACGTCGCGGATCGCGTGGCGGACCCGGTACGTCTCCGGCATCGCGACCGTCGCGACCCGCTCGGTGCCGAACCGGTCGATGATCGCGCGGTAGACCTCCAGGCGTCGCGCGGACTCCACGTCGATGTCGATGTCGGGCAGCACGACCCGCTCCTTGGACAGGAAGCGCTCCATCAGCAGCCCGTGCTCGACCGGGTCGGCGTGCGCGATGCCGAGGAGGTGGTTGACGAGGGAGCCGGCGCCGGAGCCACGCGCGGCGACCCGGATGCCCATCCTCCGTACGTCGTCGACCACTTGGGCGACGGTCAGGAAGTAGGAGGCGAAGCCGTGGTGGGCGATGATGTCCAGTTCCCGGTGCGCGCGCTCCCAGTACGCGCGGCGGTCGGCGTAGCCGCGGAGCACCATGCCCGCCGCCGCCCGTGAGGCCAGCGCCCGCTGGGCGGTGCGGCGGCCGGCGCCGACGAGGTGCGGTTCGGGGAAGTGGACGGTGCCGATGCCGAGGTCGTCCTCGGGGTCGACCAGGCACTCCGCGGCCGTCGCCCGGGTCTGCTCCAGCAGGCGGTGGGCGGTGTCGCGCCGGTAGCCCGCGGCCTCCACGATCCGCTCGGCCGCCCGGAGCATGGTGTCCGCGTCCTTGAGCCAGGCCTCACCGGAGTCCAGTTCCTTGGCGGGGTCGATCGGAACCAGGCGGCGGGCGGCGTCCAGGACGTCGGCGACCGGGCCCTGACCGGGGTCGGCATAGCGGACGGCATTGCTGAGCACCGGCCGGACGCGCTGTTCGGCGGCGAAGCCGACGGTGCGGGCGGCCAGCCGCAGGGAGCCGGGGCCGGTGCCCTCGCGGCCGTGCCAGACGACCTCCAGGCGCAGGGCGTCGCCGTAGGTCTCGCGCCAGGGGGCGAGGAGCTTCGCCGCGCGGTCCGGTCGACCGGCGGCCAGCGCGCGGCCGACGTCGGAGCCGGGGCCGAGCAGCACGGTCAGGCCGTCGGCGTGGTTGTCGGACCAGTTCAGCAGCGGGGTGTCCGCGGACGGGGGTCCCCCCTGTTCGGGCGAGGCCGAGAGGTTGGGGGCGTGGGCGGCGGTGACCAGGCGGCACAGGTCGGCCCAGCCGCGGGCGCCGTCCCGGGCGAGGAAGGTCACCCGGGGTGTCGACTCGTCGATGAAGGCACCGCCGCGCACGGGGGTGCGGCGCCTTTCCCGTCGTACGGACTCCTCGTCCCGGACCCGCGCGGGCCCCGCCACCGCCAGCTCGACGCCGAACAGCGGGCGGACGCCCGCCTTCGCGCAGGCCTTGGTGAAGCGGACCGCGCCGGCGAGGGTGTCACGGTCGGTGAGGGCGAGGGCGTCCATGCCCCGCTCAAAGGCGCGCTCGGCCAGCCGCTCCGGGTGCGAGGCGCCGTACCGCAGGGAGAACCCGGAGACGGTGTGCAGATGCGTGAAGCCCGGCACACGCACCTCCCGCACTCATGAGTCCCGACCGACTCTCGAACATCTGTTCCCTACTCGACCACCCACCATACCCTCATTCTCGAACAAGCGTGCGACATCCGCGAGGGCGTGTCCCACCTGCGCAAACGCTCCAGCGCGACACGACGAAACGGCCGCCACCCGGGCACATGCGAAGGTCCCGCCCCTCGCGCGCGAGGCGGGACCTTCTGGAGCCAGGTGGTACTTACGGGCGGGTCAGCCGATCTGGCTGCCCGTCGCCGACAGCGCCTCCGTCACCGGCTGGAAGAAGGTCTCCCCGCCGGAGGTGCAGTCGCCGCTGCCGCCGGACGTCAGTCCGATCGCGTTGCTGCCCGAGAAGAGCGAGCCGCCGCTGTCACCGGGCTCGGCGCAGACGTCGGTCTGGATGAGACCGCTGACCGTGCCCTCGGAGTAGTTCACGGTGGCGTTCAGACCGGTGACCTTGCCGTCGTGCACATGGGTCGTCGAGCCGCTCCGGGTGACCTGCATGCCGACGGTGGCCTCGGCCGCGCCCGTGATCTTCTGGGTGGAGCCGTTGTAGAGGTCGACCTCGCTCGGGTGCTCGGTGTCCGAGGTGTACTTGACCAGACCGAAGTCGTCACCCGGGAAGCTGGACTTCTCGTTCTTCCCGATCTCCTTGCCGGACGAGTCCGACCAGGTGGAGATGGACGCGGTGCAGTGCCCCGCGGTCAGGAAGTACGGCTGCCCGTCCTTGACCACGTTGAAGCCGAGCGAGCAGCGCCCGCCCGAACCGGTGATCGCGTCGCCGCCCGCCACGAAGGGCTTGAACTCGCCCTTCGAGCGCTGGAGTTCGGCGGTGCCGCCGAGCCCGTCGACCACCTTGCCGAGCTTGGTCCACTCGGCCGCGGAGACGGTTCTGTCGGCGGTGACGACGACCTTGTTGGTGACCGGGTCGGTCGCCCACGAGGTGCCGGGGATGGTCGCGTCCCGCGTCAGCTCCGTCCGGGCGCCGTCGAGTTCGGCGAGGGTGTTCGCGACCATCCGGGCCTTGGCGCCGGCCGCCTCGACCGTCTTGGCGGCGGCCTCGTCGACCACGTTGACGACGAGGTTCTTCGTCTTCGCGTCGTAGTAGGTGCCCGCCGCGTCCGTGCCGAGGTCCGGGACCAGGGTGGAGGCGAGCTTTCCGGCCGCCGGGGCCGAGAGGATGTCCGGCGTGGGGCTCTTCGGGGTCTCACTGGCGTTCGCACTCTGCAAGGTGACTCCCGCTGCGACCAGTGCGGCGACTCCCGCACCCGCCAGGGCGGCCCGCCGCCTGGGTATGCGTCGGTGGTTCAACTCACGTCCTCCTGTGGGGGGTCGGTCCGGGAGATTGTGGGGATCCCACGAACCGGAAGGCAGTTGACGTGCGCCTACTATTCCGAGGCCCACAGGGAGCACACAAGGTCGACTTCAGGACGCGCGTACGGGGTTGCCGCGCGCCCCCTTCCCCCTTGACCGCGGACGGTCATCCCAGGAAATTCGCACTGCAAACACTACGTGCGAGTAACTCTCGGCGGACAGTGACGTCTAGGCCTGTCCTGAATCCGATCCTCCGGATGCCGGCGGCAAGGGCTGCTGCGCCCTTTCCAGGAACCTCAGCAGTTCCACCGGGAAGGGCAGCACCAGCGTGGAGTTCTTCTCGGCCGCCACCGCCACCACCGTCTGCAGCAGCCGCAGTTGCAGCGCGGCGGGGGTGTCCGCCATCTGCTGGGCCGCCTCCGCCAGCTTCTTCGAGGCCTGCAGCTCGGCGTCCGCGTTGATGACGCGGGCCCGGCGCTCGCGGTCGGCCTCGGCCTGCCGGGCCATGGACCGCTTCATGGTCTCGGGCAGGGACACGTCCTTGATCTCGACGCGGTCGATGGTGACGCCCCACTCCACGGCCGGGCTGTCGATCATCAACTCAAGGCCCTGGTTGAGCTTTTCGCGGCTGGACAGCAGGTCGTCCAGCTCGCTCTTGCCGATGATGGACCTGAGCGAGGTCTGCGCCATCTGCGAGACCGCGAACCGGTAGTCCTCGACCCGGACGACCGCCTCGGCCGGACCGGTCACCTTGAAGTAGACGACCGCGTCCACGCGTACGGTCACATTGTCGCGGGTGATGCCCTCCTGGGCGGGCACCGGCATCGTCACGACCTGCATGTTGACCTTCTGGAGCCGGTCCACGAACGGGACGATCATGGTGAACCCCGGCCCGCGGACCTGCGGGCGGAGCCTGCCGAGCCGGAACACCACGCCCCGCTCGTACTGTTTGACGACCCGCGCCGCCGCCATCACGTACACCGCTCCGGCGGACACGAGGACCGCTCCCGCCGCCACCAGCTCCTCGACCATGCCGGCCCCCAGGGGTCCGAAGTGGGAGTGTTCAGGAGAGCACTTCCTGTACTTCGAAGGTAACTCCGTCACCCGGACAAGAGGGAGCCCCCGCACGCCGGTTGCGTGCGGGGGTTCGTACGGGACCGGACCGGTGGAAGCGTCAGCCGACGCTCACGCCGTAGTAGCTCAGCGCCTCGGTGACCGGCTGGAAGAAGGTCGTACCGCCGGAGCTGCAGTTGCCGCTGCCGCCCGAGGTCAGACCGTAGGCCGTGGAACCGCCGTAGAGCGGACCGCCGCTGTCGCCGCCCTCGGCGCAGACCGTGGTCTGGATCATGCCGTAGACGACGTCACCGCCGCCGTAGTTGACGGTGGCGTTCAGCGCGGTGACCCGGCCGCTGTGGGTGCCGGTGGTGGAGCCGCGACGGTAGACCGTCGTGCCCACGCTCGGTGTGGCCGCGCGGGTGATGGTCTGGCTGCCGACCGCGCTCGGGTGGGCGATCGAGGAGTTGGTGTAGCGCACCAGCGCGAAGTCGTTCGTCGGGAAGCTGTAGCTGACGTTCGTGCCCAGCACCGTGCTGTGGGAGGAGTTGCTGTACCAGGTGGAGGCGACCTCACCGCAGTGACCGGCCGTCAGGAAGTAGTACGTGTTCCCGCTGTGCACGTTGAAGCCGAGCGAGCAGCGGTAGGCACCGCCGTAGATGGCGTCGCCGCCGGTGATCAGCTTCTTGAACGTGCCGGGGGTGTGCTTGATGGTGAGAGCCCCGAAGTCGGCGCCGGCCTGGCGCTTGATCCGGGCGATCTCGGCCTTGGAGACCGTGCTGTCGACGGTGACGACGACGCGGTTGGTCCTGCTGTCCACCGCCCAGGCCGTGCCGGGTATGTCGGCCTTGAGGACGGAGGCGCTCGCCTTGGTGAGCTGGGTGGCGCTGAACGTCGGGGAGTCGCTCGCGCTCGCGGTGGGGGCGGCGAACGCGGCCGCGGCCACGAATCCGGAGACCAGGGCGATGAGCCGGGTCCGTCTCGCGATGCCGCTGTGGGGAGTGGTGCGCTTGATCCTCACTTTTCGTTCCCTCCCAGGGGAAGTCGGGGGCCCGCGTGGGGTCGGGGCCCGTGAGGCGCAGCCGGAGGCCGGTCGTCCGGGTTCCGGACAAGCCGTGCCCCTGACAAGCGCTGAGGGGGAGTATTCGGCCGTACGACCAACGTCCGCAAGGGCGTCTTTCGGCCGTGCAGCGTTCAACTGCCCTGGGGGCTACGCGCGTTGATCTTCCCCGCTCTCCCGCGCCGGCGCGGCCGGCCCGGCGCGGGGTACGGGTGCCGTCGCACGGCATGACATCGATGCCATGAGGTGCCCCGGACGCCGGCCCGGAGTCCGCCGCGCGCCGAAGCTCCCCGCGGAGGGCTCCCCGTCGGCCGACCAGCCCCGGGGATGTCCGGAAGTCGCCCCTCCGGATGATCCCCCGAGGCGCGCGAGGCCGCTGGGACGACCGGCCCGTCACAACCCGCAGTCGCAGCAGGAGCAGCACTCACAGCACTCGCAGCACTGGCACGCCTCGCAACACGAGCAGTCACAGTCGCAGTTGCCGCACCAGCCCTCACGCTTCCGGCGCGACCACGGCCCCTCGTACTCGTCGGCGCAGCACACCTTGCAGGTGCAGCACAGCCCGATCGCCGCCGCGCACCCGGCCCAGAAGCCCCGCTTGTCCGGACGCGGCGGCTCGCCGCCGAAGGGGTTGCCGCCGTACGGGTTCCCAGGGGCCTGGGGCGCGTAAGGGCCCTGCGGCGGCCCGAAGGAGGCCTCCGGCGCGTGCCCGCAGGACGCGGTCCCGAACGCCCGGTCCACCGAGCGGCGCAGTTCGTGCACGAGCAGCAGGTGGGCCAGCTTGCGGTCGGTGAACTCGGCCTCGCGCAGCGCGAGCCGTATCCCGTGCAGCGCGTCGTCGGCGAGCCGGCGGGCCTCGCCGAGCGAGGTCCCGGTGGCCGTGAGCGGGTTCCAGGCGCCTGACGCGGCGTCCGCCTCCTGGTCCTCCACGGCGTCCAGCAGGTGCGCCAGCCGCCCGAAGAGCCGCCCGGCCTCGGCCAGCGGTTCGGCGTTGTGCGGCCGTCCGGCCAGCACCGCGGTGTGGGCGAAGGCGGCGGCGGTCGCGGTCTCGGTCGGCTCGGTGACGGTGAGGATCGGCGTCCCCGGTCCGGCGAGTGCCTCCAGGCCGATCTGCCGGTCGACGGCGTCGACGAGCAGGGCGGTGTCGAAGCCGACCGCCGACCCGCTGCGCGCGCCCGCCCGGCCCCAGCTCGCGGCGACCCGGCGCGCGGCGAGCGCCACCGGCTTTCGGGCCAGCAGCCCGTCCCGGTCGGCGACATGGTCGCGCACCTTGGCCGAGGCGAGCACCAGGGAGACGGCCGCAGCGAGCCGGGCGCCCTCGCCCCGGGCGACGGAGGCGGTCCGCATGCCGCGCAGCGGACAGGGCCCGGCCGTGCGGCGCAGTCCGCCGGCCGTCTCGGTCTGAGCCTCCGTCAAAACCGATATGAGAAGCCCGTCATAGTTCGTCACGATGCGTGCGAACTGCCCGTGGTCCCCCCGCAGCGCGAGGCACAGCCCGCACAAATGAGCCATCCACTGGGCCTTGAGGCTCTCACCGAGCCGATGACTGCAAGGCCTGACGATTCCGAACACGACGAACCCCCGTGCTGTGTGCGACGTTGAGCTGCGGCATCGTATCGACCGACAGTCATGTCGCAGCAGCCCCGGCACTCACCCGGACGCACCATCCGTCACCCGTACGCCGCCGACAATCATATTTCACTCACAGTCAGCAGCCGTGTGGGCAACGACCCTTGGGGCGTCTGGGCTCTCGACGTAAGAGCTGTGCACCAGTACCGTCACAAACCCCCCGTGCGGCGTCTATCCACTTGGCGCGCCATCCGCATCATGGACGACCATAGGGATGCGGAAAGCAAGAGAGACCGCTGTGAGAGGAGGCGTCCATGGGATCGGTACGCAAGGCGAGTGCCTGGCTTGGCCTCGTCGACGACAACGATGACGAGCGCTACTACGACGACGACTACTCCGAGGGAACCGAGGCCCCCGACGCCTGGGTCACCGACCCGCGGGTCAAGGTGGCCACGGACGACGCCGAGGAGAAGGGCCGCCGCATCGGTACGGTCACCCCGGACAGCTTCCGGGACGCGCGCGCCATCGGCGAGCTCTTCCGGGACGGGGTGCCGGTCATCATGAACCTGACCGCGATGGAGCCGGCCGACGCCAAGCGCGTGGTCGACTTCGCGGCCGGACTGACCTTCGGGCTGCACGGCACGATCGAGCGGGTGGCGAACCGCGTCTTCCTGCTGACGCCCGCGAACACGGAGATCATCAGCGGCGAGCCCGCCGCCCACCGCTCCGACGGCTTCTTCAACCAGAGCTGAGGCAGGGCCGCTCACCGGCCCTGCCTCAGCCCCGGGGGTCGGGTCAGCGGAAGGCGTCGAGTCCGGTGAGCGCCTTGCCCAGCACGAGCTGGTGCATCTCGACGGTGCCCTCGTAGGTGAGCACCGATTCGAGGTTGGTGGCGTGCCGCATCACGGGATACTCCAGTGAGATCCCGTTGGCACCGAGGATGGTCCGTGCCGTACGGCAGATCTCGATCGCCTCGCGCACGTTGTTGAGCTTGCCGAAGCTGACCTGTTCGGGACGCAGTCGGCCGGCGTCCATGCGCCGCCCCAGGTGATGGGCGAGCAGAATCCCCTTGTGCAGTTCGACCGCCATGTCGGCGAGTTTGGCCTGGGTGAGCTGGAAGCCCCCGATGGGCCGACCGAACTGCTCCCGCGTCCGGGCGTAGTCGACGGCCGTCTCGAAGCAGGAGCGGGCCGCACCCATGGCGCCCCACACGATCCCGTACCGGGCGTGGGACAGACAGCTGAGCGGGCCGCGCAGGCCGGCGCCGTCCGGCAGCACGGCGCCGGCGGGCAGCCGTACGTCGTCGAGGACGAGCTCACTGGTGACGCTGGCCCGCAGGGACCACTTGTGCTTGATCTCCGGGGCGGAGAACCCGGGGGCGTCGGTGGGCACCACGAACCCGCGGATCCCCTCGTCGGTCTGCGCCCATACGACGGCGACGCCGGCGACCGACCCGTTGGTGATCCACATCTTCCGCCCGTTCAGGACCCAGTCGCCGCCGTCGCGCTTGGCGTAGGTCCGCATGGAGGCGGGGTCGGAGCCGTGGTCGGGCTCGGTGAGCCCGAAGCACCCGATCACCTCACCGCCGGCCATGCTCGGCAGCCACTGCCGCTTCTGCTCCTCGCTGCCGAACCGGTGGATGGCGTACATCGCGAGGGACCCCTGTACGGAGACCAGCGACCGGATGCCCGAGTCGGCCGCCTCCAGCTCCAGGCAGGCGAGCCCGTACTGCACGGCGGAGGCGCCGGCGCAGCCGTACCCGCTGAGCGACATCCCGAGGGCGCCGATGGAGCCGAGCTCGCGGGCCAGTTCCCGGATCTCGGGCAGCTCGCCCTTCTCGTACCACTCGGCGACGTACGGCAGGACGCGGTCCGCGGCCCAGCTCCGCATCGTGTCGCGGACGGCCAGGTCCTCCGGATCCAGCAGGTCGTCGATCCCGAGGGGATCGGCGGGATCGAACGGGGGCAACTTAGAGGACGAGGACATGAACCACCCTCCGACAGGGAAAAACTAGCACCGCTAGTCAGGACTCGGCCCAGACGCTACGGCGCACCGCCCCGCACGTCCAGCCCCCACTCTCGCACCCCGCGCCCCGCCCGTGCGGGCGGCGCGGAAGCCGGTGGGCGACGACCGGTCACGCCGAGACGCGGGTCCTCGCCGGCTCGCGGGGCGCGGGAACCTCCACCGGCGCCCCCTCGCACTGCATCACCCGCGGCAGCCGCAGTGCCATCACCGCGCCGAGCAGCAGCAGGCCCGCGCTCACCAGCAGGGTGAGGTGCAGGCCGTGCACGAAGGAGTCGCGCGCCGCCCGGCGCAGGGCGTCCCCGGCCGACCCGCCGAGCCGGTCGGCGACCTGGTAGGCCTCCCCCAGCGAGTGCCCCGCCGACACCGACGCCGACGCCGGGACCCCGGGCACGTCCGCGAGCCGGGGCGTGTAAGCCGCGTTCATGACACTGCCGAGGAGCGCGATGCCGATACCGGCCCCCAGCTGGTACGAGGTCTCGCCGATCGCCGCGGCCCCGCCGGCCTGCTCCGACGGCGCCTCGCTCAGCATCGACTCGTAGGCGCCGAAGAGCGTCGTCTCCAGGCCGAAGCCGAGCAGGAGGAATCCGAAGAGCAGCAACGGCGCGTTGTCGTCGCCGCCCATCGCGGTCAGCGTCAGCACCGCCGCGGCGGTCAGACAGAAACCGAAGCACACCATCCGCCGCGGCCCGAAGCGCCGCAGCATCCGGGCTCCCGCCAGCCCCGAGGCCATCGCCGCGATCGTCAGCGGGAGCAGCCTCAGGCCGGTCTGCAGGGGGGAGAGGCCCAGCACCAGTTGCAGGTACTGCGCCGCGATCAGCTCCAGGCCCACCAGCGCGAGCATCGCCAGCACGATGCAGCCCACCGAGGTGATGAACGCGGGCCGCCTGAACATCCGCAGATCAACCAGCGGATACGGACGCCGCCGCTGACGCCGGACGAACAGCACCAGCAGCAGCGTGCCCAGCACCAGCGGCACCAGCGTGAACACGCTCACCGCCGACTCGCCGCCGCCGAGCCGCTTCACGCCGAGCACCAGCCCGAACAGCCCGGCCGCCGCCATCAGGGCGCCGACCACGTCCCAGGGACCGTCGCGCTCGCCGGTCGACTCGGGCAGCAGCAGCCGCCCGACCGGCAGGCTGATCAGCATCAGCGGGATGTTGACGAGGAAGACCGAGCCCCACCAGAAGTGTTCGAGGAGGAAGCCGCCGAGCAGCGGGCCGACGGCCGCGCCCACCGCGGCCACCGCGCTCCAGATGCCGATCGCGAGCGCCCGTTCCCGGCGGTCGGGGAAGACCTGGCGCAGGATGGACAGCGTGGCCGGCATGATCATCGCGCCGCCGACGCCGAGCAGCGCCCGCGCGAGGATCAGCACCTCGGCGCTCGGCGCGAGGGCCGCCGCCGCGGAGGCGACACCGAACAGGGCGTACCCGAGCAGCAGGATCCTTCTGCGGCCCACCCGGTCGCCGAGCGTGCCGAAGAGGATCAGCAAAGAGGCGCAGACCAGCGGATAGACGTCGACGATCCAGAGCAGTTCTATCGCGCCGGGCTTGAGGTCCTCGGTGACGGCGGGCACCGCCACGTGCAGTACGGTCGCGTCGACGGCGACCAGGAGCAGGCTGACGCAGAGGACGACGAGAACGACCCAGCGGTTGGCACCGGCCCCGGCCGCCCGACGGCGCGGCCGAACGGCAGCCGTGGTCGTCCCGGACATGTACGTACCTCCCAGATGAACCCTCGCGTGCGGCGGATCGGCAGGGCGGGGACTCCCCGTCGTACGGCCGGAGAGGAGCGGTGTCTCCGGCCCGCGCCAACGAACGCGAGTGACTCGTCAGCGTACGCGAGTTCGTTCCGCCCGAGCGTGGCGGACCTCTCACACATTCCACTCAACTCGTGTGGCGTACGCCACTGCCTCCTGGTCTTGACCACGCCCCGGGGATCGGTCCGGTTCCCGCGGGCGTCGATAATCGAGCCCGTGACCGATCTTGCGACGCACGTGGCACCACCTCGTGCCCCCTCCCTGCGCCGCGCGGCCCCGGCTCTGCTCGGGTACGCGGCGGTGCGCGCCCTGGGCCTGGTCGTGCTGACGCTGTGGAGCGCGGCGCGCGGCAAGAGCGCGTACACCTTGCTGACCGCACGGTGGGACGCGTTGTGGTACACGCGGGTCGCCGAGCTCGGCTACGGCTACGAGGTGCGCCTGCCGAACGGCGACGTCCACTCCAACCTCGCCTTCTTCCCGCTGCTGCCCTGGCTGGAGCGGCTGCTGCACGCGCTCACGCCGCTGTCGTACGCCGACGCCGGCTTCGTCGTCGCCCTGTGCGCCTCGCTCGCCGCCGCCTGGGGGATCTTCGCGGTGGCGGACCACGTGTACGGCCGCCGGGCCGGGGTCTGCGCGGTACTGCTGTGGGCGGTGCTGCCGGTCGGGATCGTGCAGTCGATGGCGTACAGCGAGTCGCTGTTCACGGCCCTCGCCGCCTGGTCGCTGTACGCCGTGCTGACCGGCCGGTGGGTGACCGCGGGCACCCTGGCCGCGCTGGCGGGGCTGACCCGGCCGGTGGGGCTGGCCGTGGTCGCCGCGGTGTGGGCGGCGGGCCTTGTCCCGTTCGTGCGAGACCGACGCATGGCCGCCACACACGGCGCGCGGAACGAGGAATGCGCTCCCGCCGCGGCAAGCGCCGTCCACGCTCGGCGTGTTCCAGAAGCGGACGGCGCACAGTACGAAACACGCGCCTCTTCCGTAACAACCGGCGCACCCATTTGGCATCGCGCCCTCGGCATGCTGCTCGCCCCCCTCGGCGCCGCCGCCTATGTCCTGTGGGTCGGCCACCGCACCGGCAAGGGCCCGCTCGGCTATCTGGACGTGCAGGCCGGCTGGCGCAACGGCTTCGACGGCGGATATGCCTTCGCACGCTTCGTAATCGACAAGTTCACGTCATTTCCGACGGCCCTCGCCGGGCTGGGACTCATCATCGGGGTCGGCCTGGTGATCTGGCTGTACGTCACCGGCGTCCGACAGCGCCAGCCGCTTCCGCTGCTGGTGTACACAGGTGTCGTCACCGCGCTCGCCCTGTGCGCGTCGAGCTACTTCGGTTCGAAGCCACGGCTGCTGCTGCCCGCCTTCCCCCTGCTGCTGCCCCTCGCGTTGGCCCTGGCCCGGCTGCGCACCTCCCGATCGGCGCTGGTCACGGCCGGTGTCGCGGTGGCGTCGGCGGTCTACGGCGCGTTCTGGCTGAACGGCTCCGGTCCCCCATGATCGTCTCTGGGCGCTCGATGAGCAGCCGGGTAAATCCAGCCCATGCTCCGGTGAACGAATTCAAAAGCGCCATATAACGACCGCCCGGCATGATCAAAGGAATTGACGCGATCCGTTCACCGAGATTGCCGAATCCCCGGAATTGGGACGCCTCCTGAGAGGTTTCCCACATCACATCGTCATCACAAAGCCGGTGATTCGACCGGGTCCTGAGCTCACTCGCTGTAACGTCGATTGGGTGCGTACCGAACGAAACCTCACCCGTCTGGACCGGGTGTTCGCGAGGCTGGACCGTGAGCCGGAACGACCGGCCCACATCGATGTGCCGAAGATGAGCCGGCACCGGGTCGTGCTGTTCTCCTCGACCCTGGCTTTCTACATGGCGATCGTGTGGGCCGTGGTGACCAGTTCATGGCTGGTGCGGCTCGACTGGCAGGTCATGTTCTTCCGGCCGTACCAGCAGTGGTCCGGGATCCACTGGTTCGTCGATTACTACGTGGTGCTCGGCCAGCGCGGCCCCACCGCCGTGATGGTCGCGGCCTGGCTGGGCTGGCGCTCCTGGCGGCAGCACACGCTCCGCCCGCTGCTGACCCTCGGCGCCTCACTGCTGCTGCTCAACATCACGGTCGGCGCCGCGAAGCTCGGCATGGGCCGCCTCGGACCGCACTACGCCACCGTGATCGGCTCGAACGAGATGGGTCTGGGCGGCGATATATTTCCCAGCGGCCACACCGCCAACGCCGTGGTGACCTGGGGCATCCTGGCGTATCTGGCCTCCACCCCGAGAGCGCGCCGCTGGCTGTCGGCGCTGTCGGCGGTGACCTCGCTCGGCGTCGGGATGGCCACCGTCTACCTCGGTACGCACTGGTTGAGCGACGTGCTGCTGGGCTGGGCCGCGGGACTGCTGATCCTGCTGGCGCTGCCGTGGTTCGAGCCGCTGATCGCCCGGGCGGAGGTCGGGCTCTTCGACCTGCGCGACATCTGGCGCGCCCGCCGCGGCCGTCCGCTGTCCTTGCCGGCGCCGGTCACGCCCGTGGCCCTCAAGCCGCGCACCTCCATGGCCGAGAGCGCGGCCGAACCGGTCACGGCGGCCCCGGAGCGGGAGCCGGTCGCGTCGGCCCGCTCGCCGCGAGCGCCGATCCACCTGGCCCCCGGCCCGCACACGGCCCGCTCGGAGCGCAGCCCGGTCACCCCGGCGGGCAGCCGCCGCCCGCCGCACTCGGACCGGGTGCCGCGCGGTGCCGCCCCGACGGCCCGCCCCGTGACGGGCGGCTGACGGACGTCACTTGGCGGGGTCCGGTACGCACATCCGACCCCGCACCGGCGAAGGCCCCGGCTCCCTGCTCAGGAGCCGGGGCCTTCGCCGTCGTCCGGTCAGCCCTTCCAGGCACGCGCGACGCGGCCGTCCCGCACCTCGAAGTTCAGCCGTCCCACGCGGTATTCCATCGTGATGATCGCGCCCGGCGGCAGCGACCGCACCGCCGACCACCCCCGCTGCCGCGCCAGCCGCTCGGCATGCTCGGAGTCGAGGCCGACGTACCCGTCCGGACTGTCCTGGGGCTCCGCGGGCGGAGTGGGAATCGGTGCCATGCCGCCACGCTAGGCCCTCTCCGTCACTCACGGAAGCCGTATCCGGTGGGACGGAAGACGCAGGCGGCGGGTCGGAAGGTAAGAACCGCGTATGGCCCGGATCCCCCTCCGGTCACGCTTCTGTCACAGGATCACGACACGCGTTCCGGCCCAACTCCGTCACTCGGACGAACGGTTCCGTACGCCTTACCGGCGCATTCGAACGAAATTCCCAGACGCCGGGACAGCTCTTCGAATAGCCCGGCGGAAAGCGCCGGAAGTGCCGAGAGAGGCGGCTCTCCACCGTGATTCCAGGGGGAATCCAGAGGAACCAAAGAGCTGACAGCGCATAAGAATTTCACCGCTTCCACACAGAACCGCCGGGCCGGCGCGGGGGCGTATGCGGAGGTGAGGCACCGCGCTCCAGGGCGCGCGACAGCCGGTCCCGGGCCGTCCGGATCGTCTCGGTGAGCTCGGCCGGCTCCAGCACTTCGAACTCGAACCCCATCATCATCACGTGAATCACCATCACGTCGAGATTCGCGGCCCCGGTGCGCAGGACGCACGCGTCCTCGCCGTCCGGCTCCAGCGTCCCGGCGGACGGGGAGATGTGTTCGGCGGCCTCGTGCAGGGGCACCAGCAGCCGGACGACGGCGTGCGCGGCGTACGCGCGCGTGGACACGCCCCGCGAGACGTACGCGGCGAGGTCCTCGGCGGGCGCCTCGCGCGGGGTGAAGCGCGGGCCGTGCGGCGGCTTCGGCGTGATGCGGTCGGCGCGGAACGTCCGCCAGCCGGCCCGGTCGAGGTCCCAGGCGACCAGGTACCAGCGACGCTCGGTGCACACCAGGCGGTGCGGTTCGACGGCACGCCGGGTGGTGGTGCCGTCGTGGCCGCGGTACTCGAAGCGCAGGCGTTCGGCGTCGCGGCACAGGTGGGCGAGCTCGGTCAGCAGGGCCGGGTCGACGGCGGAGGACCGCGACCCGCGCAGCATCGGCACGGTGAACGCGTTCAGGGCGCCCACGCGGCGGCGCAGCCGGTCCGGCAGCACCTGCTCCAGCTTCGCCAGGGCCCGTACGGAGCTCTCGCCGATGCCCTCGATGCCCTGACCGGCGGCCGTGCGCAGGCCCACGGCGACGGCGACCGCCTCGTCGTCGTCCAGCAGCAGCGGCGGCAGCTCGGCCCCGGCCCCGAGCTGATAGCCGCCGCCGGTGCCGGGGCTGGCGTTGACCGGGTAGCCCAGTTCGCGCAGCCGGTCCACGTCCCGGCGCACCGTGCGCGCGGTGACGCCGAGCCGATCGGCCAGCTCGGCGCCGGACCATTCGCGGTGGGCCTGGAGCAGCGAGAGCAGGCGCAGCAGTCGTGCCGAGGTCTCCAACATGTGGTCGAGTCTGCCAGCCGATGCGGACAACCCGTGTCCTGAAGGATCAGGGCGTGTACGGCAGTTGCGGCACGTCGAAGCAGGTGCGGTTCATGTCGCCCTGCGACACCCAGCCCCTGCCGTCCTCCCAGCGGGCCACCGACAGGCACGCGCGGTGTGACGTCGGCGGCCGGCTCAGGCGCTCGAACCGTACGGGGAGCAGCAGGCCGTCGGCGGTGTAGTCCCGGGCGCGGTTCACGAAGCCGTCGACGCACGCGCGCGTGATGCCGCTCCTCGCGCAGGACCTGGCCGCGTCCGTGAACCACATCGCCGCGGCCCAGCCCTCCAGCTGCCACTGGGAGTGGGTGCTCAGCCCCTTCGTCGCCTCCCGGAACGCGCGTACGGCCGGCTGCGCTACGTCCTCGAAGTTGCGGCTGGATCCGGTCGCCCACAGGGCGTTGCGGCAGTGCGGGGCGTTCTTGTAGTCCTCCGGGACGGTGGACGTCCAGTTCTGGACGTTCGTCACCTTGGCGGTGACCCGCACGCCGGCGTCGTCCATCGCCTCGCACAGCCGGGCGTTGCCGTGCGTGTCGATGGCGTCGAGGACCAGGTCCGCGCCCTGCTCCTTCAGGTCGGCGGCGACGGCGCGGAAGTTGGGCAGCGCGAAGTCCACCTGCTCGGTGACCACCCGGTAGCCCTCGGCCCTCAGGCCCCGCTCGACGAGCCGGGCGTAGGCGGCGGACGCGGCCTGGTTGTAGGAGACGACCGCGGCGGTCCGGGCGCCCTTCACGCGCTTGAAGTAGCGGTACACCTCCGTGCCGCCGTACAGCTTCCCGCCCCAGCCCGGTGTGCCGTCGCGCGCTGCCGAACTGCCGTAGATGCCGTACAGGTGCGGCCAGGTGTCGTAGGCGGCGCCGATGGGCTGGCCGCCGATGTCGGGCACGCGCGCGTGGGAGACGCGGGAGGCGCCCGCGTAGTCCAGGGACGCGGTGGCGACCAGGGCGACCACCCCGTCCTCGTCGATCAGCCGGTGCACGCAGGTGTTGTTGCCCACCCCGCTGCCGCCGTCGTCGCACAGGCGCACCTCGACACGGCGGCCGTCGATGCCCCCGCGCGCGTTGAGGCGGTCGAAGTACGCGCGGGCGCCGTCGCGCGGGCCGGTGAAGGCGTTGCCGCCGACCGGACTGGTGGCGCTGGTGACGATGCCGACCCGCAGCGGCGTGGCGGCGCTCGGCGCGGGTGTGCGGGCGCCGTGCTCGAAGTCGCGCTCGGGCAGGCGGCTGCCGCAGGCCGTGCCCGTCAGGAGCAGCAGCACCGCGACGGCGGCCTCAGCAGCCCGGCAGGGCCGACGCCGAGGCATTGCCGCTCAACTGGACCAGCGCGCACAGCGTCTTGTCGGAGACCTTCCAGGTGCCGTGCTCCAGGACGGCGGTCCCGGAGGCGTCGGGCAGGGCGGTGGCTCCGTTCAGGGTCAGGGTGTACGTCACGGTCGCCTCGGTCGGCGAGGTGAACGCGACCTCGGTCACCTTCGCCGCCACCTGACCGCCGCGCCGGTCACCGTTGAACGCCCGCAGGACCGGGGCCATCGCGGCGCCGTTCTCCAGGACCGCCTGCTTGTCCTTGGCCGACGTGTCCGGGTCGAAGAACTTCTGCCAGTTCCGTCTGATCAGCGAGACGGCGGCCGCCGGTCGGGCGGGCGCGGTCGCGGAGGCACTCGATGTCTGCGCGGTCTGCCCGCTCTGCCCGGTCCCGCCGGTCGGCTCGACGGACGGCGTGGGGGGCGCGGCGTCGCTGCCGCCGCTGTCGTCTCCGCACGCCGTCACGGCGGGCCCGAGGAGGAACACCAGGGCGGCCGTCAGCGCCGTACCCCGTCCCACCGCCGCCCGGCCGCGTGTCGTCGTCCCGCTCCCCCGCCTGAGGTCGCTCCCGAGAACCATCCCGTTCACCACCGGATGTCGGTCCGGGCAGTGCGCGCCCGGAGCTTTCAGGGTCGGCTTGCACAAGGCATAGTGCAAGCCATTGGCCGACAAGGACAGACACACGACGCCTGGGAGCCAGCGATGCGGACAGGCCGACTGCGGACCACGAACCCCGTCCTGTGGGCCGGCTGGGCCGCGCTCGCCACGGGCGCGGTGCTGTGCGTCGTCGGGTGGTACGGCGTCTCCGGCGAGCGGTACTCCGAGCGGCAACTGCCCTACCTGGCCTCCTGCACGGTCCCGGGCGCCGCGCTGATCGTCGCCGGATCGGTTCTGCTCACGCACGGCAGGGGCGCGCTCGCCGCCGCGCGGGTGGAGGAGTTGTACGGGCTGCTGGTGGCTGCCGAACCCGCCGACGCCGACGAGTCGGCGCGGGCGGCGGCCGCGCCCCTCGCGGTCAGCGGGGAGACGCTGATGGTGCCGGGCGGGACGCTCTACCACCGTGCGGACTGCCCGTTGGTGGCGGGCAAGGCGGAGGCGGTCCCGGTGGACGGGAAGCTGCTGACGAGCGGCGCTCTGGGCCTGTGCCCGATATGCGAGCCGGCCGCCGCGAGGGACTGATGTCCTCCCTCACGTACGACCTCACGCTCGCCGGTCTCTCCGTCGGCAGCGCCGCCGCGCTCACCGGGATCGGCCTGATCGTGACGTACCGCGCGACCGGCGTGCTCAACTTCGCGCACGGGGCGGTCGCGATGGTGTGCGCGTACGCGCTGCGGCAGTGCGTGGTCGTCTGGGGCTGCCCGCTGTGGCTGGGTGCCGTGGTGACGCTGCTGGTCCTGGCGCCCGGGATCGGTGTGCTGCTGGAACGGTTCGTCTTCCGTCCGCTGTCCGTGCTGGGCGGCGATCCGGCGCAGACGCTGGTGGCGTCCATCGGCGTGTTCGTGCTGCTGGTGGGCGGGGCCGCGCTGGTGTGGGGGCAGGGGGCGCGGGACGACGCGCCGGAGCTGGTGTCGGCGGATCCCTGGGGGCAGTTGGCGGTGGCGCTGCTGCTCGCGGCGGGGGTCGGGGCGGTGAGCCGCTGGACGCGGTTCGGGCGGGAGCTGCGGGCGGTGGTGGACGACCGGCAGCTGGCCGTGCTGGGCGGCGTCGACGCGGACCGGGTGGCCGCGGCGGGCTGGGCGTTCGGCTTGTTCACGGCCGGGCTGACGGGCGTGCTGCTGGCGCCGTACGTCCGCCTCGACCCGTACGGCCTGCCGCTGCTCGTCATGGAGGTGGTCGCGGTCGCGGTGGCCGCGCGGATGCGCAGCCTGCCGGTCGCCGTGGTGGCGGCCCTCGGTATCGGTGTCGCGCAGAGCCAGCTGACGCGGTGGCATCCACCGGGCTGGGGCGCGTCGTTGCTGCAGGCGGTCGGGGCGAACCTCTTCGTCGTGGCGCTGCTCGTCGCCGCCCTGGTGCTGCCCGGCGTCGGCACGCGCGACGCCCTGCCGCGCCCGGCCACCGCGCGCGTGCCGGCCCCGCCCGGCGCCCGGACGGTGGCGGCGGTGCTGTTCCTGCTGCCGCTCGGCTTCGCGGGCTCGGACCTGCACACCTCGGTCCAGGTGCCCGCGCTGGGCGTGGTGCTGCTGTCCCTGGTCGTGGTCACCGGGCGCGGCGGTCAGATCTCCCTGGGGCAGGCGGCGTACGCCGGTCTGGGCGCCCTGTTCACGGCGCTGCTCGCGGCGGGCCGCTTCCCGGGCCTGCCGCGGCTGCCCGAACTGGCGGCGCTGGCGGCCGCGGTGGCCCTGGTGGCCCCGCTGGGCCTGCTCACCGGCTGGCCGGCGATCAGCCGTCGCGGCCTGGCCCTGGCGGTCGCGACCTTCGCGGTGGGCGTCGGGGTGAGCCGCTTCGTGTTCGCGCAGCCGTACGCCACCTCCGGGCTGTCGCTGGACCGCCCGGCGGGCTTCGACGGGGACCGCGCGTACTACGTCCTGGAACTGGCCCTGCTGGCCCTCGCGCTGATGGCGACGCGCGCCCTGCGCCACGGCCGTACGGGGCGGGCGCTCGCCGCCCTGCGGGACCACGAGTCGGGCGCGTCCGCGGCGGGCGTGCCCGTCCCGTCCCTGAAGCTCCTCGCCTTCGTCGCGGGCGCCGCCCTCGCCGCCCTCGGCGGGGGCATGCTGGGCATGGGAGTGCGCGCCTTCGACCCCGGCGCGTACGACCCGGTACGCGGACTGCTGTGGTTCGCCGCGGTCGTGGTCCTGGGCGCCGACAGCACCCTGGGCGCCCTGGCCGCCGCGGCCCTCCTGGTGGGACTCGACGCGGGGGCCCGGGGCGGCGTTGCGGCGGCGCTGATCGGCCTGCTGGCGGTCCTCATCGGCAGATTTCCCGGCGGCCCGTACGACGCGCTGCGTGCGGCGGCGTCCCGCCTGCGGCCGCGACGACGACCGCGGCTCACGGAGAGAGGCGCGCGGATGCGGACGAGACTGCGCCGGGCTGTGCCGGGACGGCCGCCCCGCACGGCTGCCCGCGCCTCCGCCGTCCCACGGCCGGCCCGCACACCCGCCGCCTCACAGCCGACCCGCCCCGCACCCCCTCTTCCCGGCGGCCACCTCCCCCTCCTCGCCGCCCGGCGCCTTCGTGCTCGCTACGGTGGATTCACCGTGCTCGACGGTGTCGATCTCGATCTGTGGGCGGGGCAGGTCAGTGCCGTCGTCGGCCCCAACGGGGCCGGGAAGAGCACCCTGTTCCACTGCCTGGCGGGGACCCTGAGTCCCGCGCGCGGGCGAGTGGTGCTGGGCGGCCGGGACATCACGCGGCTCCCGGCGCACGCCCGCACCCGGCTCGGGATCGCGCGGACCTTCCAGCAGGTCGCCGTGTTCCCGTCGTTGACGGTGGAGGAGAACGTACGGGTGGGCGCCGAGCAGGCCCGGGTCGCCGAGCCGGGCGGCGCGGTCGAGCGGGCGTTGCGCCTGCTGGGCCTGGACGGGCCGGTACAAGCACTGCCCGCCGCCGGGCTGCCCACCGGCACGCTGCGCCGGGTCGAGCTGGCCCGGGCCCTCGCGGGCGGCCCGCGCGTGCTGCTGCTCGACGAGCCCGCCGCGGGACTCGACAGCGCGGAGATCGACGCGCTGGCCCGGGTGCTGCGGGCGCTCGCCGCCGACGGCACCGCCCTGCTCGTCGTCGAGCACGACCTCGACCTGGTCGCCGGCCTCGCCGATGTCGTGCATGTGCTGACGGCGGGCCGTGTCGTCGCCTCCGGCCCGCCCGACCGCGTCCTGGAGGGCCTCGGAACGGCGGCCGCCCCATGACCGGAACGAGCATCGCGTTGCGGCACGCGCGCGTGCGCTACGGCCCGCTTGAAGCCCTGCACGGAGTCACACTCGTCGCGCCCGGCCCGGGACTGACGGTCCTGCTCGGCCGCAACGGCTCCGGCCGGACGACCGCTCTGCGCGCACTGGCCGGAACCTTGCCGTTGTGCGGAGGCGCGGTGGCCTGGGACGGCGCCGACGTGACCCGTGCGCCCGCGCATGAACGGGCCCGGCGCGGTCTGCGCCTGGTGCCCGAGCGGCGGGCCGTGTTCGGATCGCTGACGGTGCGGGAGAACCTGGAACTCGCGGGGTCCGTCACCGACTTCGCCCTGCCCGCCTATCCGCAGCTGCGCCCGCTGCTCGCCCGCCGGGCCGGCACGCTGTCCGGGGGCGAGCAGCGCATGCTGGCCCTCGCCCGCGCCCTGTCGGCCCACGCGCGCGTGCTGCTCGTGGACGAGCCCACGCAGGGCATGGCGCCGTCGGTGGCGGCGCACACGTACGAACTGCTGGCCGCCCTCGACGCGTGTGTCGTGATCGCCGAGCAGCGGCTGCCACCGGTGCTGCGCCGCCGGGCGGCGTTCGTGTACGCGCTGCGCCGCGGGACGGTCGTCTTCGCCGGGGAGGCGGGCGAGTGGACGGGCTCACCGGGCTCACCGGAGCGGTGCGGGGAATGACAGCGCCCCACCCGGTCGGCGGACCGGGTGGGGCGTGGTGTCCGGGTCAGCAGGGTGCGGCTCAGAGTGCGAGGCGCTGCCCGGGCACGATCAGGTCGGGATCCGAGCCGATGACGGACTTGTTGGCGGCGTAGATCCGCTCCCAGGTGGTTCCGTGCCGGTCGGCGATGCCGCTCAGCGTGTCGCCCTGGCGGACGGTGTAGTGGTGGCCGGAAGAGGCCCGGGACGCGTCGCGGTTGGTGTGGCCCGCTGGGCGCTCCGCCGTCTTCGACGGCTTCGCGGGCGTCGCCTTCCTGGTCGTCACGGTCTTCGCGCTCGTCGCCGGCTTCGCGCTCTTCGTGGTCGCCGTGCCGCGTGTGCCGGAGGAGGCCGCCTCGGGTGCGGAGCCGTACGCTCCGGCGCGGGCCGAACAGACCGGCCAGGCGCCCCATCCCTGGGCGTGCTGAACCTTGGTGGCGACGGCGATCTGCTGCGACCTGGAGGCCTGGTCGGCGGTCGACGCGTAGGCCGAGCCGCCGTACGCGCGCCAGGTGCCGGCGGAGAACTGGAGCCCGCCGTAGTAGCCGTTGCCGGTGTTGATGTGCCAGTTGCCGCCGCTCTCGCACTGGGCGATGCGGTCCCACACTCCGTTGTCGGCGGCGTTGGCGTTGCCGCTCGTCGCCAGTAGACCCAGCGGGGCGAGCAGCGCGGCCCCGGCGAGGATCGCCGTCTTACGCGCCTTGCGGGTGGTATCGGCACACTCGGACATGTAAATCCCTCTCCACTGACCCGGGCTCCCCCAAGGCGGAGCGCACTCGCCGCGCAGGACCGCGGTTCGTCGCGCTCGCCCCGTCCGTCCGAGCCGCTGCTGTCGTGCTTGCCTGGTGCGCGGTCGGTGGACGTTCCCGAGCGGTGCAAGTTGCACACGGCCGATGAATGTAAGAAGCCGGGCGAGCCGGGATCAACCAACTCCTTGTCATTCCAGGCCAGTTAACAGTTACCCCGGGTAGCGGCTATTTTCGGACACCCATTTCATTCGCCGATTTCCTAATATGTCGACCAGCGGCTCAAGCGGCGTGTGACGCACTTCACCGATCCAAGTACCTTGACTCTGCACGAAGTTGACGGGGAGTGGGCAATTCCGTACGACGGGTGACCCTGTGCGTTGGGTGGTTCGATTCCGTTCCCCTCGGGGCGTGACTCCCGCCACAGATCGCCCGTTGTCATCTTCATGAGCCCGGAACCCCCGGGGCTCATGGACCGGGAGCCACCCGGCCCTTCACGCACGCATCCCGAGGGAGCCACCCGTGCCGCGCATGCTCGACGTCAGCGACGCCGTACGCGCCGAGATCGGCGACGAAGAAGCCGACCGGCTGCTCGCCGGAGAGAACGCCCCGGGCAGTTACGACTGCACCTCCTGCCGCACCCCGGGCGACTCCAAGCAGGAGCGCACCAGCACCGTCCTGTTCATCGGGGACGAGACCGCTGTCCTCGCCTTCGCCCACGCCAGCTGCCTGCCCTCGCAGGTCGTCCAGGTCACCGAGGAGCAGTTGCAGGGCGCGGTGCGCTCCATCAGCGGCGACATCGCCTCCGGCGGGATGCCGAACAGGGCCGTGCCCGAGCAGGCCGTCCTCGGCGTGACCAGCGGGCTCGTCCTGATCGCCGGGGAGTTGCACCCGGCGCTCGTCGTGGAGCCCACCTCACCGATCGTGCGCCCGGGCACGACGGGCATCGGGGACGACTTCCTGCCGCTGCTCATCGAGCAGGGGTTCATGCCGGTGACGGAGCTGTCCTCGGTGCCCCCCGTGCTGCACGGCTGGTCGGTGCTGCTGGCCGTCGGGCAGCTGCACGCGGTGCTCCAGCCGAGCGCCAACGGGGGCCAGCCGGTCGCCTGGTGGCAGGCGCACCAGCCGCTGCAGGTGACGGACAGCTGGCGGGCCGCCGCCAACAAGCACCAGCAGGTGCTCATGTTCGCGGCCCCCGTGGGGTCCATCGGACGCCAGCCCCGGGAGGACCTGCTGCGCGACGCGCTGGACAAGGCCGCGGCGAACGGGAAGCTGGTCGCGGCGGCGATGCCGCTCGCGGGCACCTGAGGGAACCCGAGCAACCCCCGCGCGCCCCTGACGGGGCGGCGCGCGCCCGCATCCCTTCCCGTGCCCGGTCGTTTGGACATACGTGCACGCATACGACGTTCCCGGCCGCTCCCCCCTCCCGTCGATCCCGTCCGCCCGGGACCCCCAGGCCGGCCCATCGGCCACGCCGATCTACGACCGGCTCTACTCCGAGTGGGTCAAGTCCTTCCGCACGCTGCCGGGCGACCGCAGCGGCGAGGAGGATCTGGGCTTCACCGCCTTCGGGAGCATCCTGCACAGTACGGGCTCGTACGGCGGACACCGGCCGGGCACGTTCAGCAGCTCGTACAGCGCCTACCGGGCGGGCGCGTTCAGCGCCCGGAGCAACGGCGGGCAGCACCACGGGCAGTGGCAGCGGGTCGGACCGCTGACCCCGCACACCACGGGACTGCACCCCGTCCCGGCCCTGCCGCCAGGCCCGCGCCAGGGCGGCTGAGCCACAGGGGGCGGCCGACCCGCCGGGGGTACGAAGCACGAGAGGGCGGCTCCGGGAAGGAGCCGCCCTCTTCGTCGTACCGCTGTCGCGTCACTTCTTCTTCGCGCCGCGCTTCTCGCGCACCCGCACCGAGATGTGGATCGGTGTGCCCTCGAAGCCGAACTCCTCACGCAGCCGGCGCTCGATGAAGCGCCGGTAGCCCGCCTCGATGAAGCCGGAGGCGAACAGCACGAACCGCGGCGGCTTGGTGCCGGCCTGCGTGCCGAAGAGGATGCGCGGCTGCTTGCCGCCCCGGACCGGGTGCGGGTGGGCCGAGACCAGCTCGCCGAGGAAGGCGTTGAGGCGGCCGGTCGGCACGCGCGTCTCCCAGCCCGCCAGAGCCGTCTCGATCGCCGGGACCAGCTTCTCCATGTGACGGCCGGTGCGCGCCGAGACGTTGACCCGCGGCGCCCAGGCGACCTGGCCGAGCTCGGTCTCGATCTCCCGCTCCAGGTAGTAGCGGCGCTCCTCGTCGAGGGTGTCCCACTTGTTGAAGGCCAGGACGACCGCGCGCCCCGCCTCCACGGCCATGGTGACGATGCGCTGGTCCTGGACCGAGATGTTCTCGGAGGCGTCGATCAGAATGACGGCCAGCTCGGCCTTCTCGACGGCGGCCGCGGTGCGCAGCGAGGCGTAGTAGTCGGCGCCCTGCTGGAGGTGGACGCGCTTACGGATGCCGGCGGTGTCGACGAACTTCCACGTCACGCCGCCCAGTTCGATCAGCTCGTCGACCGGGTCACGGGTCGTGCCCGCCAGTTCGTTGACGACGACGCGCTCCTCGCCCGCCACCTTGTTCAGCAGCGAGGACTTGCCGACGTTCGGGCGGCCGATCAGCGCGATGCGGCGCGGACCGCCGATCGCGGTGCCGAAGGACTGCGCGGGCGCCTGGGGCAGCGCCTCCAGGACGGCGTCCAGCATGTCGCCGGTGCCACGGCCGTGCAGGGCCGAGACCGGGTGCGGCTCGCCGAGGCCGAGGGACCACAGGTAGGAGGCGTCGGCCTCGCCGCTCGGGCCGTCGACCTTGTTGGCGCAGAGCACGACGGGCTTGCCGGCCTTGCGCAGCAGCCGTACGACCGCCTCGTCGGTGTCGGTGGCGCCGACCTTGGCGTCGACGACGAAGACGACCGCGTCGGCGGCCTCGATCGCGTACTCGGCCTGGGCGGCGACGGAGGCGTCGATGCCGAGGACGTCCTGCTCCCAGCCGCCGGTGTCGACGACCTTGAAGCGGCGGCCCGCCCACTCGGCCTCGTAGGTCACGCGGTCGCGGGTGACGCCCGGCTTGTCCTCGACGACCGCCTCGCGGCGGCCGATGATCCGGTTCACGAGTGTCGACTTGCCGACATTCGGGCGGCCGACGACGGCGAGCACGGGCAGCGGACCGTGGCCCGCCGCCTCGATGGCGCCCTCGACGTCCTCCAGGTCGAAGCCCTCTTCGGCGGCGAGCTCCATGAACTCCGCGTACTCGGCGTCGCCGAGCGCCCCGTGCTCGTACTCGTGCTCCGAGCCGTCGGGCTGGATCTGGTCGTTCATGAAGTCCGTACCTCGTTCATCGTGGTGATCGGTGGATCCGCCCGATACGGCCTGATCCACTACTCAGTGTCGCCTAGCGCCCGGTGAGACGCCTGGCGTTTTCCAGGTGCGCGGTGAGCTGCTTCTGGATGCGCTCGGTCGCCTCGTCCAGCGCCTTGCGCGTACGGCGGCCGCTGCCGTCGCCCGCCTCGAAGGGGTCGCCGAAGACGACGTCGACGCGGGAGCGCAGCGGGGGCAGCGCCTTGATCAACCGGCCCCGTCGCTCGGCGCTTCCCAGGACGGCGACCGGCACGACCTGAGCACCGCCGCGGACCGCGAAGTACGCGAGCCCGGCACGCAGGGAGGCGAAGTCGCCCTCGCCCCGGGTGCCCTCCGGGAAGATGCCGAGCGCTCCCCCGTTCTGCAGGACGCCGAGCGCCCGGGTGATCGCGCCTCGGTCGGCGCTCGTGCGGTCCACCTGCAGCTGCCCGATGCCGGTCAGGAAGGAGCCCAGCGGACCGATGAACGCCTCCTTCTTGATCAGGAAGTGCACCGGCCGAGGCGCCACACCCATGACCATCGGGCCGTCGATGTTGTGGGAGTGGTTGACGGCGAAGATCACCGGGCCGCTCGCGGGCACCTTCCAGGCGCCGAGCACACGCGGCTTCCACAGCCCGTACATCAGGCCGACCCCGATACGCCGTCCGACCTCGGCTCCCCGCTCGGACGGGGTCTCGGACGGGGTCATGGACGCGGCTTCGTTCACTTCCCGGCTCGCCTCTCCTCGACAAGGGTGACCACGCACTCGATGACCTGCGGGAGCGTGAGGTCGGTGGTGTCCACCTCGACCGCGTCGTCCGCCTTGGCGAGCGGCGAGGTCTTGCGGCTGGAGTCGGCCGCGTCGCGCTTGATCAGCGCCTCACGGGTGGCGTGGATGTCCACGCCCTTGAGCTCGCCGCTGCGGCGGGCCGCGCGGGCCTCCGGGGAGGCGGTCAGGAAGACCTTCAGGTCGGCGTCCGGCAGCACGGTCGTACCGATGTCACGACCCTCGACGACGATGCCGCTCTCGGCGCCGGCGGCCAGCGAGCGCTGCAGCTCGGTGATCCGGGCGCGCACCTCGGGCACCGCGCTGACCGCGCTGACCTTGGAGGTGACCTCCTGGGTGCGGATCGGGGCGGCCACGTCGACGCCGTCGACCGTGATCGTCGGGTCGTTCGGGTCGGTACCGGAGACGATCTCGGGCTTGCCCGCCATCGCCGCGACCGCGGAGGGGTCCGCCAGGTCGATGCCGTTGGTCACCATCCACCAGGTGATCGCCCGGTACTGGGCCCCGGTGTCCAGGTAGCTCAGGCCGAGCTGCGCGGCCACGGCCTTCGACGTGCTCGACTTGCCCGTGCCCGAGGGGCCGTCGATCGCGACAATGACGGGCTGGGCGGTCCGGGCGGCGCCGTTTTCCACGGGGGGACACCTTCCTGGTGCTGGATGGGTGGTGTGCGGGACACGAATGCGCCCCGCACAAGGTTACTGGCTCCCCGGAGACCCGATTACGGGCGGACGGCCCGACCCCGCGCCGGGCGGCGGCCCGGCGCGCTCACTGGCGGATGGCCCAGCCCCGCTCGCGCAGCGCCGCGGTCAGCACCGGCGCCGTCTTCGGCTCCACCATCAGCTGCACCAGACCGGCCTGCTGACCGGTCGCGTGCTCGATGCGTACGTCCTCGACGTTGATCCCGGCCCGTCCCGCGTCGGCGAAGATGCGGGCCAGCTGGCCGGGCTGGTCGTCGATGAGGACCGCGACCGTCTCGTAGGCGCGCGGAGCGGTGCCGTGCTTGCCCGGCACCCGGACCTGCCCGGCGTTCCCGCGCCGCAGCACGTCCTCGATCCCGGCGCTGCCCTCGCGGCGCTTGGTCTCGTCGGCGGACTGCAGGGCGCGCAGGGCGCGGACGGTCTCGTCGAGGTCGGCGGAGACGTCGGCGAGGAGGTCGGCGACCGGCCCCGGGTTCGCCGACAGGATGTCGATCCACATCCCGGGGTCGGAGGCGGCGATCCGGGTCACGTCCCGGATGCCCTGGCCGCACAGCCGTACGGCCGTCTCCTCGGCCTTCTCCAGGCGGGCGGCGACCATGCTGGAGACCAGGTGGGGCATGTGGGAGACCAGGGCGACGGCGCGGTCGTGGGCGTCGGCGTCCATGACGACCGGCACCGCCCGGCAGTGCGAGACCAGCTCCAGGGCGAGGTTCAGCACCTCGGTGTCCGTGTCCCGGGTGGGCGTCAGCACCCAGGGGCGGCCCTCGAACAGGTCGCCGGTCGCGGCCAGCGGGCCGGACTTCTCGCGGCCCGACATGGGGTGGGTGCCGATGTACGCCGACAGGTCGAGGCCCTGGGCCTCCAGCTCGCGGCGCGGGCCGCCCTTGACGCTGGCCACGTCGAGGTAGCCGCGGGCCACGCCGCGGCGCATGACGTCGGCGAGGACCCCGGCCACGTGCGCGGGCGGAGCGGCGACGATCGCCAGGTCGACGGGGCCCTGAGGGGTCTCGTCCGTGCCGGCGCCCAGCGCGGCCGCCGTGCGGGCCTGCTCGGAGTCGTAGTCGGCGAGGTAGACGGTGACGCCCCGCTGGGACAGGGCGAGCGCGGCGGACGTACCGATGAGGCCGGTGCCGATGACGAGCGCGGTCCTCACTGGGCGATGTCCTTGCGCAGGGCGGCCGCGGCGCCGAGGTAGACGTGGGCGATGTCGGCGCGGGGCCGGTCCGACTCGATGTGCGCGAGGACACGCACGACCCGGGGCATGGCGCCCTCGATGTCCAGCTCCTGGGCACAGATCAGCGGTACGTCGACGATGCCGAGCTTGCGGGCGGCGGCCGCCGGGAAGTCGCTGTGCAGGTCGGGCGTGGCCGTGAACCAGATGCTGATCAGGTCGTCGGTGGTCAGCGAGTTCCGCTCCAGGATGGCGGTGAGCAGGGCCCCGACCTGCTCGTCCATGTGACCGGCCTCGTCCCGCTCCAGTTGGACGGCCCCCCGGACCGCTCGTACCGCCACGGCGCTGCTCCTTGCTCAGATGCGTATCGGCTCTTGGTCGGTCCAGCCTAGTCAGGCCGCGCCCGGCCGGTGCGCGGCGCCCGCCCGCTGAGACAGGGCCGACGCGAGCCGCGAACCCTCTCAATCTCACCCACATCGACCTATTCTGCTACTTGGTGTGAGAACACCCCCGTGCGCCTCTTTACGCCGGGGCCGCCGTCCGCTCTGATGACAGGCAAGCCCGCCTCGGGGGAGGCCGTCCCATGAAACGTCCCGGACCCTTGCTGACCCTGCTCGCGGGTCTGCTGTTCGGCCTGATCCTGCTGGCGCTCGACGCGACGACGGGGACGAGGAGCAGCACGTCCCCGTACCGGACGGAGTCGCCGAGCCCCTCGCCGACGGCGGGCGTCGCGTCACCGACGCCGTCCGCCACGTCCGCTCCGCCGCGGGCAGCCGTGCCGAACGCCTCCTACGCGGGGCGCACCGACGACGACTCCGCGTCGGTGGCCGTGTCGGTCCGGGACCGGAAGGCCATCGCCTACTTCTGCGACGGGCACAGCAAGGAGTCGTGGCTGAAGGGCGACGTCGCGGACGACGGCAGCATGAAGCTGACCGGCGGCCGAGGCGCCGAGCTGAACGGCACGCTCGGCGAGGGCACGAGCATCCGCGGCACGGTCGACGTCGACGGCGGCCACTACGCCTTCACGGCCGAGAAGGCGGTCAAGCCGTCGGGGCTGTACCGGGCGACGGCCACCGTGCGCGGCGCGAAGCTCGTCGGCGGCTGGATCGTGCTGGCCGACGGCCGCCAGGTCGGCATCGTCAGCCGCGACGGCAAGCCCGCGGCCGCTCCCCCCGTCGACCCCGGGACCGGCGCGGTCACGGTCGACGGCACCCGCCTGACGGCCCGCCCCGCTACTCCGTGACCCGAGCCCGAGGGAGCCGACCATGACCGTCGACCCGAACGCAGCCACCCAGGGCTTCCCCCCGCCCGAACCCCGCCCGAGCGCGGCCCGCTACCTCGTCCCGGCCCTGGTCGCCGCCGCGGTGTCGGTCGCCCTCGGCGTGTACGGCAAGGTCCACCAGCCGACGGGGATCGCCTTCAACCTCGCCGGATTCAGTAGCGCGGCGGCCGTGAAGTCGTGGCTGGCCACCACGGCGCTCTTCTTCGCGCTGGTCCAGGTCGTCTCGGCGCTGATGATGTACGGCAAGCTGCCCGGCCCGTCCTGGGCTTCGGCGCTGCACCGCTGGTCGGGCCGCGTGGCGTTCCTGGTGACGGTCCCGGTGGCGGTGCACTGCCTGTACGCGTTCGGCTATCAGACGTACGAAACGCGCGTTTTGTGGCACTCCATCCTGGGTTGCTTCTTCTTCGGTGCGTTCAGTGCCAAGATGCTGCTGCTCCGCTCGGAGCGGCTGCCCGGCTGGCTGCTGCCGTTCGTCGGCGGACTGGTGTTCGCCGTGCTCGTGGTGATCTGGCTGACGTCGGCCTTCTGGTTCTTCCGCACCTTCGGAGTGACAACGTGACGTTCGGAGTGACGACATGACCCACGCCCCCACACGGCGCACGGCCCTCGTGACGGGCGCCGCGGCGATCGCCGCGGGATGCGTCGGCTGCAGCGAGTACAACGACAACAACTCCTCCTCGTCCTCGGCCTCGCCCAAGTCGCCCACCTCCCCCGCGGCGTCCCCGCCGGCCGCCTCGTCCCCGGGTGCCGCCGCCGGGCAGGCACTGGCGACGACCAGCGAGATCCCGGTCGGCAGCGGCAAGATCTTCAAGGCTCAGAAGGTCGTGGTGACCCAGCCGACGAAGGACGACTTCAAGGCCTTCTCGGCCATCTGCACCCACATGGGCTGCACCGTGAGCAAGATCGCCGACGGCACCATCGACTGCCCCTGCCACGGCAGCAAGTTCCACATCGCCGACGGCTCGGTGGCCCACGGTCCCGCGACGAGGCCACTGCCCGCGGAGCAGATCACCGTGCAGGGAAATTCGATCCGCCTGGCGTGAGCCCCCGCGTACGCTCGCGGGCATGCACCCCGAGGACCTGGTACGCGACCACACGATCTACGCCTGCGTGATGGGTTCGCGCGCCTTCGGCCTGGCCACGGACGGCAGCGACACCGACCGGCGGGGCGTGTTCCTGGCCCCCACCCCCCTGTTCTGGGGCTTCGAGAAGCCCCCCACGCATGTGGAGGGCCCGGCACAGGAGCAGTTCAGCTGGGAGCTGGAACGGTTCTGCGAGCTGGCCCTGCGCGCGAACCCGAACATCCTGGAGTGCCTGCACTCGCCCCTGGTGGAGCACCTGGACGACACCGGCCGCGAACTGCTCTCCCTGCGCGGGGCGTTCCTCTCCCGGAAGGTGTACGACAGCTTCACGCGCTACGCCCTCGGCCAGCGCAAGAAGCTCGACGCCGACGTCCGTACCCACGGAGCCCCGCGCTGGAAGCACGCGATGCACCTGCTGCGGCTGCTGATGAGCGCCCGTGACCTGCTGCGCACGGGCGAGCTGCGGATCGACGTCGGTGACCGGCGGGAGCCGCTGCTCGCGGTGAAGCGGGGCGAGGTGTCCTGGCCCGAGGTCGAGGCCTGGATGACCCGCCTGGCGGCCGAGACCGAGGAGGCCGGTCACCGCACTCCCCTCCCGCCGGAACCGGACCACCGGCGGGTCGAGGACTTCCTGATCCGCGTCCGCCGCGCCTCAGCCGGCCGGCCGGACGCGCACCACGAGGTCGTGCAGGGCGTCGTGGGCGGTGGGGGCGTCAGGCAGCACTGAGGCGGCCTGGGCGTCGTCGAGCAGGGCGTGCAGCCGCTCCACGTCGGCCTCCACGCGCGCGTGCGCGACCTCGGCGGCCCCGTGCTCCCGCTCCGCCTTCGCGGCGATCAGGTCGGGCAGATAGGCGGGGGCGTCCAGTTCGCCCACGAGCGTGGGCAGATGGGCCTGCACCTGGCCGCTGCGCATCAGGTGGACGCCGGTGAGCAGCACACGGAAGGTGTACAGCAGCGGCTTGAGCTCGCCGGTCTTCTCGAACAGCCGCCACTGCGTCACCGCGAAGCCCCGGTAGTGGTGCGCGTGGTGGCTGGTGAGGACGCCGGGCGCCAGCGCGGCCAGCTCCCGGTGCGTGTCGGTGGAGTGCACAACCAGCGGGGAGAGCAGCTGCTCCAGGACGTAGCCGTTGCGGCGCAGCAGCAGCCGGGCGAACTTGCGCACGTCGTGGGTGACGAGGTCCATCTCGACGCCGTCGCGCACCCAGGTCCGCGTACGCGTCTCCTCGGGTTCGCGCAGCCCCACCAGGTCGGCGGCGGGCAGCAGATGGACGCCCCGCAGGTCCAGGTCGGAGTCCTGCGAGGGGAAGCCGTAGAGGTGCGCCCCGGAGACGGTCGCGAACAGCAGGGGGTCCGGCTGTTCGGCGACCACGGGCGCCAGGTCCATGTCGAGATCGTCGATCATGGACTAAGCGTCCCAGAGCGCTCCCAGGGTCAGCAGGTCGCCCCGGTATTCGATCCGGTCCGCCCAGTCGGCCGGCCAGGCGTCCTCGCCCAGGTAGGCGCCCGCGAAGGCCCCGGTGAGGCAGGCGATGGAGTCGGAGTCGCCGGAGGTGCAGGCGGCCCGGCGCAGGGCCGTGACCGGTTCGTCGGCGAAGAGGAGGAAGCACAGCAGGCCGGTGGCCAGGGCCTCCTCGGCGATCCAGCCCTCGCCGGTGGCCAGGCACGGGTCGGTCTCCGGCGACACCGTGCGCACGGCCTCGTCGAGCCGGTCCAGGACCTGGAGGCACTCGTCCCAGCCGCGCGCGATGAAGTCCTCGGCCGAGGGGTCGTGCGAGCGGGTCCACAGGTCGCCGAGCCAGGTCTCGCGGTAGTGGGTGCGGTTCTCGACGGCGTACGAGCGGAGCCGGTCGACCAGTGCGGCGGGTTCGGTGCCCTGGGCGAGCAGCCGTACCGCGCGGGCGGTGAGGTCGGAGGCGGCGAGCGCGGTCGGATGTCCGTGGGTGAGCGCGGACTGCAACTGGGCGGCGCCCGAGCGCTGTTCGTCGCTGAGGCCGGGGGCGAGTCCGACGGGGGCCACGCGCATGTTGGCGCCGCAGCCCTTGGAGCCGATCTGGCTGGCGTCCTGCCAGGGCCGGGTCTCGTCCTTCAGCAGGTCGCACGCCGTCAGGCAGGTGCGTCCCGGTGCCCGGTTGTTCTCCGGCGACTGGTACCAGTCCACGAACTCCTCGCGCACCGGCCGCGCCAGCCGCTCGGGCGCGAGCACCCCGCGGTCCATGGCCGTGCGCAGCCCGCGTCCCAGCGCCAGCGTCATCTGGGTGTCGTCGGAGACGAAGGGGCGCTTCGGCAGCTCCATCTCCCGCCAGGGCCCGCACTTGGCGAGGATCGAGGGCACGTCGTTGAACTCGGTCGGGAAGCCGAGCGCGTCCCCGAGGGCGAGGCCGATGAGCGCACCGGTGGCGGCGCGCTTGCGGACGGTCGTGGTCATGTGGGGCGTCCTTCCCGGGTCGGGCGGAGCAGGGGCGGGTGCAGGGCGGTGGCGGGGCCCACGCGGTAGAGGGCGGCCGGTTTGCCGCGGCCGCCGGTCAGCCGGGCGCCGCCCGGGACGGGTTCGACGAAGCCGGGGGTGGCGAGCACCTTGCGCCGGAAGTTGGGCCGGTCCAGGGCGAGGCCCCACACCGTCTCGTAGACCTGCTGCAGCTCACCCAGCGTGAACTCGGGCGGGCAGAAGGCGGTCGCGAGGCAGGTGGACTCCAGCTGGGCGCCGACCCGTTCGTGGGCGTCGGCCAGGATCCGGTCGTGGTCGAAGGCGAGCGGCCGGGAGGAGTCGTACGGCAGCCAGCGGGCCTGGACGGCGTCGCCCCCGCCGTGCGGTTCGGGAGCGTCGGGCAGTAGGGCGGTGAAGGCGACCGACACGACCCGCATGCGGGGGTCGCGGCCGGGCTCGCTGTAGGTCCGCGACTGCTCCAGGTGCAGCCCGGTGACGTCCGCCAGGCCGGTCTCCTCGGCGAGTTCCCGGCGGGCCGCCGTCTCCGCGGACTCGTCGGGCAGCACGAAGCCGCCGGGCAGCGCCCAGCGGCCGGCGTACGGCTCCTGTCCGCGCTCCACGAGCAGGACGTGCAGAGCGCCCGCGCGAAGGGTGAGCACGGCGAGGTCGACGGTGACGGCGAAGGGTTCGTAGGCGTACTTGTCGTAGCCCGCGGGTCCGCGGGGTTCCTCCGGAGCCGACACGACCACCACCCCCTTTTATAGTCATCACGACTATAAAAGGGGGTGGTGGTCACCGCAAGGGCGAGGGCGGTCGTGGCCGCCCTCGGCGGATCAGAGGTCGACTTCCTTCATCAGCATCCCGACCTCCGTGTTCGACAGGCGTCGCAGCCAGCCGGACTTCTGGTCGCCCAGGGTGATCGGGCCGAAGGAGGTGCGCACCAGCTTCTCGACCGGGAAGCCGGCCTCGGCGAGCATGCGGCGCACGATGTGCTTGCGGCCCTCGTGGAGGGTGACCTCGACGAGGTAGTTCTTGCCGGTCTGCTCGACGACCCGGAAGTGGTCCGCGCGCGCGTACCCGTCCTCCAGCTGGATGCCGTCCTTGAGGCGCTTGCCCAGGTCGCGCGGGATCGGGCCCACGATGGCGGCGAGGTAGGTCTTCTTCACGCCGTACTTGGGGTGCGTCAGACGGTGCGCCAGCTCGCCGTGGTTGGTGAGCAGGATGACGCCCTCGGTCTCGGTGTCGAGCCGGCCGACGTGGAAGAGCCGGGTCTCGCGGTTGGTGACGTAGTCGCCGAGGCACTGACGGCCCTCGGGGTCCTCCATGGTGGAGACGACACCGGCGGGCTTGTTCAGCGAGAAGAACTGGTACGACTGCGTCGCGACCGTCAGGCCGTCGACCTTGACCTCGTCCTTCTCCGGGTCGACGCGCTTGCCCTGCTCCAGGACGATCTCGCCGTTGACCTCGACCCGCGCCTGCTCGATGAGCTCCTCGCAGGCACGCCGGGAGCCGTAGCCCGCGCGCGCGAGGACCTTCTGCAGCCGCTCGCCCTCCTGCTCGGCGCCCGGGAAGGTCTTGGGCAGCTTGACGTCCTTCTTGCCCGCGTAGCGCTCGCGGTTGCGCTCCTCCGCCCGGGTCTCGTACTCGCGCGAGCGCCCGGGGGCCGTACGGCCGCGCCCGTCGCCCTGCTGGGACTGCTTGGGCCCGCCCTTGGCACCGCCGCGGGCGGCGCCGCCGCGCCCGGACTTGGGGCCGTCCTGGGTGGCGCCGGGGCCCACGTCGTAGCGGCGCTCCTCGGGGCGGGGCTTGCGGGGACGGCCCTGCCCCTGCTTGTCGTCCCTGTTGTTGCCGGCACCGCGGTAGTTACCGCGTCCGCCACCGCTCTTGCCGCTGCCGCTGCTTCGCATCAAGTTTCCGTCTTAGTCGTCTGCGTCCTCTGCGCCGGGCGCGTCGGGCGCGTCCGGGTCGAACGACGGTACGCCCTCCTGGGTCTCGGCCTCGATCGCCTCCGCCTCCGGGAGGAAGGGCGCGAGTTCCGGGAGCTCGTCCAGGCCGCGCAGGCCCATCCGCTCCAGGAAGTAGTTCGTCGTCCTGTACAGGATCGCACCTGTTTCGGGTTCCGTGCCCGCCTCCTCGACCAGACCGCGCTGCAACAGGGTGCGCATCACACCGTCGCAGTTCACTCCACGGACGGCCGAGACACGGCTGCGGCTCACCGGCTGGCGGTAGGCGACGACGGCCAGGGTCTCCAGCGCGGCCTGGGTGAGCCGGGCCTGCTGGCCGTCCAGGACGAAGCCCTCGACGGCGGCCGCGTACTCGGGGCGGGTGTAGAAACGCCAGCCGCCGGCGATCAGCCGCAGCTCGAATCCCCGTCGCTGGACGGTGTACTCGTCGGCCAGCTCCCGCAGCGCGTCCCCGATCTGCCGCTTGGGCCGCTGGAGGATCTTGGAGAGGTGTTCCTCGGTCGCGGGTTCGTCCACGACCATGAGCACCGCCTCCAGGGCGGGCTTGAGGTCGAGGTCGGCGACGGTGCGCAGACCGGCCGGGACGTCGGTGATCTCCTCGCTCACGCCTTCTTCTCCTCCTTGGGCTCCTCGGGCGGCCGGTCGAACTCGTCCGTGACCGTCGGTGTCTCGTCCCCGTCCCCGCCGGTCCAGCGGACGATCAGGTCCCCCAGGGCCGTCTCCTGGTCCAGCGCGACGGCCTTCTCCCGGTACAGCTCCAGCAGGGCCAGGAAGCGGGCCACGACGGTCAGGGTGTCGTCGGTGTCCTCGACCAGCACCCGGAAGCTCGCCTCGCCCAGTTCCCTCAGCCGCGCGACGACGATCCCGGCCTGCTCCTGCACGCTGACCAGCGGGGCGTGGATGTGGTCGACGTACACCTGCGGCTTGGCCTTGGGTTGCATCGCCTTGACGGCGAGCTTCGCGAAACCCTCGGGGCCGATGCTGATGACGACCTCGGGCAGCAGCTCGGCGTGGTGCGGTTCGAGGCCGACGGTACGGGGGTAGCGGCGGGCCTCCTGGTCCAGGCGGTGGTTGAAGATGTCGGCGATCTGCTTGTACGCGCGGTACTGGAGCAGCCGGGCGAACAGCAGGTCGCGGGCCTCCAGGAGGGCCAGGTCGGCCTCGTCCTCCACCTCGGCGGTGGGCAGCAGCCGGGCCGCCTTGAGATCGAGCAGGGTGGCGGCGACGACCAGGAACTCCGTCGTCTGGTCGAGGTCCCAGTCCGGGCCCATCGCCCGGATGTGCGCCATGAACTCGTCGGTGACCTTGGAGAGGGCCACCTCGGTGACGTCGAGCTTGTGCTTCGAGATCAGCTGCAGCAGCAGATCGAAGGGCCCCTCGAAGTTGGCCAGCCGCACCTTGAAGACACCGTCGGTACTGGCTTCGGGCTCAGCGACGGGCGACGACACCGGCGCGGGCAAGGACCGCGACTCCGGTCGGTGCAGTGTCTCCGGTACAGGCGTGTCGGCGTCGGGCACCGGGGGGCTCGCCTCGGGCACCGGCTCGGTCAGGGGTTCCGGCCCAGGCGCGGACTGCGGCTCCGGTCGGGGCAGCACCTCCGGTACGGGTGTGGCGGCGTCGGCCACCGGAACGCTCACGTCGGGCACTGAGGGGCTCGCCTCGGGCACCGGAACCGGCTCGGGCAGGGGCAGCGGCTCGACTGGCGCCGGCTCGGGATCGGGGTGCGGCGTCGGCTCGGGCAGGGGTTCCGGCTCGGGCGGGGTCATCGGCTCGACCGGCTCCACGCGCGGAGCGCCTGCGCCCGGCCCCCGGCCCAGCGCACGCCTGCGGCCGGCGGGTGCGCCGGGAGCGGGAACGTCGTTCGAGGTCATAGCCGTGGCAGGCTATCGCCTCCCGACCGCACGACCGACTACCGGCCGCGCAGCCGCCGTACCAGGATGCTCGCGTCTCCCCGGGACTCCAGGTCGGCCAGGACGACGGCCACCGCCTCGCGGACGATCCGCCCGCGGTCGACCGCCAGGCCGTGCTCGCCGCGCAGCACCAGCCGGGCGTGCTCCAGGTCCATCAGTTCCTCGGCGGACACGTACACGGTGATCTTCTCGTCGTGTCGCTCGCGCCCGCTGGGACGCCGTGCCGCCGCCCGCCCCCCGCGCTTGCGAGGCTGCGCGGAGCCGGAGGAGGCGGCAGAACCTTCCTGCGCCCCCTGACGCCGCGCGGGGCGGTCCGCCGCGGCGGACCGGCTGCGGGACTCACCGGATTCGACCGGCTCCGCCTCCGCGGCCACGTGCTCCGCCCCGTCGCCGTCCCCGCCCTGCGCGGGAACGGACTCCGGCGCGTCCTGTGCCGCCGCGGCCGCGTCGCTCTCCCCCGCGGGAGCCGGCACCCGGGCCTCGCCGTTGACCGGGCGCCGGGGAGTGGACGGCTGGAGCGCCATTCCCCCTGTCGTACGGAACAGTTCGTCGGCCCCCGGCAGACTCACTCGGCGTGACACCGGGCGAGCACCTCCCTGGCGAGCTGGCGGTAGGCGGCGGCACCGACGGAGTTGGAGGCGTACGTGGTGATCGGCTCACCGGCGACCGTGGTCTCCGGGAAGCGGACCGTGCGGCCGATGACCGTGTGGTAGACGTGGTCGTCGAATGCCTCGACCACACGGGCCAGCACCTCACGGCTGTGGACCGTGCGCGAGTCGTACATCGTGGCGAGGATCCCGTCGAGCTCCAGCTCCGGGTTGAGCCGCTCCTGGACCTTCTCGATGGTCTCGGTCAGCAGCGCCACACCGCGCAGTGCGAAGAACTCGCACTCCAGCGGCACGATCACCTTGTGCGCGGCCGTCAGCGCGTTGACGGTGAGCAGGCCGAGCGAGGGCTGACAGTCGATCACGATGTAGTCGTAGTCGGGCATCAGCGGCTTCAGGGCGCGCTGGAGCGTGGACTCGCGCGCGACCTCGGAGACCAGCTGGACCTCGGCGGCCGACAGGTCGATGTTGCTGGGCAGCAGGTCCATGTTGGGGACCGCCGTCTTCAGGAGGACCTCGTCCGCGGACATGCCCCGCTCCATGAGCAGGTTGTAGACGGTGAGGTCGAGCTCCATCGGGTTGACGCCGAGTCCGACCGACAGCGCGCCCTGCGGGTCGAAGTCCACGAGCAGCACGCGTCGGCCGTACTCCGCGAGCGCGGCACCCAGGTTGATGGTCGACGTCGTCTTGCCGACGCCGCCCTTCTGGTTGCACATCGCGATGATCTTCGCGGGACCGTGGTCGGTCAGCGGGCCCGGGATCGGGAAGTACGGCAGCGGGCGCCCGGTCGGGCCGACGCGCTCGCGGCGCTGGCGGGCAGCGTCGGGCGCGAGCGTGGCCGCGTACTCGGGGTCGGGCTCGTATTCGGCATCGGGGTCGTAGAAGTGCCCGTCGGGCAGTTCGTCGTAGTCGGCGAACTGGTTGTGGGGCGCGCCCCTTCCGTCGCCGGCCATGGCGTTCACGTGATGGCCATCCATGCTCTGGTGTGCTGAGAGAGTCACCCCTGCAGTTCGGTGACTCTGTTGGGCGAAGGTACGCACCGCGACGGAGCCGACAGCCTCGAACCCCGCGGGGCCCTGGCCCCGTGCAGGCATTCCTGGTTGACCACCCCCGGGAGAAAATGTCGACTCATTCACAAGTCGTCTTACCTCCTTGGTGACCAGGAAACTTCTAGACAGGTCAGCGTGGCATCATGCCGACGGTTGGCGACTCTATGGCGTGTCGGCGGTCCGCAGCAACACAATCCGCCGGACCCGGCACGATGTGTCGGCAATGAAACATCCCGCTGTCAAGGGCGTACGGCCGTCGCACAGCAGGCTTCACCGGTGTGCGAATCGGTCGAAGGGTTACGTTCGAGGCGAGTTGACCGAGAGTCGCAAAGTGACCATACACACATCCGGCCGGACCTTGTCGGGCAAGGTCCGGCCGGTTGTGCGCGGTTGACGACCCGTGTTGACGTATCGCCTTTGCCGTATGGTGACTTAGCCGATCGGCTCAGCCGAGGAGGGTCTCCAGGTCCACGTGCTCCAGGCCGTGCGCCTCCGCGACCTCCCGGTAAACGACCTTGCCGTCATGGGTGTTGAGACCCTTGGCCAGCGCGGCGTCACGGCGCAGCGCCTCGACCCAGCCGTTGTTGGCGAGCGAGACGATGTACGGCAGCGTGGCGTTCGTCAGCGCGTAGGTGGAGGTGTTGGGCACCGCGCCGGGCATGTTGGCGACGCAGTAGAAGACCGACTCGTGGACCCGGAAGGTCGGCTCGGCGTGGGTGGTGGGACGGGAGTCCTCGAAGCAACCGCCCTGGTCGATCGCGATGTCGACAAGGACACTTCCCGCCTTCATCCGGGACACGAGCTCGTTGGTGACCAGCTTCGGGGCCTTGGCGCCCGGGATCAGGACGGCACCGACGACGAGGTCGGCCTCCAGGCAGGCCTTCTCCAGCTCGAAGGCGTTGGAGACGACGGTCTGGATCTTCGTTCCGAAGATCCTGTCCGCCTCCTTGAGCTTGTTGATGTCACGGTCGAGCAGCGTGACGTGGAAGCCCAGGCCGATCGCGATCTGCGCGGCGTTCCAGCCGGAGACGCCGCCGCCGATGATGACGGCCTTGCCGGCCGGCACGCCCGGGACACCGCCCGGCAGCACGCCACGGCCGCCGGCCGCACGCATCAGGTGGTAGGCGCCGACCTGCGGGGCCAGGCGGCCCGCGACCTCGGACATCGGGGCGAGCAGCGGCAGGGCGCGGTTGGGGAGCTCGACCGTCTCGTACGCGATCGCCGTGGTGCCGGACTCCAGGAGCGCGTCCGTGCACTCCTTGGAGGCCGCCAGGTGCAGGTAGGTGAAGAGGATCTGGTCCTTGCGGAGGCGGTGGTACTCCTCGGCGATGGGCTCCTTGACCTTCAGCAGCAGGTCCGCGGAGGCCCAGACCTCGTCGGCGGTCTCCAGGATCTGGGCACCGGCGGCGAGGTACTCCTCGTTCGGGATCGAGGAGCCGAGGCCGGCGTCCCGCTCGACGACGACCTGGTGCCCGTTGCGCACCAGCTCGTGCACACCGGCGGGGGTGATGGCCACCCGGAACTCGTTGTTCTTGACCTCGCGGGGGATGCCGACCTTCACGTCGATCACGGTCCTTGGCTCAGAGGGTGTGGGGGCATTGCAAGACATACCCGGGCATGCGGGGGCACACCTGGATGCACCGCAGGAGAACGAGCGGCAGAGCCAGTTTAATGAAGGCGTTCCGACTGTCTAGCCTTTCATTGCATCAATCTTCGACGGATGCACTACGGATTTCGCAGGCATCAGCGCCGTGCTCCCGTTCTGGCTCGTTCTCGCAGCTCTCCTGGCCTTCCTCACCCAGCATGCGCTCCGCGGCACCGCGGTGCAGTCGAGCGGCGGCGGGGTCGCCGAGCCGCTCCAGGGTGTCCGCCAGCCGCAGCTGGAGCGCGGCCTGCAGCCGGACGTCCTCGGCACGGCGCGCCCACTCCACCGCCTCCTGACAGGTGTGCAGCGACTCCTGAGGCCGCCCGGCGTACTCCTGCACCCGGGCCAGCTCGCTCAACGCCCGCGCGTGGGCGGCGACATCGCCGTTCTTGCGATGCCCGGAGGCCGCCGCCCGCCAGTTCCTGAGCGCCTCGCCGTAGCGGCCCGCGTAGGTGTGCGCGGTGGCGATACGGCCGTACAACCGGGCGGCCTCCGCGCGCTCGCCGCGGGCCAGCCGCTGGGCGAGGGCCCGGCCGAACCAGTCGGCGGCCCGGTCGTGGTCCCCCAGCTCCTGGTGCGTGCCGCCTACGGATTCCATCGCGCGCCCGGTCGCGTACGGGTCGTTCGCCTCGCGTCCGGCGTCCAGCGCGGCCCGGTAGCGGACCAGCGCCTCCCGGGTACGGCCGGTCCGGGCGTCCAGGTCGCCGAGGTTCAGCAGGGCGGCGGCCCGCTCGCGCGGCAGGTTCCGGCGCACGGCGACGTCGAGGACGAGGCCGTGGATGCCGTACAGGTCGGGGGCCGCCGCCTGGGTGCCGACGTGCGCCACCATCGCCCTGACCAGCTGGGACATCAGCCGGCGGGCCAGTGTGTCCAGCTCCCCGTCGGCAACCGCGAGGCGGGCGGACGCCAGCAGGGCGGGCCGGCGGATGCTCAGCCACTCGGCGGCGGCCCTGGGGCTCGGGAAGCGCAGGGCGCGGGGCAGGCCCTGGAGCTTCTCGCGCGCGTCGGGGTTGTCCGTCTCGGTGATCGCGCGGCAGGACTGGAGCAGCCGTACGGTCCGCTCCAGCATGCGGGCACGGGCCAGCTGCAGCTCGGCGGGGCGGTCGTGGGTCTCGGCGAGGGCGCACAGCAGCGGGTGCAGGCAGCCGGGGACCTCGTACTGCGGCAGCGGGGAGTCCACGGCCCGCAGCAGGCCGAGGGCGACGAGGTCGTCCAGGGTGGTGTGGGCGGCGCCGACCGTGCAGCCGGCCAGGGCGGAGGCGGTGTGCGGGTCGGCCAGGCCCGCCGGGGCCAGGGACAGCAGTCGCAGTATCCGCGCGGCCGTGCCGGGCAGCTGGTCGTAGACGAACAGGAAGACCCGGCCGAGGGGCGTGCCCTCGTCGGCCTCGGCGTGCAGGCGCTTGGCCAGGTCGGAGACGGCCGCCTTGGGACGGGCGGCGAGCCAGCCGCCGGCCAGGTTCAGCGCGGTGGGCTGGCCCTGGCACACCTCGACGAGGCTCTCGGCGGCCCGCGGGTCGACGGTGATGCGGACCGAGCCGGTGTGGCGGGTCAGCAGTTCGAGGGCCGACTTGGTGTCGAGGCCGCCGAGGGTGCAGGGGCGGACGTCCGCGATCCCGGTGAGCGGGCCCGCGGACACGGCGACGACCAGACTGTCCGGGGCGTCCGGGAGCAGCGCGTCGACCTGTTCGGCGCCGGCCGCGTCGTCCAGCAGGAGCAACGTCCGCCGCCCGGCCAGCGCGGTGCGCAGCGCCTCGGTGAGGTCGTCCTCGCCGGCTCCGGGCGGGGCGGTCAGGCCGAGGGCGGTGAGCAACTGGCGGGCGGCGCGCTCGACCGGCACGGGGGTGCCGTCGGGCTCGCCGAGCCGGGCGCGCAGGACCCCGTCGGCGTAGTCGCCGGCGACCTGCCGGACGAGTTCCTCGGCGAGCGCCGTGCGGCCGGAGCCGGGCCTGCCCGCGATGAGGAGCACGCGCGCGCGGGGCGGTTTCTTTCCGGACAGGGTGTCCAGTCCCGCGCGCTCGATGTCGGCGCGGAGCTCCTTCAACTCTCTTGTACGGCCCAGGAAATGGCTCTCCGCGGCCACGCCGTCCGACAGCCGCGCGCCGTCCGTGTCCAGCGCCTGATCCGTCACGGGCCACACTCCCGTCCCACCGAACGCGCAGGCCCGCCGGAACCCCGGTCCGAGCCGTGCACCTGCCTCGATGGCCGAGCCTAGTTCACGCTCAGCGACGTTCCGGGTGGAGCGCGGCGGGCACGTCCCTCGATCGGATCAGGCGATGGTCACACCGGTACCTCGAAGGACCTCGCCGGCCCCCGGGACCGGCGGACGAGCGGTGGTGGCGTTCAGGACTCGAAGGGACGGGCGGGCCACGGCGCCTCGGCCGGGCGCAGCGCGTCGAGACCGTCCCCGGTGCGGGCGGCGACCAGCGAGAGGATGCCGACGACGAGGCAGTTGTTGTGCAGTTCGCCCGCGAGCACACCCCGGACGAGCTCGTCGACCGGCACGCGCGCGTGCTCCATGTCGGCCTCCTCGTCCTCGACCTCGAAGCGCTCCCCCTCGGCCGCGGACAGATGCCGGGCGAGGAAGATCCGTACGGACTCGTCGCAGCCGCCGGGGGTGGTGTACACGTCGGTCAGGACGCGCCAGTCCTCCGCCTTGACGTGCGCCTCCTCGTACAGCTCGCGCTGCGCCGCGTGCAGCGGGTTCTCGCCGGGCACGTCGAGCAGGCCGGCCGGGATCTCCCACAGCTTGTGCCGCACCGGGTGCCGGTACTGGCGGATGAGATGGACGCGGTCCTCGTCGTCGAGGGCGACGACGGCGACCGAGCCGGGGTGGACCTGGTAGTCACGGCGGACCACGGACCTGTCGGGCATGACCACCTCGTCCGTGCGGACGGAGGTCTTGTTGCCCACGAAGGGGGTCTCCGTCGCCCGGATCTCCCACTCCTCGGGGGTGTCCTTGATCGTCATGCCCTGTCCTCCCACGTGCGCAGATGAAACCGGGGTGCTCACCTTTTGAAGGTATGCACCCCGGCCACCGTACAACTGGTGTGTTACTTGGAATTCTTCCGCGCGCCCTCGGCCTGCTGACGCTCGACCGACGCCTTCACGAGCCCGGCGAACAGCGGGTGCGGACGGGTCGGACGCGAACGCAGCTCCGGGTGCGCCTGCGTGGCGACCAGGTAGGGGTGCACGTCACGCGGGTACTCGACGTACTCGACGAGCTTGCCGTCCGGCGAGGTGCCCGAGAAGAGGATGCCGGCCTTCTTCTCCAGCTCCGCGCGGTAGGCGTTGTTCACCTCGTACCGGTGACGGTGCCGCTCCTCGACGTACTCCTTGCCGTCGTACACCTCGCGCACGATGGAGCCCTCGGCCAGCTTGGCCGGGTACATGCCCAGACGCATCGTTCCGCCCATGTCGCCCTCGCCCGCCACGATGTCGAGCTGCTCGGCCATGGTGGAGATGACGGGGTGGCCGGTCGCGGAGTCGAACTCGGTGGAGTTCGCGTCCTGGATGTCGGCGAGGTTGCGCGCCGCCTCGATCACGATGCACTGCAGGCCCAGGCAGAGACCGAGCAGCGGGATCCTGTTCTCGCGGGCGTAGCGGATGGCGCCGACCTTGCCGAGCACCCCGCGGTCGCCGAAGCCGCCGGGGATGCAGATGCCGTCGACGTCACCGAGCTGCGCGGCGGCGCCGGCCGGGGTCTTGCAGTCGTCCGAGGTGACCCACTTGATCTTGACGCGGGCCTTGTTGGCGAAGCCGCCCGCGCGCAGCGCCTCGGTGACCGAGAGGTAGGCGTCGGGCAGGTCGATGTACTTGCCGACCAGGGCGAGGGTGATCTCGTGGTCGGGGTTGTGGACGCGGTCGAGCAGGTCGTCCCAGGTCGTCCAGTCCACGTCGCGGAAGGGCAGGTCCAGCTTGCGGACGACGTAGGCGTCCAGGCCCTCTCCGTGCACCGTCTTCGGGATGTCGTAGATCGAGCGGGCGTCGGGGCAGGCCACCACGGCGGCCTCGTCCACGTCGCACATCAGCGAGATCTTCCGCTTGATCGCGGTGGGCACCTCGCGGTCGCAGCGCAGGACGATCGCGTCCGGCTGGATACCGATGTTGCGCAGGGCGGCGACCGAGTGCTGGGTCGGCTTGGTCTTCAGCTCGCCGGACGGGCCGATGTAGGGCAGGAGCGAGATGTGCACGACGAAGACGTTGTCCCGGCCGACCTCGTGGCGGACCTGGCGTACCGTCTCAAGGAAGGGCAGCGACTCGATGTCGCCGACCGTGCCGCCGACCTCGGTGATCACGACGTCCACCTCGTCGGTGGCCATGCGCCGGATCCGGTGCTTGATCTCGTTCGTGATGTGCGGGATGACCTGCACCGTGTCGCCCAGGTACTCGCCGCGCCGCTCCTTGGCGATGACGGTCGAGTAGACCTGGCCTGTAGTGACGTTTGCAGAGCCGTCCAAGTCGCGGTCAAGGAAGCGCTCGTAGTGTCCGATGTCCAGGTCGGTTTCGGCGCCGTCGTTGGTGACGAACACCTCACCGTGCTGGAAGGGGTTCATCGTGCCCGGGTCGACGTTCAGGTACGGGTCGAGCTTCTGCATCACGACGCGCAGGCCGCGGGCCTTGAGCAGCATGCCGAGGCTGGAGGCGGTGAGGCCCTTGCCGAGAGAGGAGGCGACACCCCCGGTGACGAAGATGTGCTTGGTCGTCGTGGATTTGGGCGGCATGGCCAAGAGGGTGCTCCCGTGGTCGCGGTCTGGGGTGCGGAGCGGCTGCCGGCCCGGACTTGTCCGGGGGTACCGTCGCTGCGGTTCGGGGGTTTCGTGCCCACCGGTCCACGGGCTACCAGGGTATCAGCGGTCCGGCCCGATGGCTTCCGGCCACGCTCCGCGCATGGGCCGACACGGGCCCGAGCCGTTCACGGGGTTCTCACCCCCTGGCCACTCGTTCGGCCCACACGGGTTGCCCGGAGCGGCACGCAGATCATCTACGTGCGTCGTATCCTGCTCGGACACTCGCTGCCGAGCACGGCCGGATTCACGGCACACCCCAGCCCGTAAGTACCGGAAGAACGCGAGCTCGTCAGTTCGTTGAGCTATGACTGTCGTGTCGCCTCAGGGCGTTTGCCTCGGGGCCCGGCGGCTGCTTTGCTTCACCGCTCAACGACGCACAACAACGACCCCTTGACCGCACTAGCGACAGCCCCCTTTGTACCTGGGGGGCGACGTGGCCGTTCGACTGGAGTTGCACGTGGCCGGGCGCATCGAAGACTACGCACTCATCGGAGACATGCAGACCGCGGCGCTGGTCTGCCGGGACGGCACAGTCGACTGGCTGTGCCTGCCCCGCTTCGACTCGCACGCCATCTTCGCCGGTCTGCTGGGCACCGAGGACCACGGGTTCTGGCGGCTCGGACCGGCCCACGCGGCCGATGTGGAGCCGCCGACGGCGGCCCGCCGCACCTACCGGGGTGACTCGCTGATCCTGGAATCGGAGTGGGACACCCCGCGCGGCACGGTGCGCGTGACCGATTTCATGCCGCCGCGTGACGGCGCCCCGCAGCTGATCCGGATCGTCGAGGGCGTCAGCGGCCGGGTGCCGATGCGCTCGGCACTCAGGATGCGCTTCTCGTACGGCCGGGTCGTGCCGTGGGTGCACAAGCACGACGGGCGTACGGTCGCGGTCGCGGGCCCCGACTCGGTGTGGTTCGACACCGCGGCGGAGACCTACGGAAAGTCGCTGACCACGTACGCGGACTTCACGGTCGCCCCGGGTGACCGCATCGCGTTCACGATCTCGTGGGAGCCCTCGCACAAGGAGCCCCCGGCGCTGCCGGAGCCGGAGCAGTCGCTGGTGGCGACGGAGGACTTCTGGCGGGAGTGGGTCGAGCACTGCACGTACCACGGCCCGTACCGGGAGGCGGTGATCCGCTCGCTGATCACGCTGAAGGCCCTGACGTACGCCCCGACCGGCGGCATCGTCGCCGCGCCCACCACCTCGCTGCCCGAGGACGTCGGCGGTGTCCGCAACTGGGACTACCGCTACACCTGGCTGCGCGACGCGGCGATCACCCTGTCCTCGCTGCTGCGCACCGGCTACCGCGATGAGGCCCGCGCCTGGCGCGAGTGGCTGCTCAGGGCGGTCGCCGGCGACCCGGAGAACCTGCAGATCATGTACGGCATCGCAGGCGAGCGCGAGCTCGGCGAGGCGGAGCTGGACTGGCTGCCGGGCTACGAGAACTCCGCCCCGGTCCGGGTCGGCAACGGCGCGGCCCACCAGCTCCAGCTGGACGTGTACGGCGAGGTCACCGAGGCCCTGCATCTGGCCCACATGACGGGTCTGGCGCGCAGCGACTACGCCTCGCTGCTGCAGCTGAAGCTGATCCGCTACCTGGAGGACCACTGGGACCAGCCGGACGAGGGCATCTGGGAGGTGCGCGGTCCGCGCCGCCACTTCGTGCACTCCAAGGTCATGGCCTGGGTCGCGGTGGACCGCACCATCAAGCTGATCGAGTCCGGTGACGCGGACGGCCCGCTGGAGCGCTGGCGCGAGCTGCGCGACGACATCCACCGGGACGTGTGCGAGAAGGGCTACGACAAGGAGCGCAACACCTTCACGCAGTCGTACGGCTCGAAGGAGCTGGACGCCTCGCTGCTGCTCATCCCGCAGATGGGCTTCCTGCCGCCGGACGACAAACGCGTCATCGGCACGATCGAGGCGATCCAGCGGGAGCTGTCCACGCCGGACGGGTTCATCCTGCGGTACCCCACGGAGGGCGAGCACGAGGGCGTCGACGGCCTGCCCGGCGACGAGGGCGCGTTCCTGGCCTGCTCGTTCTGGATGGCGGACGACCTGGCGATGATCGGCCGCGTCGACGAGGCCCGCAAGCTGTTCGAGAAGCTGCTGGCGCTGCGCAACGACCTCGGCCTGCTCGCCGAGGAGTGGGACCCGCGGCTCAAGCGCCAGGTCGGCAACTTCCCGCAGGCCTTCAGCCACGTGCCCCTGATCGACACGGCCCTGCGCCTGACGGCCTCGGGCGCGTACGGCGGCTGAGCACGACCGGGTGAGCGTGCCCGCCTAGGCTGGAAGCGGAGTTGCCCCTGAGTGGAAGGGGGCGGTCGTGGCTTCCCTCTCGAAGGCGGGTGCGGCTCTTGGCGCGTTGCGCGAGGAGCTGGTCGGCGCCGTGTTCGCGCCGGGGGATCCCGGTTACGACGAGGCCCGCGCCGTGTTCAGCGCCCTGGTCGACCCGCGCCCGGCCGTGATCGCCCAGTGCGCGGACGAGGCCGATGTGGTCCGGGCCGTGCGCTTCGCCCGGGAGCTCGACCTGCGGATCGCGGTGCGCGGCGGCGGGCACGGCCTGGCAGGCGCGGCCCCCACCGCGGGGGCGCTCGTGGTGGACCTGCGCCGGATGCACGAGGTGACCGTCGATCCGGCGGCGGAGGCGGCCCGGGTCGGCGGCGGCGCCACGATGGGCCGTCTGGAGCGGGCCACGCGGCCCCACGGCCTGGCCGTCACGGGGCTGCCCGCCTCGGCCGTCGGCGTCGCCGGGTTCGTCCTGGGCGGCGGCACCGGCCTGCTGGACCGGGCGTTCGGTCTCGCCGTCGACAACCTGATCGGCGTCGAGCTGGTCACCGCCGACGCCGAACGGGTCCACGCGAACCCCGACGAGAACCCGGAGCTGTTCTGGGCGCTGCACGGCGGCGGCGGCAACTTCGGCATCGCCACCGCGCTCACCCTGGAACTGCACGAGCTGCCGGAGTTCTCCGCCACGCTGCTGCTGCACCTGCCCGAGTTCGGCCGGGAGGTGGTCCGCGCCTTCCGCGAGATCATCGAGTCCGGACCCGACCGGGTGGGCGGCGCCGTCATCTGCCCGACCGAGGATCGGCCGCAGTACGGCGCGCTGCTGACGTACGCGGGCGGCCGGGCGGAGCTGCGCAAGCTCGCCGAGCCGCTGCTCGCGCTGCCGCACGAGGCGGAGCTGACGGGCGCCGAGGCGCTGCGCCCGCTGGACTGTCCCCCCGGGCTGCGCGCCCACTGGTCGGCGGAGTGCCCGACCGGTCTGCCCGACGCACTGGTGGAAGCCTTCTGCGCCCGCACGCAGGCCGCCCCGGTGCCCGGCGGCTCCCGGCACACGCTCCTCCCGCTCGGCGGCGCCGTCGCCACCGGTCCCACCCAGTACCCGGTTGCGTACCGGAACGCGCCCTGGCTGGTGCATCCCTTCGCCCGCTGGGCCGACCCGGCCGACGACGAGCGGGCCCTCGCCTGGGTGCGGGACGCCCGCGCCGACGTGAGGCCCTGGGGCACCGGCGCCGTCTGCCTCGGGCTCGTCGGCGACGAGGGCCCCGAGCGGGTCACCGCGGGTCTGGGCGCCGGGAACCTGCTGCGGCTGGAGAAGGTGAAACGGACGTACGACCCCGACAACGTCTTCCGCTGCAACCACAACATCCGGCCGGTGTAGCGCGGCGGCAGCCGGCCGGGACGGCCCGCTCGCAGGCCGAGCTGTCCTCCCGTGGTCTTCGCAGGTAGCGTCCGCTGCATGGACAGCAGTACGGACAGCGGCCGGTTCGACACCCAGGGCGCCGGGATCACCGTTCAGCGGGCGCTGGAGCTGCCCGGCCTGCGCAGCGGGCTCCCGGAGATCCTGGCGGGCGCCGACCGGCTGGGGCGCACCGTCCGCTGGGTGCACGCGGGCGAGGTGCCGAACATCGCCTCGCTGCTGAAGGGCGGCGAGCTGCTGCTGACCACCGGCTACGGGCTGGGCACGCGCCCCGCCGAGCAGCGCGCGTTCGTGCGCACCCTCGCCGAGCGCGGCATCGCCGCCCTGGTCGTGGAGCTCGGCCCGCGCTTCGCCCGGCTGCCCGCCGCCCTCGTGGACACGGCGCGCTCAGCCGGTCTGCCGCTGGTCCAGCTGCACCGCGAGGTGCCGTTCGTGACGGTCACCGAGGAGATCCACACGGAGATCGTCAACGGCCACTACGCGCTGCTCCAGCGGGCGGAGGAGGTGCACCGCCGCTGTACCGAGGCCCTGCTGGGCGGCGGCGGGGTGCCGCAGGTCCTGGAGATCCTGGCCGGGTTCAGCGGCAATCCGGTGTTCCTGGAGACGACGGACGGCCAGCTCCTGTACGCCGCCGGGGCCGGGCCCGAGGGCACGGATCCGTTGCAGGTGTGGGAGGGGCTGCGCGGGGCGCACAAGGACGCGCCGCCGCCGGCCGGTTCGGTGCTGGTGGACGTGCCGGGCGGCGGTCCGGGTACCGGCTCGGTACGGGCCCGGCTGGTTCTGCTGCCCGTACGGTCGCCGCTCGCGCCCGTGCACCGCATCGCCGCCGAGCGGGCCGCGGGCATCCTGGCCGTCGTCCTGATGCAGGCCCGTCAGGAGGAGGAGCTGGCGGCGCGCGGGCGCGGTGACTTCCTGACCGATCTCGCCGAGGGGCGCATCACGGCGGATGACGCGCCCGCGCAGGCCCGGGTGCTGGGCTTCAAGCCGGGCGGCGGCCCACTGCTGCCGGTGGTGATGCGGCTGGGCGACGCCCTCTCCCCCGGCGGCGGCTGGGCGGTCCTGGCGCGCGCGGTCGCGGAGGAGCTGGCCGCGGTGGGGGTGCCGGTCCTGCTGGGCGTACGGCCCGTGGAGGGGCGGGTGCCCGTGCTGCTGGGCCTACGTTCGGAGTCGGAGCGGTCGGCGGTCGCGGACCGGGTCGCGGCGGCGCTGCGGGCCGGGGTGGAGCGGGCCGGGATGCAGCGACCGGGCGCGCAGCCGCCGGTCGTGGTCGTCGGGGTGGCCGGCGGCTGGGCGGCCGCGTCGGCGGGGCTGCGGCACGCGGCCGAGACGGCGACGGCGGCCCAGGGCCTCACGGACCGGCCCTGGTACGACGCCCGCCGCCTCGACATCGACCTGCTGCTGTGGCGGCTGCGCGACCATCCCGACCTCGCGGCCTTCGTGGACCGTGCCATCGGCCCGCTGCGGGACCACGACCGCCGCTCCAAGCCGCCGCTGCTGCCCACCCTGCAGACGTATCTGGCGCACGCGGGCCGCAAGGCCGAGACGGCCCGCGAACTGCACCTCAACCGCCAGACCCTCTACAACCGCCTGGCCCGCATCGGGGAGTTGCTCGGCACCGACCTCGACGACCCGCAGACGGTCCTGGCGTTGAGCCTGGCCCTGCGGGCGCGTCGGCACGTGCCCTGAGCGACGCTCAGGGCAGGGGCTGCGGCTGGGTCAACTCGTCGTAGACGCTGAGGATCTGGGTGACGGTCTCGTCCTCGGTCGGCCAGCCTGCCGCCTGTTGCGCGCCGCTCAGCCGGAGCCGCTCGCACCGGTCGGGGTCGGCCAGCAGATCCATGACGGCGGTGGCGAGTGCCTCCGGATCGCCGTCCGGGACGAGTTCGGCGGCGTCGCCCACGAGGTCCGGGATGCCGCCGACAGCGGTCGCGACGAGCGGCACGCGCGCGTGCAGGGCCTCCTGGGCGAGGACCGAGCGGGACTCCCAACTGCCGGGCAGCAGCGCCAGATCGGCGGCGGCGAGCAGTTCGCCCGCGTCGTCCCGCCGCCCGATCAGCCGCACCGGCAGCCCCTCCTCCTCGATCCGCCGCTGCAACGGTGCCCGCAGCGGCCCCTCCCCCGCGATGACGAGCAGCGGCTGGGGATCGAGGCGGCGCCAGACGCGGGCCGCGTCGAGCAGGACGTCGTGGCCGCGGTACCGGTCGAGGGCACCGATCGCGATGAGCAACGGCCGCCCCGTGGCGCCGAGTTCGGCCCGGATCTTGGGCGGCAACCGGTCCGGGTCGTCGCGTTCGGCGGCCCGGCCCGGTCCGGGCAGCGCCACTGCGGCGAGCCGGGCGTCCCGGGCGCCGGTGCGGCGCGCCTGGTCCACCAGGTCCGAGGTGCTGCCGAGCACCACGGCGGCCACCTTCACCACCCGCCGCTCCAGCAGCCGCAGCAGATGCGCGCGTGCCCCCTCGGCGTGGGCGCGGTTGTGCCAGGTGACGACGAGCGGGGTGCCGCGGCCGCTCAGCGCGAGCGCGGCCCGGAAGGAGGCGTGCAGCCCGTGCGCGTGGACCAGGTCGGCCTGGGCGCAGGCCGCCCGCAGCGCGGCCACGGACGCGGGGTCGCTGCTGCGCGGCACGTGGACGTGCTCGGCGCCGGTCCCGGTGAAGTCGTAGGCGCGTTCGGCCTCGGCGGGGACGCAGACCGTGACCCGCACACCGCGCGCGACGAGGCCGGCGGCCAGGGAGCGGACGTGCGCACTGCTGCCGGCGTTGCCCCCGCCCAGCACCTGCACGGTGCGCAGCGGCGACTGACCGTGCGGCGAGTTGCTGGTCACGGGGCTCACGCGGCCGGGGCTCCTGGGTCGGCGTCGGGCGGTCACGAAGAAACGTACAGAAGGTATCGGGCGGAGGGGACGTACCGCGCTCGCCTCCCGCGCGGACCGCGTTCCCGGTCAAGGATGCCAGGACGTACGGGTGTTCCGGGAACGGTGCGTGGGCGCACGGTGTTCCGGCCCCGCGCACCCGCGGCAGCGCGTCACCCACAGGAGTGAACGAACGCCCACGGCGAGGAAGCCGCGCGCGGCGCGTGTGCCGAGGTCAGGCCCGCAGCGCCGGTCCCGGCGTGCGCGCCCACTCGCTCACCCGGTCTCCGTACACGGCGGCGGCCACGACCGCCACGGCGTGCGCGAGCAGTCCGGCGCGCCCGTTGCCCGCCACCACGGCGGTGCCCAGGGCCGCGCCCAGCGCGTGCGCCCCCGTGTCGCCGATCATCGCGCGCTCGCCCAGGTCGTCGGGGAGCACGGCCGCGGCGGCACCCGTCGCGGCGGCGGCCAGGTCCGCAGCCGGGCCCCGGCGCAGCAGCCCGGGTGCGCCGAGCGCGAGCACCACGGCGGCCGCCCGGCCCGGCCGGACGTCCACGAGGTTGACGAAGTGCGCGGCCCCGGCGATCACCACACCCGCGAGGAGCCGGTCCAGCGGCCGTTCCTTGAGCAGCGCACCGGCGGCCAGGGCGACGGCCGAGATCCCGAACAACTTCACGGCCCCGCTGGTGACTTCGCCCTCGCGCAGGGCGCGGAGATGGTCACCGAAGCCGCGCCGTCCGTCCCCGGCACCGACGACGTCGTCGTACGCCCCGCAGGCCCCGGCGGCGGCCACGGCGAGCCCGGCCGCCCCGCGCACCCGCCCGGCGGCGAGCGCCGCGCCCAGCGCAGCGGCGGGTGCGGCGTACAGCTCGACGGTCCGGCCGGCGTAGTTCTTCCGCTCCCAGCGGTCACGGCCGCCGGGTGCCCGGCCGCGCAGGGCCGCCGTCGTCGCGCGGGCCAGCGCGGCCGCCGTGAGGAAGGCCGTGCTCCGGCCCGCTCGTGTACTCATCCCGCCACCCTAGAAGGAACGGTGACGTGTTCGCCGGTTCGTCGGTTCGTCTGTACGTCCGCTCGTCAGGGCCACCATTCCGCGACGAGGGCCGACAGCCGGGCCGGGGTGGCCGCCGAACGCACGGGGATGTCCGGGGGCAGCAGGCGGCGGGCGATGCCGGTCAGGGTCGTGCCGGGGCCCAGCTCGACGAGGCGGACGCGGCCCGCCGTCATGGATCGCAGGGTCGCCATGGAGTCCGACCAGCGCACCGGCATGAGGAGTTGACGGCACATCAGCTCGCGCCACGAGGCGGGGACGTCGCCCTCGTGGGCGAGTCCGTCCACGTTGGCGATCACCGGGCAGTGCCCGGGGTGCAGGGGGGTGTCGCGGACGGCGGCGGCGAGGCGGGGCCGGGCCGCCGCCATCAGCGGGCTGTGGAAGGCCCCGCCGACCGGGATCCGGACGGCCCGCGCGCCGGCGCTCGTGACCCGCTCGGTCAGCGCGGCGACGGCGTCCGGGCCGCCGGAGACCACGATCTGGTCGGGGCCGTTGACATTGGCCACCCAGACCTCGGCCCGCTCGGCGACCCGCATCCCCGCGGCGAGCAGCTCCGCGGTCCGCGCGACGCCCGGTCCGACCAGCACGGTCATGGTGCCGGGCACCTGCCGGGCCGCCTCGGCCATCGCCGCGCCCCGCTCGGCAACGAGCCGCACGGCGTCCTCGGGGGTGAGCACCCCGGCGGCGGTCAGGGCGGCGTACTCGCCGAGGCTGTGGCCCGCGCACACGACGGGGCGCAGCGCGCCGACCGCCGTCCGGGCGACGGCGGTCCGCAGCGCGTCGAGCAGCACCAGCTCCAGGGTGAAGGTGGCGAGTTGGGCGTTGTCGGTACGGGTGAGACGCTCAGCGTCGGCGTGCAGCAGGAGCCATCCGAGGTCCCGTGCGCAGACCTCGGAGAGCCGCTCGACGACCTGCCAGTGCGGGGTGTCGCGCCAGGGCTCACCCATCCCCGGCCGCTGCGCGCCCTGCCCGGGGAAGAGCAGCCCGATCCCGGTGTCGGCAGGCGCGGGGGCGGGAGGCCGGGACGGCTCAGGGGGCGAGGCGGCCCTCGGGGGTGGGGTGGGCCGCGAGGGCGGAACGGCTCGGGGAGGCGGTGTCGTCCTCGGCGGCGGCGTGCTCCTCGGAGGCGGGGTCGTCCTCGGCGGCGGTGGAGGTGAAGTCGGTGCAGACAAGCTTCCAGTTCCTTCCTCGGACGGTGACGGCCGCGGTGAACCCGTCGCCCGGCCATGGCCGCAGCTGGGTCCAGTCGCCGGGCAGGCCGCGGGGCGTGCCGGAGCCGTCCGGCACGACCAGGCGCCGGGCGCCCGGCAGTGTCACCCCGCGCCCGGTGGCCTTGAGGGCGGCCTCCTTCCCGGTCCAGCGGCGCAGCAGCGCGGCGCGCCGGAGCGCGGGCGGCAACCGCAGGTAGGCACGCAACTCCTCGGGGGCGAGCACGGCGACGGCCAGGTCGTCCAGGTCCGCCGCGTCGGCAGGACCGGCCGACAGGTGCTCCAGGTCCGCGCCGACCGGGGCACCGCGGCACACGGCGAGCAGCGCCCGGTCCCGGCTGTGGCTCAGGCTGAACCGCAGCCCGTCGGCGCCCTGGCCGAACAGCCGGGGCTTGCCGTGACGGCCGTACTCCAGGGTGATCCGGTCGGGAGCGACGCCGGTGCGGCGGGCGAGCAGGGTACGCAGCGCGACCCGGGCCGTCACCCACCGGCGCCGGTCCTCCCGCAGCACCAGCCGCCGGGCGCGGGCCAGTTCGTCGGCGCCGAGCAGCTGCCCGGCCGACGCGAGCGCGGCATCCGCCGCCCGGCCGCTCAGCGGGATGCGCCAGACCTCCACCACGCCCGGCAGCGGGCGTGGCGCCGAGTCGGCAAACCGACCGTGCGACGGCACGGTCAGGGGTGACGTCGAGTCGACAAAACGACCCCGGGACGGGACGGACGACAGGGTCGGTGCCGCGGCGGCGGGCCGACCCGTCGGCAGGGCTGTCACGCTCGGTGCCTCCTCAGCTCGCCCGTGCCGTCGGGCCGGCCCCGGCCGGGCGCGGGACCGGGATGCCGAGCGTCTCGCTCAGGAAGTCCGGGAGCGAGGCCCGGACCCCGGCGAAGGGCTCGTGACCGCCCGGGTAGCGCTGCCAGGTCACCGGATGGCCCCAGGAGACGAGCACGTCCCGCAGGTCGGCCCCGCTGCGCTCCGGCACGATCCAGTCGCGTGCCCCGTGGCCGATCCACACCGGCAGCCGGCGGTTCGCGGGCGACGGCCCGCCCTCCGGGAGCAGCGCGGACAGGTCCGGCGGCAGATACGGCGCGTACAGCGCCGTACCGGCCAGGGGTTCGGCGTACCGCAGCGCCAGGGTCAGGGCGACCGTCGCACCTTGGGAGAACCCGGCGACGACGGTCCGCCCGGCACCGATCCGCCCGGTCTCCGCCCGCAGCAGCTCGGTGAGCGCACGGTGCGCGGCCAGCACGTCCCGGACGTCGAACCGGTCCAGCGCGACCAGGCTCTGCGGGAACCAGCACGGCACCGGCAGCCCGGTCAGCAGGCTCGGCGCCTCGACGGGCGCGCGCGGGAACACCCCGCGCACGCCCGCCGCGGCGAGCCCGAACCGGTCGGCCACGGCGACCAGGTCGCCGGGTACCTGGCCGACGCCGTGCAGCCACACGACGGTGGCCCGGTGCGCTCCGGCCGGTTCGATCTCCTCGTATTCCAGACGGTCCACCGCTCTCACCCGTGCCGAGGGGCCGGGCGCGGCGCGGCGGGGCGGCGCAGCAGCATCGACGCGTACTGGCCGCCGAAGCCGAAGGAGTTCTTCAGTACGGCCGCGACCGGCCGTTCCTCCGGGGTGAGGGAGGTGCGGACGGCGCACGCCGGGTCGGGTTCGGTGCAGGTCGGCACCGGGGGTACGACGCCGCGGCACATGGTGAGTGCCGAGGCGACGGTCTCCACGACGCCGGACGCCGCCGAGCCGTGCCCGGTCAGCGACTTCACCGCGCTGACCGGCAGGTCGGCCATCCGCTCGCCGAAGACCTTGTGCAGCGCGCGGGCCTCGGTGACGTCGTTGAGGCGGGTGGAGGTGCCGTGGGCATTGACCGTGTCGACCTCGTCGAGGTCGGCGCCGGCCTCGGCGAGGGCGGTGCGCATGACGCGTTCGATCATCTCCACGCGGGGAGCGGTCATGTGGGTGGTGTCCACGGCCAGGCCCCAGCCGCCGACCAGGGCGTGCGGCTGGGTCATGCCGCGCCGGGCGGCGTGCTCGGCGGTCTCCAGGACAAGCGCGCCCGCGGACTCGTTGATGACCATGCCGGTGCGGCGCACGTCGAAGGGCATGGACGCCTGCGCCGGGTCGCCCTTCCAGCGGGACAGCGCCATGAGCTGGCCGTACTGGGACAGGACGTAGGGGGTGTTGCGGGAGACGGCCGCGGAGACCACGGCGTACCGCGCGCGTCCGGACCGCAGCAGCCGGGCGGCCTCGGCGATGGCACGCAGCCCCCCGGAGCAGGTGGCCTCCAGACGGACCGGCAGCACGGCCGTGCCGAGACGTTCGGCGATCTCTCTCGGGTACGCGGACAGGTCGCGTGTCTCCAGCGGCAGGTTTCTGCGGCGCAGGTTCCGCAGGACGGCCTCGGGGTCGTTGCCGATGGTGTCGTAGCGCTCGGCGAGCTCCTCCATGTGCGTGATGTAGTCCTGCGGGTCCGATCCGGTGGGTCCCGGCCACACCCTGGCGTACACCAGCCCGGCGGGACCCTCGGCGGGGGGCTGGGCGTCCAGGCGGGCGTCGGTGAGGGCCTGCTCGACGGCCGCGTGCATGAGGGTGTCGCCCCAGGAGCGGCCGGGCTTGCCGTGGTCGGCGGCGACCTTCTCCTTGACGTCCTCGGGGATCAGCCCGGCCGTCCAGCCGCAGGGCAGTCCGGTGGTGTCCATCCGCTCCTCGCGGACGATCCCGGAGCGGCCTTCGAGGTTGGCCGACCAGAAGGTCTCCACGTCACCCCCGATGGGCGTGACCACCCCCATGCCGGTGATGAGTATGTCGTCGGTCATGCGTGTGCCTCCCCGTGGTCTGTCGTACGTCCCCGGGCCGCCGGCTCCCCGGGCGCCGCGAGGAGCAGCGCACCCGCGGCCGTCGCCTCCGCCCCCTGGTTGAGCGCCGTCAGCAGCACCGTCGCCGCCGGCGGCACGGGGCGGGCCTCGCCGATGACCGGGTCGAGGCCGGTGAGCCCGGGGTCGGGCCGGCCCAGCAGGCCGACCGGGGGCAGCTCGCCGCGGTCGAGGCTCTCCACGGCCAGCGCGGTGTCGATGAGCGCCGAGCACTCGAAGGCGTTGCCGATGGTGCCCTTGGAACCCGTGACGGGCAGGTTGCCCACGCGCGGCAACACGGTCTCGGCCTCGACGCGGTCCAGGCGGACCGAGCCCGCGCCGTGCGCCCACCACGCCGCGGGCGGGGCGGCCGCACCGGCGAGTACGGCGTCTACGGCGAGCCCGGCCGCCGTCGGGAGGTCCGCGGCGGCCAGCACCTCGCAGCCGAGGAACCGGGCGAGGGCGGGGCCGACCGCGACGTCGGCCCGCTCCAGCAGGATCGCGGCCGCGCCCTGACCGGCCAGGGTGCCGGCCCGGTCGGCGTCGAAGGGTCCGGCGCCGGTGGTGGCGCGGGTGCCGAAGGGCTCGTCCTGGTCGAAGGCGGCCATGCCGGTGACGGTGAGCGGCGCGCCCACGCCGACCACCAGGACCCGGTCGAGTTCGCCGGTCTCCAGCAGCCGTACGGCGAGGGCGAGCGCGCCGGTGCCGCCGGCCGCGGCCTCGCCGTAGGCCGCGACGTTGGAACCGCGGAATCCGCTCGCCATGGACACGAACTGGCCGAGCTGGGAGGGAATGCCGCGGATGTAGGAGTAGTCGGGCACCTCGTCGTGGAGGAACTTCGCCAGCGGCCTGGAGTCGTGCCGGAACTTGGACGCGAGCTGCGGGATGACGTCGCTCAGCTCGTCGCCGCTGCTGGCGACGGCCATGATCGTGCCGCCGCGCACGTCCTCGGTCTCGCCGGTGATCCCGGCCCGTTCCAACGCCTGGAGGGCGACGGCGACCGCCCAACGGGCGGACTGGTTGGCGTACTTGCTCGCGTTCGCCCAGGAACGGCCGGCGGGCCAGCCGATCTCCGAGGTGTCCACGACGGCGGTCGGCCAGGGCAGGCCGGAGGCGGACGCGCCGTCGTCGCCGGGGTGGTCGAAGAAGGTCTTGACCGCGGCCATGGCCTCCCAGAGCCGGGCCGCGCCCAGCCCCGCCGGGGAGATCACGCCGGTGCCGGTGACGACGATGTCCGGCCGGGTGTCCGCGCGGTCACTCGGCACGGCCGCCTCCGATGCCGCCCCACAGGCGGTAGCCGCCGTCGACGGTGATGGTCTGGCCGGCGATCCAGGACGCCTCGTCCAGGCAGAGGAGGGCGACCACGTCGGCGCTGTTCTCCGGGGTGGTCATGCGCTCGCCGGGCCACGGCGAGACGGCGAGTTCCTTGGCGACGCCGTGGGCGAAGTCGGGGCGGACCTTGAACACGCCGGTCTGGACGAGGCCGGGGCGTACGCAGTTGGCGACGATGCCGTACGGCGCCAGCTCGTAGGAGAGGTAGTCGGTCAGCGCCTCCAGGCCCGCCTTGGCGGCCGCGAAGAGGCCGGCGCGCGGGATGATGCGCGTGGTGGTGGAGTTGGTGATGGTGATGAAGCGGGCCCCTTCGCGCTCACGCATCAGCGGCAGCGCGTGCTTGGCGAGCAGCCAAGTGGCCCGGGAGTTGGTGTCCTGCACGAACTGCCAGTCGCCGAGGGAGGCGTCCGCGAGCCGGGTGAACTTCGTCGCGGCGGCGTTCTGGACGAGGATGTGCAGGTCCTGGTGGATCTCGCCGATCTCCGTGATCAGGTTCTCGATCTCCGCGGGGTCGCTCAGATCCGCGCGGTGCAGGGTCACTTCCGTGCCCCGCTCGCCCAGTTCGGCGGCGAGTTCCTTGGCGGGGCGTTCCCGGTCGACGTAGTTGATGGCCAGGGTGGCGCCCCATTCGGCGAGTTTGCGGGTGATGCCGGCGCCGATGCCGCGCGAGCCGCCGGTCACCAGGGCCACCCGGCCCTTGAGCGGCTGGTACTGGCTTTCCGTGGGTGTCCCCATCACTGAACCCTTCCCGTCGTGGCGGGCCGCTCGGCCTGCCGCAGCAGCACGACGCTCATGCGTCCGATGGCATACGTCCGGTCGTTCTCGTCGAAGACCCGGCGGGTCGTCTCGATCAGGCCGAGACGGTCGTCGATCTCCGTGGCCCGGTCGGTGCTCGTGGTGAACCAGAACGGCGTGTCGGGGTAGAGCGGGCGCACGAAGTCCCAGCCGAGCCTGCGCATTCCGACGATGGCCGCCGGCGAGCCGTGCTGGACGACCCAGCCGGAGGTGATCGAGTGGATGAATCCGCCGGGGACGATCCGCTGTCTGCGGTCCGTGCCGAGGGCGAAGTCGTCACTGTCGTGCACCGGGTGCTTCTCGCCCATCAGGTCGAGGAGCTGGTCGAGCAGCGCGCCGCTGAAGACGACCGGCCCGAACCTGCGTACCGGCGCGTTCGCCAGGTCCTCCCAGTACTTCACGGCCCCCACGGCCGTCCCCCTTCGTCCTCGGTCCGCGCGGCCCGGCTCACCGGGACCGCCGTCCGGATCCGCTCCCCGCTCCGCTACGCATGACCATGCGGCCGCCGTCCACGGTGAAGGTCTGGCCCTGGATGTAGTCGGCCTCGTCGCCGGCGAGGAAGGCGACCAGACCGCTGATGTCCTCCGGCAGTCCCCAGCGGGTGCCGTCCCCGTCGGAGCCGAGCCGGTCGGCGACGGCGGCGGTCATCTCGGTGCGGACCTTGCCGGGCGCGACGCAGTTGACCCGGATGCCCTTGCGGCCCACCTCCACGGCCAGGGCCCGGGTGAGCGACTCGATGCCGCCCTTGGACGCCGCGTAGGCGCTCTGCCCGGGGCCGGGGGTGCGCGCCGAGTTGGAGGAGATGTTGATGATGCGGCCCCACCCCTGGTCCAGCATCACCGGCAGCACGGCCCGGCTGGTCAGGAAGGGGCCGGTGAGATTGGTCCGCAGGACCTTCTCCCAGCGGGCGGTGCGGGTCACGGCCAGGAGCTGGTCGTCGATGACGGCGGCGTTGTTGACCAGGACGTGCAGGGCGCCCTCCTGTCGGGTCACCCGCTCCACCAGGTCCTCGACGGCGGCCTCGTCGCCGATGTCGGCCTGGTGCAGGGCGGCGCGGCCACCGGCGGCCTCGATCTCCTTGACCACACCGCGCCCGGCGTCCAGCGCGCTGTGGCACACGACGTGCACGGTCAGGCCGTCCGCGGCGAGCCGGCGGGCGATGGCGGCGCCGATGCCGCGCGACCCGCCGGTCACCACGGCCACCCGCCCGCTCGCGCCCTCGACCGGCCCGGACACGGCGTTGCCCGTGGTCGTCGCCGGCTCAGGCACGGCCGGCGCCGGTCACGGCGTCCGCGATCGAGGCGACGCTGCGGTGATGCTCGTCGGCCTCGGCGTTCCAGGCGTCCAGGTCGAACTCGGCGCCGAAGTGCCGGTTGATCCGGCGGGCGAGCTGCAGTAGGTCGAGGGAGTCGAGGCCCAGGTCCTCGACGACGGACTGGCCCGGCTCGACGCTCAGGTCGGCTATGCCCGGCTTGACTTCCTTCAGCAGGTCGATGATCTCGTCGAGAGTGGCGTTGGATGCCGTGGTCATCGTGTTCCTCCAGGGAGGTCGGCGGTGGTGGGCGGACCGGATTGCCGGCCGCCGCAATCCATGCCAACAGAGCGTTGAATGGGATCGCAACGCAGTGCCCACGCGAAACACCGGACAGCCGACGCGAAGTCGGCGTGCGGCGGCGGCAAAACTCCTTGTTGAACCACGGAACGTGTTTCTCCACTTCTCGGACAGGATGAATCAGCAAACCGGTCCGAGCAGCGAAAAGACCGCAAGAAGGTAAAGCTGGGTAAAGAATCCTTGACCATCCGTCAGCGCGCTTCATAAAGTTGATCCGCGTCGCGAACCCCTTCGGATACGTATTCGTTGATTGACCGTCAGAAAAACGACCGAGCGTCTCGATGTACAGGGGGAAGTCGTGGGACGCAGCACAGCACAGGTCCCGCAGTCAGCGCAGTACTACGAATTGGCCGAGTGGCTCCGCTCCCTACGCCGACGGTCCGGACTGACCTACCGGCGCATGTCGCAACTGATACAGGAGGACCGGATCTCCGAACCGGGGTGTTCGGCCGTCACCCTGCTCCGCGCCGACCGGGGCACCTTCCTGCCGCGCCGGCAGGTCGTGGAGGCGTACGCGCAGGTCTGCGGGGCGACCCGGCGCGAGGCACGTGTGCAGTGGGAGCGCGCGGCGCAGCAGGCCGAGCCCTCAGCGGCCGGCGCCTGCCAGGCGCCGGCGGTGTCCCCTTCCGGCCGCAGGCTGGAATTCGTCTATCACCCGGCTCATCTCCTGGAGGCCATGCACCGGGTGCGCCGCGCGGCCGGCCAGCCGTCCTTGCGGGAATTACAGAAGCGGGCCCGCGATCTGGGCACGGGCCCGCTCCCCCGTAGCACGTTGGCCGACGTCCTGGCGGGTCTTCGCATGCCCTCGGAGGATCTCCTGATCGCCTACGTTCGCGCCTGCGGAGAGCAAGGACACCTGCTCACCCTCTGGCGGCACGCATGGGCCCGCGCCCAGGACTCCGATATGACGTGAGCCACCCCTGCGGGGCACCCGGTCATTTATTTCCCGGAAATGACAAGGACCCCGCCGAGGGAGCGGTAATTCAGCCACTCCGAAAAACCCGGTTGACCACCCGGAGAATTTCGGAAATGGCAGCGTCGCACGTTACGGGATTTCCGGGGCCGTGGCCACGCACCAGCCGAAGGGGGGCAGGGACACGGTTCCGGACACGGCGTCGACCTCGCCGTCCCCCGCGCCCCGCGTCCAGGGCGCGGCGGGGACCGACCCCGCCCCGGACGCCGCACCGTAGTTGAGCCCGACGGCGACGGCCGCGCCGCTCTCGGGGTCGGCGAGGGTGTAGGTGAACACGGCGTTGCCGAGGGTGTGGACGTGTGTGTGGGCCCGCACCAGCCAGGGGTTGCGCCGACGCAGGCCCACCAGCGTCTGATGGAGCCGTTCCACGGGCAGCTGGTCCGGGCCCAGGCCCGTGGGGTCGGCGGGGAACGCGGGCCGGATGGCGTCGTCCCCGCCCTCGCGCTCCTCCTTGACGCCCTGCCAGGCGCGTTCGTCCCCCGCGTACACGGACGGGATCCCCCCGACGGTGAACAGCACGGCGAGGGCGTGCGGCAGGTGCCGGGGGTCGCGCAGCCGACTGGCGATCCGCGTGACGTCGTGGTTGCCGACGAACGTCTGCGGTACGAAGGTCTCCAGCAGCGCGTTGTGGCGCTTGAGCGCCCAGGCCAGCTCGTGCGGGTTGGTGTCGTTGAGCGAGCTCCAGATCGCCTTCCACAGTTCGTACTGCGTGACGGAGTCCAGGCCGCCCTCCGTGACGTACGCCGCGTAGTCGCCGTGGATGACCTCCCCGCTGAACCACGCCTGCGGATGGCGGGCCCGGACCCGGTCGGTGACGGTGCGCCAGAACGGCCGCGGCACGGTGTACGCGGCATCCAGCCGCCAGCCGGCCACGCCCCGGTCGAGCCAGTGACCGAGGACATCGACCACGTGGTCGGCAACGGCGGGATGGGCGTGGTTGAGGGCGACCAGGTGACGGTGGCCCTCGAAGGTGCGGAAGTCGTCGCCCTCGGGGACGAACCAGTCCGCGTACGGCGAGGCGGCGCCGGACCGCGCCACGTCGGCGAACGGGCCGAAGGACCGGCCCACATGGTTGAAGACACCGTCCAGCAGGACCCGCACCCCGCGGGCGGCGGCCCGCTCGATCAGGTCGGTCAGGTCGTCCTCGGTGCCCAGGCGGGGGTCGATCCGGAAGTGGTCGACGGTGTCGTAGCCGTGTGTCTCGGCGGCGAACACCGGGCCGAGGGCGAGGCCGTTGCAGCCGAGGCGGACCAGGTGGTCCAGCCACTCGGCCAGGGCCGGCAGCCGGTGGCGCGGCGGTTCGCCCGGCGGGAGCGCGGTGCGCTCGGCGCCGAGGAAGCCCAGCGGATAGACGTGCCACCAGATGGCGTGGTCGGACCAGGGCACGGAAGCCTCCGTCAACGGGTTCGGGGCGGATGGCCGGGGGGACCGGCCGTCGAGTCGGCGAGCTGGTTCATCAGGCGGGCGGCCAGCAGGAGCACCTGCTGTTCGGTCTCGGTCAGGTCGTCGAGGGCCTGGTCGAGCCAGGCGTCGCGCTGTGCCATGTCGTGTGCGAGGGCCTTGCGGCCTTCCTCGGTCAGCTCCAGCACCCGCTGCCGTCCGTCCTGGCTGTCGCGGGTACGGCTGATCAGGCCGTCGCTCTCCAGTTCGGCGAAGACCCTGGTCAGGGACTGCGGCTGCTGGTGGTCGGCGGCGGCCAGGGCACCCGCCGCCATGGGTCCGCCTCGCCGCAGGTGCCCGAGCACACTGCTCTTGGTGAGGCTGAGCCCGTCGGCGGGACGCTCCGCCCGCAGCCGGCGGGCGAGCCGGACGACGCCCTGCCGGATCTCGGCGGACACCCGGGCGTCCCGGGCCTCCCGGCCCTTGTCGACGCCGTCCTCGTGAGCTGTTCGGTGCCCTGGTCGCTGTACCACCACCTTGTTAAGGTAACACTGACTAAATCCCGACGTGCTGTCCCCGGAAAGTCCTTAACGCCAGATTCACACCGGCGGTGATCCTACGTAATGCTTACTTTTTCGTTGGCGCTGCGCCGAGCCCTGCGCTTCGACCCGGGCCTGCTTCACCTGCGGGCGACGGCGGTGTCCATGGGAACCGTGCTCGGCACGTACGGCTGGGCGCTCTTCGTCGAGCACGCGGCCGGGCTGCGGGTCGACAGCGTCGTGCAGGCCGTCGTGGTCGCCTCGGCGTTCGGCCGGGTGCAGCGCGCCTTCGACCGCACCGACCGGCTGCTGGCCTGCGCGGTGCTGCCGTGCGCCGCGGCCGGCGGTACGGAGCTGAGCACGCTCGTCCAGCAGCACCCGAACGCGGGCGACGCGGTGTTCGTGCTGGGCGTGGCCGGAGCGATCTGGATCCGCCGGTTCGGGACGCGCTCCACGCGGGCGGGGACGCTCGTCGTGCTGCCCCTGATCGCCGTGCTGGTGGTGCCGTCCGGGATCGCGCCCACGACCGGCCACGAGCGCACCGCGTGGGCGGCGGTGATCGCCCTGTTCGCGGTCGTCTGGGGCACCGCCCTGACCTGGGCGGCACAGCGGACGAGGTTCGTGCCCGCGCCCCCGGCCGCCTGGGTGGTGAAGGCGACGCCCCCGACGCGCGGCGGACTGCCCGCCAGCACCCGGATGGCGTTGCAGATGGCCGCCGCGCTGACGACGGCGTTCGTGGTCGGCCGCAACGTCTGGCCCGACCACTGGGCCTGGGTGGTCCTCACGGCGTACCTGGTCTGCAGCGGTGCGCGCAGCCGCGGGGACGTCCTGGTGAAGGGGGCCTGGCGGACGGCCGGCGCCGCGGCCGGCACGCTGGTGGCGAGTGCCGTCTCGGGATCCTTCGGGCCGCGCTCGGACACCGCCGTGGTCGTGATCTTCGCGGTGCTCGCCGTGGCGACCTGGCTGCGGGAGCTGAGCTACGCGTACTGGGCCGCCTGCGTCACCGCCGTACTGTCGCTGCTCTACGACTGGTTCGGGCAGAGCCCGGGCAACCTCCTCGACACCCGGCTGGCGGGCATCGCCGTCGGCGCCGTCATCGGTCTCGCCGCGTCCTGGCTCGTCCTGCCGATCCGTACGGCCGCCGTGGCACGCGCCCGTACCGCCGCCGCGCTGGCCGCACTCGGCGAACTGCTGGAGGCCGACTGGCACGACGTAAGCGCCGTACGGCGGGCGCGGGCCCGCTTCGGCCACCGTGTCGACCAGCTGGCTCTCGCCACCGCGCCCCTGCGCGTCCTGGCCGCCCTGCCCGCGCCCCGCCGCCCGGAGGACGACGCGCTGCGCGCCATGGCGGCGCTGCAGGGCTGCGCCGGACCGCTCGACGAGCTGACCGGCGTCCTCGCGGCGGCACCGGCCGAACCGGCCGACGACCCGGCCGTGACCCGCCGCCGCGCGCACGTCGCGGCCCACGCGCTGGCCGTACGCCGCGCCATCGGCCGCCGCCCGCAGCCTCCGGAGACGCCGGGGCGGGCTACGACCGCCGGGACGCCCTCAGCCGTCCCGGGAGCGGCCGCACAGGCCGCCCTCGACGCCCTGGCCGCGCTCGACAGCCGACTCGACACGCTGACGCGGCTGTTCGCCCCGCCGTCCACCGCGTCGGCGCCGGACTCGACGACCGCCGCCACGCGCTGAACCGGTGAAGGACCGCGCGCCGTCGGCTATCCGTCGGCCCGGGCCGTTGCCAGCAGTTCCTCCGCGTGGGCCCGCGCCGTCTCCGAGTCCTCCTGGCCGGCCAGCATCCGCGACAACTCGCGGACCCGCTCCTCGCCTTCGAGGACCTTCACGCCGGAGCGGGTGACCGACCCGTCGTTGGTCTTCTCGACGAGCAGCTGCCGGTCGGCGAAGGCGGCGACCTGGGGAAGGTGGGTGACCACGACGACCTGCGCGGTCTTCGCGAGCCGCGCCAGGCGCCGCCCGATCTCCACCGCGGCCTTGCCGCCGACACCGGCGTCGACCTCGTCGAAGAGGTACGTCGGCACCGGGTCCGTACCCGCGAACACGACCTCCACGGCCAGCATCACGCGCGAGAGCTCACCGCCGGACGCGCCCTTGGCGATGGGCCGCGGCGGCGCTCCCGGGTGCGGGGCGAGCAGCAGCTCCACCTCGTCGACGCCCGAGGGGCCGTACGCGACCGTCCGCCCGCCGACCTCGACGCCCTCCGGGTCCTCGGTCTGCCGGAGGTCGAAGGACACGCGCGCGTGCGGCATCGCGAGCGAGGCCAGCTCGGCGGTCACCGCCGCGGCGAACCGCTCGGCGGCCTCCGTCCGCGCGTCGCTCAACGCCTGCGCGAGGCTGCCCAGTTCGGTGCGCAGCGCGTCCCGCTCGGCGGTCAGCTCGCCGATCCGCTCGTCGTCGCCGTCCAGGTCGGTCAGCCGGGCGGCCCCCTGCTCGGCCCAGGCCAGTACGGCGTTGATGTCGTCGCCGTACTTGCGGGTGAGCGCGGTCAGCGCGGCCCGCCGCTCCTCCACCGCCGCCAGCCGCAGCGGATCGGCGTCCAGGTCGTCGGCGTACCCCGCCAGCTCTCCGGCGACGTCGCCCAGCAGGATCCCGATCTCGCCGATGCGGTCGGCCAGCGCGGCCAGCGCCGGATCGTGCGACCGCACGGCCTCCAGCGCCCGGTGGGCGCCCGCCACGAGCGTCGCGGCGTCGATGCCCTCGGGGTCCTCGGGATTGCCCGCGAGCGCCGTGTGCGCGGCCGTGGCGGCGGACGACAGCGCCTCGGCGTGCCCGAGCCGCTCGGCCTCCTCGGTCAGCTCCACGTCCTCACCGGCGCGCGGCTCGACACCCGCGATCTCGTCGAGGCCGTAGCGCAGCATGTCGGCCTCCTGGGCCCGCTCACGCGCGCGCGTGACGATCTCGTCGAGCTCGACCGAGACGGCCCGCAGCCGCCGGTACGCCTCCGCGTACTTGGCGAGCGGCCCGGCCACGGCCGCGCCGGCGTACCGGTCGAGCGCCTGCCGCTGCCGGGTCAGCTTCAGCAGCCCCTGCTGGTCGGTCTGCCCGTGCACGGCCACCAGTTCGTCGGCCAGCTCCGCCAGCATGCCCACGGGCACGCTGCGCCCGCCGAGATGCGCTCGCGAGCGCCCCTCGGCGGAAACGGTCCGGCTGATCAGCAGGGCCCCGTCGTCCAGCTCGGCCCCGGCCTCCTCGGCCCGTACGACGACGGTCGCGTCCGAGGGCATGGTGATCCGCCCCTCCACGACCGCTTTCCCGGACCCGATCCGCACGAGCGCCGGATCCGCGCGCCCGCCCATCAACAGCCCCAGGCTGGTGACCACCATGGTCTTGCCCGCACCCGTCTCACCGGTGACGGCGGTGAATCCCGGTGACAGCTCGACGACGGCATCGTCGATGACTCCGAGCGACCGTATCCGCATCTCCTCCAACACGGACAAGACCATACGAGGTCGGGGGCGGGAAGTGCGACGGCCCCCGCCCCCATAGTGTGAAGGTGCAGGTGACGAATCCGTATCGCCCTACACATGTCACCCAGGGGAGTGCACCGCCGCCGGTCAGTGCGGCGCTCCCCGCCAGCCGGAGACCGGCAGCGCGAACTTGGCCACCAGCCGGTCGGTGAACGACGCGTGATGCAGCCGGGCCAGCCGCACCGGCACGGCTCCCCGCCGCACCTCGACGCGCGCCCCCGGCGGCAGCTCGACGGTCCGCCGCCCGTCGCACCACAGCACACCCGGCGGAATGTGCGGCAGCACCTCGACGGCGAGCACGGACTCCGGCGAGGTGACCAGCGGCTTCGCGAACAGCGCGTGCGCGGAGATCGGCACCATCAGCAGGGCCTCGACCTCGGGCCACACCACCGGTCCGCCCGCGGAGAAGGCGTACGCCGTGGAGCCGGTCGGCGTGGACAGCACGATGCCGTCGCAGCCGAACCCCGTCACCGGCCGTCCGTCGATCTCCAGCACGACCTCGAGGAGCTTCTCGGCGCCCGCCTTCTGCACGGCCGCCTCGTTCAGCGCCCAGTCGGTGTGCACGATGTCGCCGTTGCGGTGCACCACGACGTCGACGGTCATCCGCTCCTCGACCTCGTACGCCTTGCTCACCACCCGGTCGACGACCTTGTCGAGGTCGTCCCGCTCGGCCTCCGCGAGGAACCCGACCCGCCCCAGGTTGACGCCGAGCATCGGCACTCCGGACGCGCGGGCGAACTCGGCACCGCGCAGCAGCGTGCCGTCGCCGCCCAGTACGATCAGCAGTTCGCAGCCGTCGAGGCACTGCGGAGTCGCCTCCTTGACGAGCTCCACCTCGTCCGGCAGCGGAAGATCCTGCGCCTCGTGCTCCAGCACGCGTACCCCGATGCCGGACCGCAACAGCCCCTTGACCACGAGCTCGGCGCTGCGGATCGCCGCGGGTCGCCCGGTGTGGGCGAGCAGGAAAACAGTACGAGCTCGGTTCTGTGTCAACGCGGCCCCTCCGCCACTGCACGGTCAACATCGGCCGGGTCCAGCTCCGGTGCTCCGGCCCGCAGCCACAGAAAGTATTCGACATTTCCCGAGGGTCCGGGGAGAGGACTGGCGGTGACTCCCCTCACCCCGAGTCCGAGTTCCCACGCCTTTTCGGCCACGCCGCGCACGGCCTCCGCCCGCAGCTGCGGACTCCGTACGACTCCCCCGCTCCCCAGCCGTTCCTTCCCCACCTCGAACTGCGGCTTGACCATCATCACCAGGTCGGCGTCCGGCTTCACGCACCGCTTCAGGGCGGGCAGCACCAGCCCGAGCGGGATGAAGGACAGATCACCCACGACAAGATCCACAGGCTCCCCATCGATCGCTTCAAGCGTCAACTCGCGTACGTTCGTACGGTCCTTGACGGTGACGCGTTCATCGTTCTGGAGGGACCAGGCGAGTTGTCCGTATCCGACGTCCACGGCGACCACGTGCGCGGCGCCCGCCCGCAGCAGGACGTCGGTGAATCCGCCGGTGGAGGCGCCGGCGTCCAGCGCGCGCCGGCCCTCGACGACGAGCCCCCGGGGCACGAAGGCCTCCAGCGCGCCGGCGAGCTTGTGGCCGCCTCGGGAGACGTAGTCCGGGTCGCTGCCGTCGGACTGGACCACGATCGCGGCGGCGGTCTCGACCTGCGTGGCCGACTTGGTCGCGACGGTCTTGCCGACGGTGACCCGGCCGGCGGCGATCAGCTGGGCGGCGTGCTCGCGCGAGCGCGCGAGCTTGCGGCGGACCAGCTCCGCGTCGAGACGGCGGCGTGCGACTCCTGCCACGTTCGGTTCAGCTCCTACTGCCATACGTCGAGGGGGGCGCCGGAGGTCCCGGGCGGGCGTCGAGCGCGGTGAGCGCGTCGCGCAGCCCCCGATGTACATCCTCGTACACCTCGACATGTCCGTCGGTGGCGAGGTGGTCGGCGTCGGTCAGCCGCTCCAGCTGCGCGTCGACCTCGGCGTTGCCGGTGGGGGTGCGGGGCACGCCGAGCGGCGCGGGGGCGGCGGGGTCGTGGTCCGGCTCGGCCGGGCTCCCCGGGTCGGCGGGATTCCCCGGTTCGGCGGGGTTCTCCGCTTCCTCCCCGACCATGGCCTCGGACACAGAGTCGCTCATGCCCAGACGCTACCCCGAACCGCTGGGGTACCGTCGACCGCGATGGCCACGATCGAGGAGTGCCGCGCCGCACTCGAAAAGCTCTCCGACAACATGCAGGGTGCCGAGGGCGACGTCCGCGCGGCCGCCGCCCTGGACCGCTCCGTCAGCTGCCACATCACGGACCTGGACGTCACGTTCGTCGGCCGGATGACCGACGGCCGTATCGAGGTCGACGACACCCTCCAGGGACCGCCGCGCGACAAGGCACAGATCCGGCTCGCCATGGCCGGCGACGACCTGGTGGCCCTGGTCGGCGGCGATCTTCACTTCGCCAAGGCCTGGGGTTCGGGCCGGGTGAGACTGGAGGCGAACCTCCTGGACCTGTTCCGGCTCAGGAAGCTTCTGTAGCCGTCACGCGCGCGCGTGCCCGGCGCGCGGCCGGCACCACCAGCGGGGTCCCCGTCTCCGGGTCCTCGATCACCTGGCAGCGCAGCCCGAAGACCTCCTCGACCAGCTCCGCCGTGACGACGTCGTGGGGCGCGCCCTCGGCGATGACCCGGCCGCCGCGCAGGGCGATGAGGTGGGTGGCGTACCGGGCGGCGTGGTTGAGGTCGTGCAGGACCGCGACCAGGGTGCGGCCCTGCCGCTCGTGCAGCTCGGCGCACAGGTCGAGGACGTCGATCTGGTGCTGGATGTCGAGGTAGGTGGTCGGCTCGTCGAGGAGCAGCAGCGGGGTCTGCTGGGCGAGCGCCATCGCGATCCACACGCGCTGCCGCTGCCCGCCGGAGAGTTCGTCGACATAGCGGTCGGCGAGTTCGGCGACCCCGGTCTGTGCCATGGACTCCTGGACGACGCGCTCGTCCTCGGCGGACCACTGGCGCAGGATCCCCTGGTGCGGGTAGCGGCCACGGCCCACCAGGTCACCGACGGTGATCCCGTCGGGCGCGATGGACGACTGCGGCAGCAGCCCCAGGGTGCGCGCGACCTTCTTCGCGGGCATCGACTGGATGGCCTGTCCGTCCAGCAGCACCCGTCCCTGGCTGGGCCTGAGCATCCGTGACAGGGCCCGCAGGAGGGTCGACTTGCCGCAGGCGTTCGGGCCGACGATCACCGTGAAGGAGTTGTCCGGTATCTCCACCGACAGCCCTTCGGCGATGACGCGCTGGTCGTAGGCGAGGGTGACGTTCTCGGCGGACAGGCGGTTCACGGTGCTCCTTGGGGTGTTCTGGGTCGCTGTGCCGCCCGCGTCCGGCCGCACTGAGGGGTTCATATCCGGCCCGCCCTGCGCTCGGTGACGAGGAGCCAGATCAGGTAGACGCCGCCGAGGACGCCGGTGACCACGCCCACGGGCAGCTGGTCGGCGCCGAAGGCGCGCTGCGCGGCCCAGTCGGCGGTGACCAGGAGGGTGGCGCCCATGCAGAGGGAGGGCACCAGGTTCGGGCCCGGGGAGCGGGTCAGGCGGCGGGCGAGCTGCGGGGCGGTGAGCGCCACGAAGCCGACCGGGCCGGCGGCGGCGGTCGCGGCGGCGGTGAGCAGCACGGCCGCGACCATCACCAGCATGCGGACGCGCTCCACCCGCACCCCGAGGGCGTACGAGACGTCGTCGCCCATCTCCATCGTCCGCAGGGCGCGCGCGTTGGCGAGGACGAGCGGTACGAGGACCGCGCACAGTGCGAGCAGCGGCCAGACCTGCTCCCAGTCGCGGCCGTTGAGGGAGCCCGTCATCCACACGACCGCGCGGGCCGCGTCGACGAGGTCGGCCTTGGTGAGCAGATAGCCGTTGACCGCCGTGACGATCGCCGACACGCCGATGCCGACGAGCACCAGCCGGTATCCGTGCACGCCCCGCTTCCAGGCGAGGAGGTAGATGGCGAGTCCGGTCGCCAGGCCGCCGATGAGCGCGCCGACGGTGACCTCGGTGGCGGACCCGGACATCAGCACGATCACGACGAGCGCGCCGGCCGTCGAGCCCTGCGAGAGGCCGAGCACGTCCGGGCTGCCCAGCGGGTTGCGGGAGACGGACTGGAAGAGCGCGCCGCCGAGGCCCAGCGAGGCGCCGACCAGCAGGCCGACCAGGACGCGCGGCAGTCGCAGCTCGTTGACGACGAACTCCTGGTACCGGCTGCCGTCGCCGGCCAGGGTCCTCAGGACGTCGGTGGCCGGGATCGAGGCGTCGCCGGTGCCGATCAGCAGGACGCTCGCGGTGAGCGCGGTGACCAGAAGCAGGACCACGACGGTCAGCGCGCGCACGTCCAGCCGGACGGAGAGGCCGCCGGTGCGCACGGGGCGGGTGGTGCGCGGGGCGGGCGTGAAGCGCGGGGCGCGCGTGGTGGCCCGGTTCGTGCGGTGGGTCTTCACAGCTGCGCCGTCCTCCGCCGTCGTACGAGAAAGATGAAGACCGGGCCGCCGATGATCGCGGTGACGATGCCGACCTGGAGTTCGGCGGGCCGGGCGACGACCCGGCCGATGACGTCGGCGCCGAGCAGCAGCACGGGGGACAGCACCGTCGCGTAGGGCAGGATCCAGCGCAGGTCGGGGCCGGTGAAGGAGCGCACCGCGTGCGGGACCATCAGGCCCACGAACACGATGGGGCCGCAGGCGGCGGTCGCGGCGCCGCACAGCACCGTGGCGGCGAGCATGGCCAGCGCCCGGGCGCGGCCCAGGTGGGCGCCGAGGGCGCGGGCGGTGTCGTCGCCCATCGCCACGGCGTTCAGCGGCCGGGCCAGCAGCAGCGCGAGGGCCGTGCCCGCCACGAGGAACGGCAGCACCTGCGTGATGGTCGAGTCGGTCGCCGAGGACAGCGATCCGACCGTCCAGAAGCGCATCTTGCCCAGTGCCGCGTCGTCCATGATCATCACGGCCTGGAGGTATCCGTACAGGGCGGCGCTGATCGCCGTACCGGCGAGGGCGAGCCGTACGGGTGTGGCGCCCCGGCTGCCGCCGAGGAACCAGACCAGCGCCCCGACGGCCGCCGCGCCGACGAACGCGAACCACACATAGCCGCTCAGGCTGGTGACGCCGAAGTAGGTGATGGCCGTGACGACGGCGGCTGACGCGCCCGCGTTGATGCCGAGCAGGCCGGGGTCGGCCAGCGGATTGCGGGTGAGCGCCTGGAGCACCGCCCCGGAGAGGCCGAGCGCGGCGCCGGCGAGCAGGCCGAGGACGGTGCGTGACAGCCGCTCGTCGACAACGACGTCGCCATAGGTCCCGGTGTCGTGGAACAGGCCGTGCCAGACCTGCTCCAACGACAGCTCTTTCGCCCCGATCGCGATGCTCGCCAGAGCGACGAGCACCAGGATCGCTACGGCGACGACGAGCCCAACGGCCCGTATCGCCCGGCGACTTGGGGGCGCGGGTGCGGTCTCCGCGCGCTGTTCGGGAGGACTGTCGACCAACACGAGGTTAGGTTAGCCTACCCTCGCAATGGCCAACCAGGAGCCGTGGGCCGACGCGGAGTCAGAGGCCGAGCCGGGCCAGCGCCTTCTCACCGTCCAGCGTGCAGGAGCCGTCCCCGGCCGCCGTCCAGGCCGCCGCGCACAGCGCCCGCAGTCCGTCCAGCGCCTCGCCGTCGCCGTCCAGCGACAACCTCCCCCACGCTCGGCTTCGCTCGCGCGGGGGGACCCCCATCGCGCCCGCCGTCGCCGTCCAGCCGCCGCACTGGTAGCCGTCGCCCTTCCGGGTGATCTCCGGCTGGCCGGTGAGCAGGCCGCGCAGGTCGGCGTCGACATACGTCGGCCGGTGGTGCGGCGGCGCGGCCAGCAACTGGGCGCCGTCGGTGACACCGGTCAGCACCAGCAGCGAGTCGACGTCCCCGTTGAACGCCCCCTCGATGTCCGTGTCCAGCCGGTCCCCGACCACCAGCGGCCGCTCCGCGCCCGTGCGCAGGATCGTCTCCCGGTGCATCGGCGGCAGCGGCTTGCCCGCCACCTGCGGCTCCGCGCCCGTGGCGATGCGGACGACCTCCACCGCCGCGCCGTTGCCCGGCGCGATCCCACGGCCGCTCGGAATCGTCAGGTCGGTGTTGGAGGCGAACCACGGCACCCCGCGCGCGATGGCGTAGGACGCCTCCGCGAAACGGCCCCACTGCAGCTCCGGCCCGCCGTACCCCTGCACCACCGCCGCCGGATCGTCGTCCGCCGACTCCACCGGCTCCAGGCCGCGCTCGCGCAGCGCCACCCGCAGCCCCTCGCCGCCGATCACCAGCACCCGCGACCCGGCCGGCACCTGCTCGCTGATCAGCCGCGCGACCGCCTGCGCCGAGGTGATGACGTCACCGGCCCCTGTCGGTATCCCCAGCTCGCTCAGGTGCGCGGCCACCGCGTCCGGGGTGCGCAGCGCGTTGTTCGTGACGTACGCCAGATGCATCCCGTCCTCACGGGCCACCTCCAGCGACTCGACCGCGTGCGCGATCGCGTTCCCGCCCGCGTACACCACCCCGTCCAGATCGAGCAGCGCCGTGTCGTACGCCTCGCTCAGGGGCCGCCCACTGCCCTCGGGACTCGTCCTGACGCCCTGGCTCATTCCACATCGCTCCTCGTCCGAATCGCTTTCCCCGATCATCCCGCACGCCACTGACACACGTACGATGCCGGGATGAACACTGCAGGTCACTCGGAAGCAACGGCGCGCCGAGGCCTGGAACTCACCCCGTTCCGAGGCCTTCGCTACGACCCCGAACGGGTCGGCAGCCTGGCCGCCGTCACCTCACCTCCGTACGACGTCGTCGTGCGCCCCGACGGCCTGCACCACCTCCAGTCGGCCGACCCCCACAACATCGTTCGGCTGATCCTTCCGCAGGCCGGCACGCCCAGCGCCGGAAACGAACAGGCGGCCGACACCCTGCGCCGCTGGCTGGCCGAGGGCGTCCTGGCCACCGACCCCGAACCGGGCCTGTACATCTACGAGCAGAGCGACGGCGACGGCATGCTGCAACGCGGCATCATCGGCGCCCTGCGCGTCTCGGAACCCGCCGAGGGCGTGGTCCTGCCCCACGAGGACGTCATGCCGCCGGTCGTCGCGGACCGCGCGGCCCTGATGCGGGCCACCTCCGCGAACCTGGAGCCCCTGCTCCTGACCTACCGCGGCAACGGCGTCACGGCCGAGGTGATCGAGCGCACCGCCGAGCGGCCCCCGCTCCTCGCCACCACCACGGAGGACGGCTACCGGCACCGCCTGTGGTCGCTCACCGACCCCACCGACGTCGACCTGGTCCAGTCGGACATGGCCCACCGCCAGGCCCTGATCGCCGACGGACACCACCGCTGGGCCACGTATCTGCGTCTACGCGCGGAGCATCCCTCCCCCAGCCCCTGGGACTACGGCCTGGTCCTGCTGGTGGACACGATCCGCTACCCGCTGCGCGTGCGCGCCATCCACCGCCTCCTGCACGGCCTGCCGGTCGCCGACGCGCTGTCCCCCCTGGACGGGCTGTTCCGCGTACAGCGCCTCGAAGCGCCGCTCTCCGAAGCCCTGGAGGCCCTGGCGAACGCCGCCTGCGCGGGCAACGCCTTCCTGCTGGCCGGCGACGGCGCCTTCCACCTGATCGACCGCCCGGACCCGGACCTCTTGGCCCGTACGGTCCCCGCCGACCGCCCCGCCGCCTGGCGCACCCTGGACGCGACGGTCCTGCACGCCGCGCTCCTGGAGCACGTCTGGCACATCCCCGAGGACTCTCCCGCGCACATCGCCTACATCCACGACACGGCGGCCACGGTCGCCAAGGCGGAACGCACGGGCAGCACGGCGGTCCTGATGCATCCGGTCCGCGAGGAGGTCGTACGCGACCTGGCCCGCCAGGGCGTCACGATGCCCCGCAAGTCGACGTCGTTCGGCCCGAAGCCGGCGTCGGGGCTGGTGCTGCGGGCGCTGGACCTCTGATACGACGAGGGCGGGATCCCGGAAACAGGATCCCGCCCTCGCTCATCGACGGACGTCAGTCCTTGTCATCGTCCTTGTCGTCGTCCTTGTCGTCGTCCTTGTCGTCGTCCTTGTCGTCGTCCTTGTCGTCGCCGTTGCCGTTGTCGCTGTCGTCGCCGTTGTCGTCGTCCTCGGTGGAGACGTCCTCGGCGTCCTGAGCGTCCTGGGACTCGCCCTCGCCGGCGTCCTCGTCCTCGTCCAGGGCGTCGACGAACTCCACACCGTCCAGCTCGGCCAGCCGGTCGGAGGCGTCCGTGCTGCCGTCCCGGTCGGCCTCCACGGCCTTCGCGAACCAGTCCCGCGCCTCGCCCTCGCGGCCCGCGGCGAGCAGCGCGTCGGCGTACGCGTACCGCAGGCGCGCGGTCCACGGCTGCACGGAGTTGGAGGCCAGCTCGGGGCTCTGGAGCGTCACGATCGCCGCGTCCAACTGCCCCATGTCACGCCGGGCACCGGCCGCGACGAGCCGCATCTCGACCTGACCGGCCTTGTCCAGCTTGTGCACGTCCGGGGCGCCGGCCATGTCGAGCGCCTTCTCGGGGCGCCCGAGCCCACGCTCGCAGTCGGCCATCACGGGCCACAGGTCGACGTTGCCGGTCATCCGCCGCGCGGCCCGGAACTCGGCGAGCGCCTCGCTGTACTTCTGGTTCGCGTACGCCGCGAACCCGGCCGCCTCGCGTACGGCGGCGACGCGCGACGCCAGACGCAGGGCCACCCTGGAGTAGCCGTACGCGCCCTCGGGGTCCTCGTCGATGAGCCGGGCGACCATCACCAGGTTCTTGGCGACGTCCTCCGCGAGCGTCTTCGGCAGGCTCTGGAGCTCCTGCCGTACGTCCTTGTCGACCTCGTCGCCCGTGACGTCCGGGGGGATCGGCAGCCGCTTGATCGGCTCCCGGTCGCGCTCCCGCTCCCGCTCCTCACGGAAGCGGCCACCACCACGCCGGTCGTCCCGTCCACGGTCGTCGCGCCCACGGTAGCCACCGCCGGGACGGCCTCCACGGTCGTCGCGGCGGGGGCCACCACGGTCACCACGGTCACCGCGGTCGTCGCGGCGGAAGCCACCACGGTCGTCGCGGCGCTCGTAACCGCCGCGGTCGTCGCGACGGCCGTAGCCACCGCGGTCGCCACCACGGCTGTCGTCGCGGCGGTCATCCCGGCGGAAGCCGCCACGGTCTCCGCGATCGCCACGATCGCCACGGTCGCCGCGGTCGTCGCGGCGGAAGGACGGACGGTCTCCGCGGTCTCCGCGGTCGTCGCGCCGGAAGCCACGGTCGCGGTCGTCGCGACGCGGACCACGATCGCGGTCGTCGCGCTGGAAGGAGGGGCGGGAGCCGCGGTCGCCTTCACGGCGGTCGTCACGGCGGTCGTCACGGCGGTCATCGCGACGCTCGTAACCGCCGCGGTCGTCGCGACGGCCGTGGCCACCGCGGTCGCCACCACGGCTGTCGTCACGACGGTCATCCCGGCGGAAGCCACCACGGTCTCCGCCACGGTCACCGCGGTCGTCGCGACGGCCGTAACCACCGCGGTCGCCACCGCGATCGCCGCCACGGTCGTCCCGACGGCCGTAGCCGGCACGGTCGTCGTCGCGCCGGAAGGAGGGACGGTCGCCGCGGTCGTCGCGGCGGAAGGACGGACGGTCTCCGCGGTCTCCGCGGTCGTCGCGCCGGAAGCCACGGTCGCGGTCGTCGCGCTGGAAGGAGGGGCGGGAGCCGCGGTCGCCTTCACGGCGGTCGTCACGGCGGTCATCGCGGCGGTCATCGCGACGCTCGTAACCACCGCGGTCGTCGCGACGGCCGTAGCCACCGCGGTCGCCACCACGGCTGTCGTCACGACGGTCATCCCGGCGGCAGACACCACGGACACAGCCA
>NZ_JBSHAQ010000016.1:0-652 GCF_053611585.1 Streptomyces sp. NPDC054794 | reverse complement strand
GTCCCCCGGGCTCGCAGAGCCGAACCCAACCCCGCCCGTAGCCACCACGGTCGCCACCACGGTCGCCACCGCGATCGCCGCCACGGTCGTCCCGACGGCCGTAGCCGGCACGGTCGTTGTCGCGACGGTAGCCACCGCGGTCGCCGCGGTAGCCGCCCCGGTCACCACGGTCACCACTTTCCCGTCGCCGCTGATCGCGCTCCGGTCGGTCATCGGGAGAGTTGGTGGACATGGTGACTCCTGTCTTCGGTACCGCAAGTCATTCTCGCGCAGCCGGCTATCCGGCGCGCTCCGGAAAAAAAGAAAGGACTCCTGGTCCCAGCGTGAACGCTGGGACCAGGAGTCCTCCAAAGATTGTTCGGCGGCGTCCTACTCTCCCACAGGGTCCCCCCTGCAGTACCATCGGCGCTGTGAGGCTTAGCTTCCGGGTTCGAAATGTAACCGGGCGTTTCCCTCACGCTATGACCACCGAAACCCTAATGGTTTCGAGCGAACAAGCACACTCTTCAATTGTGTGTTCAGCTCTAAGCCGGCAACCGTTCGTTGCCTCAGAACATACACAGTGGACGCGAGCAACTGAGGACAAGCCCTCGGCCTATTAGTACCAGTCAACTCCACCCGTTACCGGGCTTCCATATCTGGCCTATCAACC
>NZ_JBSHAQ010000015.1:0-190521 GCF_053611585.1 Streptomyces sp. NPDC054794 | reverse complement strand
ACCGACCGTCTGCCGGTCGGATATGTTCACCCGCGCCTGCGCAACCTCGGCAGGCTCCGGCATGGACGGAGCCGGACGCTCGGACGCCTTGCCCGTACCATCGCCGTTTCCGCCCTTGGCTTTCGCCCCCGCAGCGGCTGAGGCCCGGCCATCCGGTGCGTCGGCGGCCGCCCGTACGCCCATACCCCCGCCCGCCGAGCAGCCGACGGCCGAGAGCAGAGCGGTACAGGCCGCGACAGCGGCACCGACACGGCCGGCGGTCCGACCGGCCGAACGGTCCAAGTACATGAAATCCCCCAGGTTAGGTGCGGTTATCGCCTCCTATACGCATGGGCTCCGGACGAGGTTGCATCGGAACCGAACGATTCTTCGGGAACGGCAACACCGGTTCGACATGGCCCTTCAGTGAGGACCCCTCGCGTGCCGCCACTCAGGTCCCCTCACCGAACAAAAGCCGCTCCGGCACCCAAGCAGAACCAAATGATCCACAAAGACGTTCTTCACCTCTGAGATCTTGGCCGGCCGAGAGGATGACCTTGGACACCGCACGAAACCCCATGTCCCGGCGCTGGGTGCTCACTTGGGGAGCCGGCGCGGCACTGGCTGCTACTACCCTGCCTGCCAGCGGAAGCGCCTACGCATCGACGCCGGATGGCAACAGTGAGACCGTGCGCCGGCTGAAGGATCTTGAGCAGCGGCATTCGGCCCGACTGGGTGTCTACGCCCGCAACACTGCCACCGGCCGGATGGTGCAGTACCGCGCGCACGAGCGTTTCCCCGTGTGCTCGGTCTTCAAGACCCTGGCCGTCGCAGCCGTGCTGCGCGACCTCGACCGCAACGGGGAGTTCCTGGCCCGGCGCATCCGATACACCGAGGCGGACGTCACGGACTCGGGCTACGCACCGATCACCGGCAAGCCGGAGAACCTCGCCGACGGCATGACCGTTGCGGACCTCTGCGCCGCGGCGATCTGCTACAGCGACAACGCCGCGGCGAATCTTCTGCTCCGAGAGCTGGGAGGACCGATCGCGATCACCCGGTTCAGCCGCTCGATCGGGGACAGGACCACGCGGCTCGACCGGTGGGAGCCCGATCTGAACTCTGCCGAACCATGGCGCGTGACGGATACGACCACCCCGAGCGCCATCGGGCAGACCTACGCGCGCCTGACGCTCGGCACCGCACTCGTCCCGGCAGATCGCAAGCGGCTCACCGACTGGCTGCTGGCCAACACCACGGGCGGCGAGAAGCTGCGAGCCGGCCTGCCCGCCGACTGGTCCGTCGCGGACAAAACGGGAAGCGGCAAGTGCGGGACCAGCCACGACGTGGGCATCACCTGGCCCCCCGGAGGTGCCCCCATCGTCATGACGGTCCTCACCACAAAACACCAGCCCGACGCCGCACCCGACAGCCCCCTGATTGCCGAGACCGCCGCGCTACTGGCCAGAGCGCTCACCTGACCACTCATCGCCGACCGGGGGCGGACCTGTCCACCGCGTCGCGCTCCGGGATACGGGTAGCGTCGGTGCGCATGGACGTTGAACTGATAGAAGGGGCACCCGAGTTCGGGCGCCTGGTCGCCCAGGTCGAGGAGACCGGCGAGCGCGTCCGGCTCACCGCGGACGGCGAGCCGACGGGAGTGCTGTTGCCGGCGGCCGAACTGGCAGCACTGGAGTACTGGGCCGCACGTCACCACAAGGGCGCGCGGCCTCAGGAGGAGCCGGCGGACGAGTACCCGCCGGGGCCAACGGCGTTCGGACCCTACATCGGCTACCGCCACCCGCACGGCGGGATGACGCTCACCCGGGGCCGGGTTGTCGTGGCCGAACTGCGTGACGCCGATACGGTGGCGTGGCTGGAAAAGCAGGCGCTGTACGGGCGACAGGGGTACATGGGGCCGAAGCGGTTGGCGGCGTTCGCCGAGTTCCTCGCCCGCCAGACGCCGGTCGGCGACGAGCACTGAGCAGCGTAGCCGCGGACCTGGTGGCGCAGGTTCATGGAGCGGGTAGCGTCAGGGCCATGAGCACCGATTTGCCGACCCTGTACGGACGGCGGGGCGTCGTTCTGCGGCCCGCCGAGGAGCGGGACGTCGCGGCGCTGGCCGCGATCCGGGCCATGCCGGAGGTACGCCGGTGGTGGCGGGGCGGCCCCGACCTGGCCGCCGAGGTGACGGCAGACCTCGCCGAGGCGGACACCCAGGTCTTTGCAGTGGAGTGCGAGGGGCGGGTGGTCGGACAGATCCAGTGGCACGCCGAACAGGACCCGGAATACCGGCACGCGGGCATCGACGTCTACCTCGACCCGGCCGTGCATGGGCGAGGCCTGGGAACGGACGCCGTCCGCACCCTGGCCCGCCACCTGATCGAGGACCACGGCCACCACCGCCTCGTCATCGACCCGGCGGCCGACAACACGGCGGCCATCGCCTGCTACCGCCGGGTGGGGTTCCGGCCGGTCGGCGTCATGCGGGCCTACGAGCGTGGCACGGACGGGAGTTGGCACGACGGCCTGTTGATGGACCTGCTCGCCGCCGACCTCACCTGACACCGCATCCACACCGATCCGCACCTCGCACGGCCCCTCGCCGAGCGACCTGGTACTCCCCAGGAGAATGTGCGGCGCCCCGCCGCCGGATGTCCGGCGCGGGGCGCTGTCGGGGCCGTGAGGGCCGGGCGCGAGGCCATGCGGCCTTCAGGCGGCCAAAGGGCGCGTCAGGCTGAGGCACAGATGGCGTAGACGCTGATGCCGACGCTGCTGTAGCCGTCCTGCCGACCAAGCGCGATCCAGCCGGCGCCGTCGGGGGTGGGGAAGGTACCCACTAGAACCGCGCCGTTGCCCTGGGCTTCCGCGCCGCCGCCGATGGCCCGCTTGCCCGACGGGCAGTAGACGGTCCGCCGCTGGAAGTTCGGGACGTTCGCGTTGGGAAGCGTGACGATCTGGTAGCCCGCGACGGCCGCGCGGGCCTGTGCCGGCTTGTGAGCGGGAACGTGCTCGGCGGACGCCTGGGCGGCCCAGCCGGCTCCGGCAGCAAGGGTGAGTGCCAGTGCTCCGGCGGTGAGGGCCGTCATTGCTCGCATGTGTTTCCTCCTGCTGTGGCGGGACGCCTTGTGTCCCGTCGCTGAACGCAACGGTGCCGTAAGCCATCGCCGCAGGTAGGGGCACCAGTGGTCAAACTCCCTGATCGTGGGAGGCAGGAGCGCGGTGCACGAGGGAGCGCAGAACACGGCGCGGATCCGCTGACAGCCGGGTCTACGTCCCCCACCGCAGCCATCTCGGGCCATTTCAACATGGGCGACGCTGTCGGCCGCACGGTCGCAGCGAATGGTGACTACCGGGACGCCGGCACCTGGTCATCCACCAAGTTGGAGGACTCGCGTGGTCATTGCACGAAGCGCCCCGTACGACCACAGCCTTTGACGGGTCGTTCTTCTCTTCGATGGAGGCCGCCATGTACGTGCATGCACGCGCATTTGTTGCAGGAGCGATGTCCGCCACGCTTCTCTCCTTCGGCGCGGGTTCAGTAATGGCTGCAACACCGCCGTCGCATCCCGCCTCGATCACGGTCAAGGCGAGCCCCACTACCGTGAAGGCCGGGAACACGGTCCGGTTCGCTGGTCGCACTTCCGGCATTCGGTCCGGAGCATCGGCGATGCTGCAGATGGACAAGAACGGAAAGTGGACTCCCCTTCACGTCAACTCCAAGGTGAAGAAGGGCAACGCGTACGCCCTTGCTACCCGAGTACACATGAAAGGAACTCAGCAATTCCGTGTCGCCTCGGGCAAGACTCACTCTTCGACCGTCAACGTGACAGTGCAGTAGACCACTTCCTCACCGAGGACAGGAGCCCTCGGTGCACGGCCGCTCCGCGTCTGGCGAGATTCCTCACGTCGGGGCGGCCATCGCTGCGTCTCACCAGAGCGTGATCCATCGACCGAGATCACGAAAAACTCGCACTCCCCAGGGTCAGCCCAGAGGCATTCGTCGGCGCGACCGCACGACGGCGGCAAGCCGACCGGAATCACCGCCGAGCACTGAGCTGCCGCCATTCGTTGGACGCTCGGCAGAGCGCAACTCCTTCAGTAATACAAGATGGTTAGTGCGGGCGGCACGACCAGGGTGCATGACGAGGGCAGACACTCGACGAGAAGATCCACCTTCTCTGACGTTTCGTCATTTACACTTTGGCCCGTCACAGAGCGTGAGGGATATTGTGAGAAGCGTAAAACAAATTCTGCGCAAACCGCGCCGCCCCCTTGTTCTCCGCGCCGCCCTGATCACCGCGCTCGTCGCGCAGTCGGCCGCGCTCGTCGCCCAGGACTCGGAGATCGACGATCTGCGAGTACAGCACATCGACCTCCAGGGTCACCAAATCGAAGTTGGCCCATCCGGCCCACCCGGCCCACCCGGCCCGTCCGGCCCCGTAGGCCCGGCCGGCAAGGACGGCAAGGACGGCAAGGACGGGCAAGACGGAACGAACGGTAACGACGGGAGGCAAGGAAAGGACGGCAAGGACGGCAAGGACGGCACAAACGGGAAAGACGCCGTCGCTCCTCCAGCACCGACCGAGACCAAGGGCAACGGTTGAGCCCCAGGGCCACAATCAAAACGTCGAGGACGAGGCCCCCTCGGGCCGTTCCCGCGTCATGGCTGTATTTTCCACCAGCGCATGACCGGACGCGGGCGCTCGCGGTCGCGGTCGCGGTCGCAGAGGGCCCTACCCGACGAACCGCGGCACCCACACGGGTGCCACCCGGACCGGTGACCGGGCGCGCATGCCGCGCATCGGGAACGGGTCCGCGTACTCCTCATCACGAACTCCCGGCCGGAAGAGCGTCGTTGTCCGGCCGACCGGTCAGTTGGGCGCCGCAGGTCTGCGGCGGTTCGCCGGAGCCGATGGCGCACCGACAAGGGACCCCGCGGGGCACAGACTCACGGCCCCGCGTGGAACTTGAGCACTCAGCCCCGAAAGCCTCCGATCTCAAGGGCGCGTTGGCGGGACGACCCCGCCGAGCAGCGGTTCCGCGGCTTCCGCGCGCTCAGCCTGCTTCACTGTGATTCCCCCTGGATCCGGTGCTGTGGTGGTGCCAGCCGCCCCACCACCACCGGCTTCCGCAGCGCGGTCATCGGATCGGGCCGCCCCTCGTGCCGCCGCGAACTCGAGCACCAGGGGCGGCCCGACGCGCCCGCTCGCACTTCACCCCAATGATGTGCTCCAGGGCCTCCGTACAGACACTCCACGAGAAGGTCCACCTTCTCCAACGCCTCGTCATCCACACTTTGGCCGTCACACAGCGTGAGGGATAATGTGAGCGACACAAACGAAAAGCCGCGCAGGCCGTGGCGCCCCCTGGTGCTCAGTGCGGCACTGATCACCGCACTCGTCGCACAGTGGGTCACGGTCGTCGATCATCAAATGCAGATCGACGACATGCGAGTGCAGAACCTCAACCTCCAGGGCTACAACGTCGAGCCCGGTCCATCCGGTCCGCCAGGCCCCTCCGGTGAACCCGGTCCGCGCGGCCCCTCCGGCCCGCCAGGCAGAGAAGGCAGGCACGGGCGGGACGGGAGAGACGGGGACGACGGGGACGACGGCCCCAGAGGCAGGAGAGGGGAGAGAGGGAGAAACGGAAAGAACGGCGAGGTCATCTCAAGCACCGACGTCGATCACGGCTGGTGAGCGCCTGGCCCGGGCCATCTGTAGCCCGGGCCCCGGCATGCCGGCCGGATCGCCTCCCACAGTGCATCCGGACGAACTGTGTGAACACCACTGCCCACCCGGACCGGTCGGCCGTCGGCACAGTTCCGACACCTCGACGTCCAGTGCGCCACCTCGCCGTCAGTCGCGGAATCCAATCCGGCCCGTGGACTGCTGGGAGGTGGCGCACAGCGGGAGATACCCTCCCGTACCCCGGTTGCAGGCGCCGGCAGCCTGTGCCAACTACTCCCCCAACCCGCCTGCCAGTCCTCTCCCCGCTGGCCCCCGCGTCGGCCTTCCGACGCTGGGTGCGCAGGCCCGCCGGCGCGCAATCCTCGCGAAGGCGCCCAGTCCAGGCATGGCCCGACCGTCGGCCAGGCCGCTAGGCCACGTGTCGGCCCCGCACGGAGTCGGCCACGGACGCCGCGGCGCGGACGAGTGCTGCCGTGGCCGTCGAACGGGACTGCTGCGGCCAGGCGATGGCCAGGACAGACGGGGGCGCGTCCGGGATCGGCCGGTAGACGACACCCGGACGTGGATAGCGAGAGGCGACAGAAGCGGGCAGCAGTGGTGTGGGACCGCCCAGTGCGACGAGCGTGAGCAGTTGGGCAAGGTCGCGACCCTCGCTGCGGTTCCTCTCGATGTATTGGTGCACGCCGTCAGGGAGCAGGCCCAAGTCGGTGAGTGCCAGGCGGTCGCGGGCAGCGAGCGGGTGGGCGGCGGCCAGAGCGGCGACGCGTGGTTCGGCGATCAGCCTCTCGGAGTCGAGGCCAGTACGGTCGAACGGCTCATGAACCAGGGCCGCGTCGGCTTCCCCTTGGCGCAGCAGGCGCGGCTGTTCGGACCAACCGCACAGCCGGACGGCGACCGGTAGTGCCGCCGGTTCCGACGCGAAGCACGCCAGAATCGGCTCCAACAGGCCCGCGTCACCATCGGCCTTGACGGCCAGGATCAGCTTCGGCTCGACGGCCGCTGCGCGTTGGGTCCGCCGCTCGGCGGCCTGCAGGGCGTCCAGGGCGATCCTCGCTTCCGCGAGGAGCACCGTTCCGGCCGGGGTCAGTGCCACGGTGTGGGTGGTCCGCTCGAAGAGGGCGACGCCCATCTCCGTCTCCAACTGGCGGATCGCGCGGGACAGGGGCGGCGGTGAGATGCCCAGCCGCTCGGCGGCCCGGGTGAAGTTGAGTTCCTCGGCGACGGCCACGAAGTAGCGCAGTGGGCGGGATTCCATGTTCTGCCCCTCTGGCCCTCTGCGGCCGGTATTGATCGACGACGCTCGGTATTGCTTTGAGGGTAACAAGCGCTAGCGGACCGATCCTTCAGTTCGGGCGCGCCACCCAGCAGGCTCGACGACATCCACTGAGCACCTCATCTTGGAGTTCTTGATGATCGTCGTCACCACCCCCACCGGCCAGATCGGCCGACAGCTCCTCGACCGCCTCCTGGACGCGCCGGACGGCTCGGCGGGGATCCGCGTGATCGCCCGCGACCCCGCCCGGCTTTCCGCGCGAGTCCGCGAGCGCGTCGAGGTCGTACCGGGATCGCATGCCGATCCCGCCGTCCTGAAGGAGGCATGCACGGGCGCCGACCGCCTCTTCTGGCTCGTACCCCCGACTCCCCAAGCCGACAGTGTCGAGGGCCACTTCCGCGACTTCACCGAGCCCCTGCGCGAGATGATCGGGAGCCACGGCGTCGAACGGGTCGTCAGCGTCTCGACCTTGGGCCGCGGAGTGGCGAAGAACGCCGGGCAGATCTCGGCATCGCTCGCCATGGACGAGGCGATCATGGCCACGGGCGTGCACTACCGGGCGCTGTGCCCGCCGTTCCTGATGGAGAACCTGCTCGGCCAGGCCGCATCGATCCGCGACGCGGGCGTGTTCTTCCTGGCTGTGGCGGAGAACCGGGTCCTGCGCACCTGCGCCACCCGGGACATCGCCGCCACGGCGGCCCAGTTGCTGCTCGACGACTCCTGGACCGGGCAGCGCGACGTCCCGCTCGTGGGACCCGACGATCTGTCCGCCGAGGACATGGCACACGTCATCGCCGAGGTGCTGGACCGTCCGGTACGCCTCCAGCGGACCAGCAGCGCCGACTACAAGGCGACGTTGCTCCGCTTCGGCGTGAGCGACGCCTGGGCGCAGGGTCTGGCCGACATGACGGAGGCACTGAAGGACCAGGGCTTCTACGGCGCCGCCCAGCCGAGCACTCCCGCGTCCGCACCCACCGGCTTCCGCCAGTGGTGCGAGGAGGTTCTCAGGCCCGCTGTGCTGGGCTAGGCAGTACAGCACGGGGTGCCTGTTGGGCCCGCCGATCGTTGTGGGCCCAAGTGCGCGTGCCGCCGCATGAGTGGACCCGCCTGGCCGACACCGACTTGCACGGCTGAACCGGCGTCAGGCCTGACTGTCAGGCCAGCTGACACGGCTGGGGGTGCTACATCGCCGAACGCGCCCGGCCGGTCGTCGCCGCCTGGACCGGTGCCCGGGGCAGGTCACATGCCGCCGGTGTTGAGCAGCCGGTTGGGGGTGTCGGAGCGGACGCCGCGCACGACACCACGGGTGGCCGTGTGGTCGAGCCAGACGTGGACCTCGTTGGCCGTGGCGTGAGGGTGTGCCGACAGGTACAGCGCGATGACGCCGGTCGCATGGGGCGCGGCCCAGGACGTCGCACCGCCGTCCTCCGTGGTCGTACCGCCGCCGGCGAGGGCGGCCGTCACCTTCTGGCCGGGGGCGTACAGGTCCACGCACCGTCCGTAGTCCGATCCGTAGGAGCCGCCGTCGCTCCATACGCGGTCGGTCGAGGTGGAGGCCGCCACGACGATCGTGCCGGGGACGCCGGCCGGGGAGTGCTTGCAGGCGTCGTCATGGAAGTTGCCGGCCGCCACCACCGTCGGGATCCCCGCGTCGACCATCTTCTTCACGGCGGAATCCACGGCCGCCGACCGGTGGTCGAAGTTGAGCGACATGTTCACCACGGCAGGCTTCTGCGCGTGCGCGGTGACCCACTTGACCGACTTCACCACGGCCGCCTCGGCCGCCGCCTCGGAGCCACCGCCCTCGCTCTCGCACAGGACGCCCTGGACCCGTACGAGCTCCGCCTTGGGTGCCACCCCGTACTTCGCCCCGCCGATGATGCCCGCGACGAACGTGCCGTGGCCGAGGCCGTCCTCGCTGAAGCAGTCACGGGAGTCCTTCGGGCCCACGAAGTCGGCGCCGAGGTGGGCGCGTCCGCCGAACTCCTTGTGGGCGATGTCCATCCCGGTGTCGATCACGTAGACGTGAACACCCTTGCCCGTGGCGGTGGTGGTGAGCTTCCCGTTCAGCGGCCGCGACCGCTGGTCCAGGATGTCCAAGTTCCACGGCACGTGCCGGGTGGTGGACAGCGTCCCGGCCTGCGCCACCCCGGACAGCTTCCCCACGGCTTCGGCAGACGCGGGCGCCGAGCCGTCGCCAGAGCGCGCCACGGACTCACCCTTCCCGTGCCCGGGAAGCTTCCCGCCGTTCCCCGCGGCCGCCGCGTCGGCTTCCCCGCCGCAGGCCGAGGCCCCGAGCACCGTCACCATGGCCACCGCCACGAGACCGGCCTTCGTCACGTTCCGCCTCACAACGCCCCCCACATCCCCGCTTCGCACACAGTCAGCGCACAAGACGACCACGGGGTGCGGGCGGTTCCAGCCGGCATTCATTCCGCCGCGGTGTGTTCGAGGATCGCGGAGACGATCGTCGCCAGTCGGCTCGGTCGACGCCGTGGCCGGCGTCCTTGAGAGTCAACAGCCTTGCCCCGGGGCTCTCTTCCGCGAGTGCCTCACCGTGCCGGAGCGGGAACATCGGATCGGCGGTTCCGTGGATCACCAGCGTGGGCACGGCGATCGAGGACAGGGGCGCCTGTGAGACCTCGCCGTCCGCAAGTGAGTCGTGGGGCGGCCCCCGGTCTCTTCGGCGCCGCGCTACGTCGCCGTCCACCGAGACGCCCAACGGTGTCCCGGACGGGTACGCCAGCTATTTCCTCGACGAGCCCGACACCTTGACGGTCGACGAGATCATCGCCGTCGACGACGCCGTGTTCACGGCCCTGACCCGGTTCGTACTCGGACACGACCTGGTCGCCAAGGTCGTGTTCAAGCATTTCCCGCCCGAGCATCCGCTGCGCTGGCAGTTTGCGGACTTCCGCGCCGGCCAGGTGAGTGACGACACCGACTGGCTCTGGGTGCGGCTGCCGGACGTCCCGCGTGCGCTGACCGCGCGCGGCTGGTTCATGGACGGTGAGCTCGTCCTCGACGTCGACGACCCGTTCCTCGGCGAGCACGGCCGCTACCTGCTGACCGTCTGCGATGGCAAGGCCGAGTGCCTCTCGACGGATCGGGAGCCCGATCCGTCCCTGGACGTGTGCGACTTGGGCTCGGTCTACCTCGGCGGCACCGCCCCGAGCACGCTCGTGGGTGCCGGACACGTCCGGGCCCACCGCCCGGGCGCGGCCGCCCTCGCCGACGCCCTCTGCCGCGCCGAGCGCTCGCCGCGCTGCCTGTACTGGTTCTGACCGTGCGCGAGCCGGCCTACGCAAGTCCCGTCAGGCGCCGTCTTCTTCGGCCCGTGCTGTGTGGCATGGACGTGCCTGCCTCCGAGTCACCGTCCGGCGATCCAGCCACGATGATCACAGACGCGGCGGCGTTCAGCGTGGATGTACCCAACCCGGCGTCCAGGTCCCGGCGGCGTCGTGGCCGGTCGCAATGGCGGCGAGGTGGGCGCGGAGGGTGGCCAGTGCTGGGTGGGGGTTGTCGCGGTGCCAGAGGAGCGAGTGTGGGTAGACGGGCGTCGGGTCGGTCACCGGGATGCGGCGCAGGCCGTGGGCGGCGGGCCAGACGAGGCGGGTGTGCTCGCCCATGAAGGTGGCCAGGGCCGGAGTGTCGGCGACGGTGTCGAGGAGCGCGTCGGAGCCGAAGTTGGGTCCCGTCGCCTCGATGGTGAGGTCGAACTCGGCGACGAGGTCGTCGTAGTAGGCGGCCCACTCGGTACCGGGGACGATGCCGGGCATCCAGATCCGGTGCCCGGCGAGCTGAGCGACGGTCACTGACCGGGCGCCCGCCAGCGCGTGGGCGGGGCCGGTGAGGAGTTGGAGCGGCTCGTCGAGCACCCGGACGGACTCGATGTCGTCGGGGAGGGGCCGGCCAGGCGCGGCGACCGCGCGGAAGGACGCGTCGATGGCACCGGACCGGATGGCGGCGACGGCCGTCTCGATGTCGAACAGCATCACCACGTCGAGCTCGATCTCCGGGTGGGCGCGGTGGAAGCCGCGCATCAGGCCCGACGCCGCGCCGCGCGAGGCGATGATGTCGACGCGCAGCGGGCGGTGGCCGGTGCGCACGGACGCGACCGCGCGCTCGGCGACGCGCAGCAGCTCGCGCGCGTGGGGCAGGAACGCCTGCCCGTCGATGGTGAGCTCGGCGCCGCGCGCGGTGCGGGTGAACAGCCGCACGCCGAGGTTGCGCTCCAGCGCGGCGATGCGCTTGGAGACGGCCTGCTGGGTGACCGCCAGCTCGGCGGCGGCCTCCTGGAACTGCCCCGCGTCGGCGGCGGCGACGAACGTCCGGACGGCGTCTAGGTCCATACCGACACCCTATTTTCACAACTGTTGGTTGTGGCTCGGGACTCTGCCGTTGTTTGATCCCTGGTCGGTAGTGCTCCCTTTGATGCTTGCGAACGCGGATCGGTTGTGCCGGTGTGTGGCGGGGGGCGTCGGGCATGCGGCAGTGTTCATCTCATGGAACCGTCCACCTCGATGAGCCCCGCCGGCGTATGGCGGGGCCATGGTCTGCCGGTGCGGTCGGTTGCGGCGGCTCGCAGCAGGTCCAGTAGCCGACAGCCCGGGTAGGTGCCGAACTCGGGGAACCTCCACCGGTAGTAACAGGACCAGTAGCTCACCACCCGGCGTTCGGTCCGCGCGAAGAACGCCGGATTCCGCGCGATGAAGTCCCCGTACAGCAGGTGGTGGGCAGACCGTACTGAGATCAGGCTGGAGAGGTCGTGCCGGATGGCCTCCAGGATCTCCAAGACGTACTCGCCGACCAGCTGCACCACGAACGGCGCCACCCACGGCTCGTCCAAGCTGACGATGTGCTCCAGATACCGCTGGCGGACCAGCCCGTCGCTGTGCCGTGAGTACAGGCAGTGCAGGATCGCCCGCTGCGTCGCCGTCAACGACCGCGCTACCTCGACAGGCAGCTCATCCGCATGGATCCGATACGGAATGGCGACGGCTTCATCGCCCACGTCCACCGAGAACGGCGACACAGGTGCGTACCTGGCCTCCGGCATGACCGCCAAGACCGCGCGAACCTCATCGGCGAGCTGCTGTGGGAACGCCGCGACCAGGTCACAGTCGGTCTCCGGTATGGGTCGAGGCTTCGGCATGGCAGAAGCCTAGGCGGGCCTGCTTGTACCGTCTCGACCTCCACCGACAGCGGATTGACCGCCTCGCTAGTATGTCCCCTTTCATCACAGACAGTAGCGCGCTGTTGGTGGGCCTCCGGGAGTAATGCGAACCCGGTGCACTCCGTACAGTCTGGAGGTGGGAGCGCGGCGGGTGCGCGCGAGCGGCGTGGCCGGTAGCAGCGACGTCACCGCTGGCGCCAGGCCGCGCGGTTCCACTCCCCTTCGTCTACGCGCAACCGATGGCGGCAGTGGCCGGAGGTCCACCCGTCACGCCGACCACCCCGTATCCGTCTGACCATGTCATCCGCAGGTGAGCGCACTTCAGGCTGCCGCGTGGCGGCGCGGGCGATGGCGGGAGGCGACGGTTGCGGTCAGGGCCTCGACGGCGTCGACGGTTGCGGTGCTCAGGCGGACGGCGCGGCTGGCCGTGACGCTGCCGTCGCCGTCGGACGTCTGGGCCGGCAGACCGCAGCGGGCGGTGAAGGAGTCGTAGACCGACCGCAACGCCCCCGGGGCCACGGTCTCGGCTCCGGCGGCCGCGCGGGCCAGGGCGGTGAGATGTTCGTGCAGCGGATCGACCAGCTCGGTCAGCTCCGGCACGGTGTCCTGCGGGGTACGCGGCAAGTGCTCGCCCAGCAGGGTGGCGCATCCGGCGACCGTCGACACCTGAGTCCTGATCTGCTCCAGCTGCGCGGTCGACCATAGGCCGTGGTGCTCTGCCGGTTCGGCGTGCGACTGTTCCACCGCCGCCTCCAGGTGCTCCCTGACCTGCCGTGACCGTGCCCGCAGTGCGTCGACGGCCGCCTGGTCGGTCGCCCCGACGTCGGCATAGCCGGTCAGCAGCTCGGGCAGCAGCCGGTCCTGCACCCGCAGCCACTCCGCGAGCAGGCCGGGCACCCGCCGGGTGGACCAGGTCGGCCAGAGCAGGAAGATGAGTACGGCGATGGCGGCGCCCACCACCGTGTCGGCGGCTCGCGCCCATGCCGTGGGCCCGGGCAGCCCGCCGATGTGGTGGATCAGGAAGACGATCCAGGTGGTCAGCCAGAAGTTGAGCATCAGCTGCCCGGTCCGCAGGGTCACGAACGCCGCCGCCGCGAGCACCACGGACAGGACCGCGAGGCCCGCGGGCGACCAGTCCGGCAGGGACAGCACCCAGGCGAAGAGGCCGCCCAGTACGGCCCCGGCCGCTCGTCCCCAGGCGCGGGCGAGGGTGTGTCCGTACTCGGGGAAGAGCACCAGCATGGTGGTCACGGCCACCCAGAAGCCGTGCGCGGAGATGCCCAGCCCGCCCCACCCGCCGATCGAGCGGCCGATGACCTCGGCGACCACCACGCCCACGGCGAGCCGCACCGCATGGCGGAAGATCGGCGACTGGGGATACAGCTGCGCCCGGATACGCCGGGCGGTGCGTGCCACGGAAGGGGTGCCCGTGTACAGACCCGGCACCTCGGTGTGGGGTTCCAGTACGTCGCCGAGGCGGTCGTCGGCCGAGCGCCGGGCCAGCTGCTCGGCCGAGCGCAGGCGCGCGGCCAGGTCATGCGGGCCGCGCACCGGCGAGGCGGCCGCCCACGACTCCAGGAGGGTCCAGACCTCGTCGGGTGTACGGGCCTCGCGGCCGGAGGCGACCGTACGGGAGATGTCGCCCAGCACCTGCGCGGTGGCGGCCGCTGCCTCCTGATCCCCGGCCGTTGCCGCCGCTGGTGCCGTCAGCCTCACGGTGTGCAGCGCGCGGCGGATGCGCTCTGCCTCGCCCAGCAGTCCGAACATGGCCGCTGCCGCCGGCCGACTGAACTGCGGCAACAGGTCCAGGGCCTGCCGGGCCGCCGTGAACGGAGCGGACCCGCCCAGCACGGCGGAGTCCGCCGCCGCCGAAGCCTCGGCGAGCGAGCGGTACAGGGCCGCGAGAGCGCGGCGTTGGGCGGCGAATCGCGGACCGTACGGCGGGAGCAGTTGCACCACCACGACGAGTCCTGTCCCGACCGCGATCCACCCGGCCATCATCAGGCCGGTGCTCACGTTGGGAGCGAGGTCAGCCGTGATCATCAGCCCGATGACCGCGAGGCAGGCCCGAATGCCTGGCGCGATGCCCAGCGTCCGCCACAGCCCGATGGCGAACGCCGCGACCGCGAGCAACAGCAGGAACAACCACGTGGTGCCGTGCACCAGGGCCCCGAGCACCGCCATCGCGCTGAAGGCCGCGGCCATCGCGAGCGCGTTCACCACAGGATGCCGCAGCGGGCTCAGCAGCGTCCCGATACCGCAGATGAAGGCACCTACGCCGACCATGGCCCCGGCCACCGGGTCGTCCAGCAGCAGGCCGAGGATCGTCGCGAGCAGCACGCCCAGTACGGCCCGCGCGATGGCCGACGGGGCGGCGAATGCCCGCTGGATGCGCAGCCCGTCCCGTCCGATCGTGATCAGCGACGACCACCAGCGCATGTCCGGGCCTCCTTAGCGGCACGGTGGCACGGCGGCGCGAGAGCACCGCTCTCCATCTTCTGCCAGCCCGGGCGCGGCTGCCACGCAGACAACACCAGCGGGCCCGGTAGCCACCGCGCCGAAGAGGCGACGCGCTCGATCCACGGTCGGCTCAGGCTTCGGTGTCGGGGGCGTCGTGCGCGGTGGGGCCGGCCGGTGAGTGATTGGCGGGTTCCGGCATTTCAACGACCCACCTTCGGCTTTGCGGACTCATGACTTGATCTTTGATCGGGCGCCGGAGCCTCGCCCTTACGCTGGCCTGCGCCTCCCACGCCCCTAGGCATCGCGCACACACATGCGTACGGAACACCGCAAGGACGATCATGAACAACCGGCGCAGGCAGCAGCTGCTTCAGTCCGTCGCCCCACTGCTGGCCGAGGGAGAGCGGGTCGAACTCACCTCGCTTGCCAAGGTCGGCTCGGTCTCGGTCAAGCGCCGGGTGCTGACCACCGCGCTGGTCGGCGCCCTTACCGCAGGGACGGTCATCGCCACCGTCCAACCGCGCCCGATGTATTGGGCGCTCACGGACCGTCGACTGCTGTTCTTCGACGCCAGGACCGCGACGGGCCGACCCGGCAAGCTCCTCATGGCCTTGCCGCGCGAGCTGATGTCCCTCGCCCCGATGAGGAAGGCACTGCTGGGACTGGGACTGCAGACCGTCCTCACTGTTCAAGGGCTGGAGCAGGGCCTGAAGCTCACCTTTCCCCCTGCCTGCAAGGCCGCTGGCAGGGACCTCGCCTCCCGTATCGCCCTCGCGGCCTGAACCACCGCCGTAGGGCGGCCCCTTGTGGCGGGCGCTGTCGGCGGCCTCGGCTCATCGGGCGGCGGTTGCCATGCTGATGCCGAGGCCGGAGGGGAGGCGTGTCAGAAGCTGGGCGCTCCTGGTGTGCGCTGCGGCGTCGGGACGATGCCCTGGTTCACGCCGGGGCTCTGGCGACCGGACGTCGTGCAGGTGACGTCCTGCGCCGGAAGTTTTCCGCTGCTCAGGTACGCGTTGATGGTGCGGTTGGCGCAGAAGCGCGGGTCCCCGGAGTAGACGCCGTGGCCCTCGCCGCCCTTGACGTACACCATGCGCGAGCCCTTCAGGGCGTGGTGCATGCCCAGGCCGCTGGTCAGGGGCGTCTGGGAGTCCCACTGGTTCTGGACGGTGAGCAGGCCGACGTTGTTGTCCACCTTGGTGACCGGCTCGACCGGCTTGTCCCAGAACGCGCAGGGCGTGATGTTGGAGCCGAAGTCGCCGTAGATCGGGTACTTGGCCTTGTCCCGGATCGCGTCACGCCGGTACTGCTCGACGTCGCGCGGCCAGGCGGCGGTGTCGCCGCAGACGACGGTCCAGAAGGCGGCGGAGCCGTTGTCGGCGGGCGGCTGGGCGGCGGAAGCCACGGAACGGCGCGGTACCGGCCGGCTGTCCGGTGTGAGGGAACGGTGGGAGACCCGGTGACCGTCGGCGGCCCTCTTGAGGTCGACGACCGTCTCGGCGGCAGACTGAGGGCTGAAGAACTGTTGGCGCAGGGTGGCGCGGATGTCGTCCCCGGTGAGCTTGTCGCCACCGACGTCGATGGGAGTGCGGTCGGCCCGGGCGATCAGGTCCCAGAACGTCTTCTTCACCTTGGCGGCCGTGTTGCCGAGTTTGTAGGTGCGGTGGCGCTCCGCGGTCCACTTCGTCCAGCGGGTGAAGGCCGGTTCGGTGCCCTCCGCCCAGACCTGGATCATGCCGCGCCAGATGCGTGCGGGGTCGACCGCGCTGTCCAGTACGAAGCGATCGGTCCGCTCGGGGAACATCTGCGCGTAGACGGCACCAAGGTACGTGCCGTAGGAGTAGCCCAGGTAAGAGATCTTCTTCTCGCCCAGAACAGCGCGAATGACGTCCATGTCGCGGGCCGTGTTGCGGGTGGTGATGTACGGCAGCTTGTCGCCGTTCTTGGCACGGCACTTGTCGGCCACGGTACGGGCCCACTTGACGTCACGGCTGAACGTCGCGGGCCTGTAGGGGTGTTCGATGTTCTCCTGCGTGGGGGTGAGACCGCACGTGAGCGGGCTGCTGGTCCCCACGCCGCGCGGATCGAACCCGATGAGGTCGTACTGCTCACGGACCTTCTTGGGGATCGTGTCCTTCATCATGGCCGGCATGTCCAGGCCTTCGCCGCCCGGACCACCGGGGTTGAGGAAGAGCGCGCCGTGCCGCTTGCCGGCGACACTGGTCCTCATACGGGAGATGGCCAGTTTGATCGTCTTGGCGTCCGGGTGGCTGTAGTCGAGCGGAACCTTGATCGTCGCGCACTGGAACGCGGCAGGCAGCGCCGCGTCACATCGGTGCCACGCGGGCTGCTGGTTCTCGAATCTCCGCAGCGGCGGTTCCGCCGCGGATGCCTGCCCCGGGGCGAGGGCGGGGATCAGGGTTGCCGTAATCCCCGCAGCGACCAAGGGCGCCATGCGTCCTATCCGCACGATGACCATACCTTTCTATCAACTTCCGTGACAGCACGACGATTTCGTGGCGGCGGCAGCGGGCGAATCCATCCGAAGGGCGGTTTCGCTACGACTCCAGGCGGACTCAGAAATGGACGTGCGGATGAGAACCCACACGGGCTGATCGCCATCCGCACCGTCCGAACCCGGTGGGAGGATTGGTGGGTTGCAAGGCATGCAGAGCCCGCCAGGAAACGGACGGGCGGCTCAATGGGAGGCGCGGTGCAACGCAGGACAGTCGCGGTCGAGGGTCAACACGCCTCGAAGTGGGGGTGGTTCCTCGCGTGGATCGCGGTCGGCGGGTGTCTCGCCCTGGGGCTGGCCGCCCTGTTGTCGGTGGGTGTGGTCCTGATCGTCCTGGCCGCGGCCGTCGGCGTGTTCCTGCTCCGCAAGGGGCACAGGAACGCCGTCGTCGGGGCCGTCGCGGGCCTGGGCCTGCCCCTCTTCTACCTCGCTTACCTGAACCGGGGCGGCCCCGGCACCGTCTGTCACGCGACGGCAGGCGAGCGCACCTGCACCGACGAGTTCGCACCGGTGCCGTTCCTCGTCGTCGGCGCGCTCCTGTTCGCCGCCGGGTTCACGGTCTTCCTGGTTCTCGATCACCGGCACCGCCGAACGAGCAGATGACTCCGCCGCACGCCGGGAGGGGGACGGCGGCCGATGGACCGTGCCTTTCGGATCAGGCCGGCTCAGCGGTCCACGGCCAAGCGGCCTCGCGGCCGGCCTCGATGAGGCCGACCATCCGGAACGCGGCGTCCGTGAGTCCGCCGAAGGTGTGCCGGTGGGGGCCCGTGGGGCCGTGGGCGGGCCGGTACCCCGCCAGGTTCCACGTGTAGACAGGGATGTCGGCCGGGACCGATTCGGCCGGCCCGCGGGGGTCGCCGTAGGGGGCGGCCTGCTCGTCGGTGACGATCAGGACCCGGTCGTGTTCCCGGTAGTGGGTGCGCACCGCCTTCGCGGTGTACGTGCCTCCGAGACGGTGGAACCGTTTCAGCACGTCGAGCACCGGCTCGTCCCGCTCGAACGGCACCTCTCTGTTGTTCCAGCCGAACTCCACCAGATCCGCCTGCTCGGCACGCATGGCGAGCGCGGTGCCGAACACGGCCGCCGCGTCCGCCCGGGTCAGCTTGGACCGCTCGGAGACGGTGTCCCAGAACATGGAGTCGGACCGGTCCACCAGGATCAGGGTCCGGCCCGGTAGGGGCGGTACGTTGGCCAGGGAGTGGCCCAGTGCCCGTTCCAGCGCGGCTGCCCAGCGCTCAGACGGCGCGTGCTGGTGGGCGGCCAGGTAGCGGAAGGGGAACTGCCGGGACCGGGCGACCTCGAAGGCGTCGGAGAGCCGTGCGGCGACGCAGGCAGCGACGTCGTCCGAAACACCCGCCTCGTCGAAGTTCCGCAGATTCCGCAGGAGGGCCATGGGGCCCATCGTGGGGATCACGGCTTCCCAGACGGCGGCGTCCATCGGTCCGTGCAGCCAGCCCGCCAGGGCCTCCCACGTCATGCCCGCCGCGGCCAGTCGCTCGGGGCCGTCCGGACAGGTCACCACCGCCCGCCGCTCGTCCGCGGCCGAATCCATGAGCGCCCGATGGGCGGTCAGCAGGCGGTCGGAGGTCGGCGGGACCGCCCGCTCCGGGTGGTGGAGGCGGTCCAGGGCGTACCGGAAGAGTGCGCCCTGCCAAGGCTTGTCCGGGGCGGGGGATGCGTGCACCAGGTTCAGCACGTCGCCGAAGCGGAAGCCCTTGGACGCGGTGTCGTACTTGAGCAGGGATCGGGACGTGTACAGCCGGCGTACGCCGTCGGCGACGCCCCGCTTCACGGGCTGCGGCACGTTCCTCCCGGACACCGAGATCCAGTGGGCGAGCAGCTCACCGGGCTCGTCGGCGCGCTGGAGCACCGAGTCGATCACGGACCGGTTGGACGGGCCTCCGGACGCCCCGGCCGCAAGCCGGGCCCGCACATACGCGGCGGCGCCCACCAGGGACGCCGTGCGCATATTGCCCTCGCCGCGAAGCCAGCGCAGCAGACCGGCCGTCCACACAGGGTCCTGGACTGCGAGTTCACCGACGAGACGGGTGTACCGGTCGTCCCGTTCCTCACCGCTCTCGTAAAAGGTGCGCTGGGAGACGAAGTTGCCGACCGCAAGGAGGAAGAGTTCCTCGTGAGGCTCCCGGACGAAGGCCGGGCCGCCCTCGTAGGTACGGAAGTCCGGCCTGGCGGACCTGTGGTTCGGCCCTGGTGAGGGCAGAGAGCGGGCGGCCGCCGAAACGTGCGGGGCCACGAGCATCTCGGACCAGATCTTGGAGACGCGTGGGGCGTGACGAGGCAGTGAATCCCCCCGGATTCAAAGGAATTGGACGGCCCCGACCCAGAGGTCCGACGGGGCGAAGACGGCCGCGCCCACCGAGATCAAAGAGGGCGGCGGCGTCACTTGGTTGTCAGAAGGAAGTAGCCGCAGCCGAGCGCATCGGAGGCGCGGTCGCGATGCCAACGTACAAGCACCACCGGGCCGCACACCAACGATTTACGCGGGCCCGTTCTCGGACGTCATGCGCGTGATCGCCCGGCTGCTCCGCAAGAATTCACAGGGACTCTCCGTAGCGCTACGGATACTTTCAGTAACGCCAGCCCCGGGCCGCCATCCGCATGCTGCGATAAACTGCGACAAAAGCATCCGGGCCAGTTGTCTTCCGTGGGTCCGTTCTCCCGTAGGTCGGTGTTCATGGACCTCAACACCATCACCGAAGTAATCCGGCGACCCTCCGAGCGGCCAGGTACGGAGTGGCACGAGGGCGATGCCTGGCTCGCAGGTGGGACGTGGCTCTATTCCGCGGAGCAGCCGGACCTGCGACGGCTGATCGACCTGACGGCGTTGCCTTGGGATCCCCTCGTTGCGACGGACGAGGGGCTGGAGATCGGCGCCACGTGCACCATTCACGACCTGTACGCCTTCCCATGGCCCAAGGACTGGACCGCCGGAATTCTCTTCCGGAAGAGCTGTGAGGCATTCCTGTCCTCGTTCAAGGTCTGGAACGCGGCGACCGTCGGCGGAAACATCTGTATGTCCTTGCCGGCAGGCCCGATGATCACGTTGACGGTCGCGTTGGAGGCGCAGTACGAACTATGGGCGCCCGATGGCTCCGTGCGCTTTGTCGACGCCCTGGATTTCGTCACTGGCGACCACCGCAACATTCTCTCCCCCGGGGAGATCCTTCGGCGCATCACCATTCCTCAGCACGCCCTGCGTAAGTGCACGGCGCACCGTCGCTTCACGCTGACCCGGCTCGGCCGTTCGACGGTGTTCCTCGTCGGCACCCAACGGCTGGGAGGGAGTGACCTGTTGCTCACCATCACCGCCGGCACCACGCGGCCGGTCCGAATCGCCTTCGACTCCCTGCCCGATGTGCGAACCCTGCGGCAGAGCATCGACGCCGTGCCGGCCGACGTCTGGTTCGCCGATCCCAACGGGACCCCCGATCACCGTCGGCATCTGACACGGCACTTCGCCGAGGAGATCCGCCGCGAACTCACGGCTGGGGACCTGGCATGAGCTACCTCGTGAACGGCAAGGAGTTCGACCGGGAACCAGCACCCGGTCAATGCCTGCGCACCTTCCTGCGCGAACTCGGCCACTTCGGCGTCAAGAAGGGGTGCGACGCGGGCGACTGCGGCGCCTGCACGGTGTGGCTGGACGGCACACCGGTGCACAGCTGCATCACCCCCGCGTTCCGCGCGGACGGCCATGAGGTGACCACGATCGAGGGCCTCGGGCGCCCCGGCGCCCCGCATCCCATGCAGCGGCAGTTCGAGGATGCCCCGGGGTTCCAGTGCGGCTTCTGCACCGCAGGGATGATCATGACGTCGGCGACCTTCACCGAGGACCAGAAGGCGGACCTGCCAAGGGCGTTGAAGGGCAACCTCTGCCGCTGCACCGGATACCGGGCGATCGAGGACGCCGTGAAGGGCGTGGGCGCGGTGGAGACTGCGGCACCGGGCAAGGCCGTCGGGACGAGTGTCGGCGCGCCCGCGGGCCACGACGTGGTGACGGGTCACGCCGAGTTCACCATGGACACGCACATCGACGGCATGCTGCACCTCAAGGTGCTGCACTCGCCCCACGCGCACGCCCGGATCCTCTCGATCGACAAGCGCGCCGCCCTCGCGGTGCCCGGGGTGCACCGGGTCTACACCTGGGAAGACGTACCCCGCAAACGCTTCACCACGGCGATCCACACCGACCACCTGGTCGACCCTGACGACACCTACATCCTCGACGACAAGGTCCGCTTCGTCGGTCAGCGCGTCGCCGCCGTCCTGGCCGACACGGTCGGCGCGGCCGAGGAGGGCTGTCGGCGCCTCGCGGTCGAGTACGAGGTGCTGCCGGCGGTGTTCGAGCCCGAGGCGGCGATGGCCGACGGCGCACCCCAACTGCACGGTTCCGACGATCCGTTCGTCCGCGATCCCGTGCACAACATCCTCATCGAACTCCACTCGCACATCGGCAACGTCGACGCGGGATTCGCCGCGGCCGACGTGATCCACGAAGGCACGTACTTCTCACCGCGGGTGCAGCACGCGCACCTGGAGACGCACGGTTCGATCGCCTGGCTGGAGGACGGCCGGCTGAACGTCCGCACCAGTTCGCAGTCACCGTCGATCGCGAAGGTCAAACTGGAGTACCTGTTCGCGCTGCGCCCGGACCAGTTGAGGGTGTTCTGCAAGCGCGTCGGCGGCGGCTTCGGGGGCAAGCAGGAAGTGATCACGGAGGACCTGGTCGCGCTCGCCACCCTGGACACCGGGCGGCCCACCTGTCTTGAGTTCACCCGTGAGGAGGCGTTCACCACGGCCTCGCCGCGGCATCCGATGAGCCTGACGGTCAAGCTCGGCGCCAAGGCGGACGGAACGCTGACCGCCTTCCAGGTACGCAACGTGTCGAACACCGGCGCCTACGGCAACCACGGCGGCGAGACGCTGTACGCGGGCGGGGCCGCCGTCATGATCTACCGCTGCCCCAACAAGAAGTACGACGCGTACGCCGTCTACACGAACACCGTGCCGAGCGGGGCGTTGCGAGGTTACGGAATGACGCAGCCGGCGTTCGCCGTGGAGTCGGCGATGGACGAGCTGGCCCGCGCTCTTCACCTGGACCCGCTGGAACTGCGTCGGCGCAACATCGTGCGGCCGGGTGAGCCCTTGGTCGCGCTCCACGACGGCCCCGACGACGTGATCTTCACCGAGGACGGACTCGCCAAGTGCATCGATCTGGTGGGCGAGGCCCTGGCCCGTACGGCCGACCGGCCGCCTCCCGGGCCCGAGTGGCTCGTCGGCGCCGGCGTGGCGAGTTCCCTGCACGAGACCGCGCCGCCGACGGAGCACCTCTCCGAGGCCTGGGTCACGCTGGGCGACGATCTCATCTACGAACTGGCCGTCGGGACGGTCGAGTTCGGGGAGGGAACCTCCACGGCGCATGTCCAGATCGCGGCCAACCAGCTGGGTACGACGCCGTCGCGGATCCGCCTGGTGCAGTCCGACACCGACCGCACGGGATTCGACACCGGCGCCTTCGCGAGCGCGGGCCTCTTCGTGGCGGGCAACGCGGTCCTGCGGGCGGCCAATGCCGTACGCGACCGTATCCTGGAGTTCGCCGCGGCGCACACAGGCGTCCATGTCGTGATGTGCACGATGGACGACGACGGTGTCGTCTGCGGGGACCGGCGGGTGTCGCTGGCCGAACTTGTCGCGCTGGCCCGGAGGCGTGGAATCCGTTTCACCGCCGCGCGCAAGGCGTACGGCTCGCCCCGCAGCGTCACCTCCAACACGCAGGGGTTCCGGGTCGCCGTGCACCGTGTGACGGGTGAGATACGGATCCTGTACAGCGTGCAGGCGGCGGACGCCGGGGTGATCATCAATCCGGTGCAGGTCCGCGGGCAGGTGGAGGGCGGTGTCGCCCAGGGAATCGGCTTCGCGCTGACCGAGAACCATCACGTCGACGACAACGGCGTCATGGTCAACCCGAACCTCCGGAACTACCGCATCCCCACCTACGCCGACATCCCCCGCACCGAGGTCCTCCTGGTGGGCTCGGCGGATTCGGTGGGGCCCATGCGGGCGAAGGGGATGGCGGAGTGCTGCGTCAACCCGGTCGCCCCCGCGCTCGCGAACGCGGTGCATGACGCCACGGGCGTCCGTTACCGTGCGCTGCCGCTGACTCCGGAACGCATTTACGGCCGACTCCCCTCGGAGCAGTCGGTGTCGGCGGGTTGAGGCACCATGGACGCCGGAAAGAACGTAGCCGCCGCGGCGACGGCGATCATCGGCCAGAAGGTCCTGCCCGGGATGGACCGGGAGTTCGAGTCGTGGCAGGAGGGCCTCAACGCCGCGGCCGCCTACTACCCGGGGTTCCTCGGCGCCGAGGTCTCCCCGCCGACACCGCTGCAACCCGACTGGGTGGTCGTGTACCGGTTCGACTCGGTGGCGCATCTGCAGGCGTGGATCAACAGCGGGACCCGGCAGACGTATCTCGACGTCGGTGCCAAGTACTTCGACGGTCCGGCGACCCAGCAGGTGGTCAGCAGCGGCACCCAGTCACTGGATCCGCTGGTCACCGTCGTGGTCACCCACCGAGTCCATCCGAACCAGGTCGACGACTTCCTCGACTGGCAGCACCACTTGGTCCAGGAGGAGAGCAAGTTCGAGGGGTATCGCGGGACCGAGCTCTTCCGCCCCATCGAGGGGCTCCAGGAAGAATGGACCACGCTGTACCGCTACGACAGTGCCGAGCACCTCGACGCCTGGCTCACGTCGCCCCAACGACAGCAGATCCTCGCCGAGGGCGAGCGGTTCAGCGACTTCAACCTGCGTACGATCGACAACTCGTTCGGCAGTTGGTTCGCCTTCGAGGGCAACGGCAAGGAGGCACCGCCACCGCCCTCCGAGACCAGGACCTCCCTCGCCATCTGGGTCGGCCTGTACCCGACCGTCGTACTGCTGACGCTCGCTCTGTCCCCGCTGCACCTGCGGCTCTGGATCGGCCTGCTCGTGGGCAACCTGCTGTCGAGCTTCATCATGAGCTTCCTGACCATGCCGTACTACGTGAACCCACTCCTCGGGCGATGGCTGCGACCACCGCCAGACGAACCGGCGGCGAGGAGCAACCTCCGCGGCCTCGGCATCGTCGCGGTGGCGATGGCCTTCTGGGCTGTCGTCTTCTACCTCGTCACGGTGCACTTCTGGACGCTGCCCTGACTGGCGACACCCCGGAGACCGGCAGCCCTTCATGAACAGCGGGGGTCGGTCCCGCACGGACCGACCCCCACTTCGGGCGTACGGATCAGGTGGTGCGTCAGACGACCTTGAGCGCACTCCAGGCCGCGGCCACGGTGGCGTACTCGGGACTGGTGGCGCCGTAGAGGTCCTTCGCCGCGTTCAGAGTCGCGGTGCGGGCACCCTTGTAGTCCGTGGTGGAGGTCATGTAGACGGTCAGCGCCCGGTACCAGATGGCGGAGGCCTTCTGGTTGCCGATGCCGGTGACGGTGGAGCCGTTGCAGGTGGGGCTGTTGTAGGAGACGCCGTTGATGGTCTTGGCGCCGCTGCCCTCGCTCGCGAGGTAGAACCAGTGGTTGCCGACGCCCGAGGAATAGTGGACGTCGAGCCGGCCGACCGACTTCGACCAACAGTCGGCGGAGCGGCCGTCCAGGGACGGCTTGTCGAAGCGGCGCAGCCACGGCGGGGTGGACTGGTCGCTGAAGAGGTAGTCGGGGGTGTCGACCGGGTTGTTGGCGTACCACTCGACCATGGTGCCGAGGATGTCGCTGGTGGCCTCGTTCAGGCCGCCGGACTCGCCGCTGTAGCGCAGGTTGGCGGTGGCCGAGGTGACGCCGTGGGTCATCTCGTGGCCCATGGTGTCGAGGTCGACCTGCTCGGGGTCGGTGGTGCCGTCGCCGTCGCCGGTCAGCATGCAGAAGCAGGAGTCCGACCACTGGGCGTTGTCCCAGTTGGTGCCGACGTGGACGAAGACGGTGGCGCCGCGGCCGTCGTTCTTGATGCCGTTGCGGCCGAAGGTCGTCTTGTAGTAGTCGAACGTCTTCGCGGTGTTGGCGTGCGCGTCGACGGCGGCGGTGGCGCGATCGGAGGAGAACTTCCTGCCGTCGCCCCAGACGTTGTCGGCGTCGGTGAACAGGGTGCCGGAGGAGCTCTTCACGGACGAGGACGAGAGGTTGTGCGCGTCCTTGGTGATGTGGCCGCGCACCGGGTCGATCAGGGCGAAGCTGCCGTCGGCCTGCTGGGTGGTGTCGATGCCGATGTCACCGGTGTACTCGGAGTGGCCGGTGCCGGTCGCCTCGCGCTCGGCGTCGTAGTTCTCGATCGCCGCGCCGGTGGTGGCGTCGGTGACGAAGACCTCGCCGTGCGGTTGGCCCTTGTCGCCCAGGCCCTGCACGGTGGTGCGCCAGGCCAGGCGCGGGGTGCCGTCGGCGGCCCACACGATCAGTTCGGGGCTGGACTTGGCGTTGCGCACCAACCCGTGCGAGCGCTTCAGGGCGCCGGCCGCGGTTCCCCTGGCATCGACTCTCGGCTTGACGGACTTGAGCGACACCTTGTGGGCCTTGGCACGGGTGGACCCCTTGAGCGAGCCGTCTCGCTTCTGGTGGACGACGAAGTCGCCGCCGACCACGGGGAGGCCGTGGTAGGTCCGCTCGAAGCGGACGTGCTGGGTGCCGTCGGCGTCGATCACGACGTCCTTCACCCGGAGGGCCTGGCCGGCACCGAACCCGAAGGCGTCGGCGTGCCGGGTCACGTTCGCCTTGGCCTGGGATATCGCCGTGTCGCGGACCGAGGATCCGCGCGGCACCGCGTCGGTCTGCGAGTGCGCGGGTACGGCCATCGCCGTGGTGATGACGCCGGCGGCTACCATCGCGGAAAGGGCAAGAAGAGGACGGGACATGACGTGGGGATTCCTTCGCTCGTCGTGGGGTGACGACGTCCTGGGACGTTGACGCGAAGTGTTCAGTAGGTGGCATGTCCCTGACGTGACTTCATCTGGGATATAACCGCGGAGCTATAGGGCACGGGGACCCGTGGCGCGGCCGGTCAACTGCCCTCGCCCAGGGCGAAGTTCCGGCCCCCGTCCTCCCACCAGGCCAGATACTGCGGCCGCTCCCCCACCATGGAAAGATAGGCGGCCAGCAGACGCTCGCACGCCGCGTCGGCGAGCTCGGGCGGAACCGAATCCGTATTCCAGGCCACTACCAGCCGCCGGTGGAACGGGACGTCCACGAGCGGCCGCTGCACAGTACCCCGGGCGGAGACATCGGCGGTCGGCCACACCCCGCAGACGGCACGCCGACCGGCGACCAGGATCTGCGCCACGGACAGGTCCGACGTCACATGGGCGATGCGCGGAGTGAAACCCGCGGACTGACAGGTGAGATGGAGGTACGCGTGCACACCGCTCTCGTCGGCCTCCGGCATCACCCAGTCCTCCCCCGCCAGCTCATGGAGAGCGACCGACTCCCGGCACGCCAGCGGGTGGTCCTCGGCGAGCAGGACGAAGACCGGCTCACGGAGCAGTGTGCGCGTCGCCACCGACTCGCCGACCGAAAGGGGGAAGCCCGGGAACTCGCCGAACACGGCGATGTCGCATTTCGACAGGCTCAGCGACTTCACCAGGGTGTGCACGGAGCGGCGGGCATCTATGGTGAGCCGCCGCTCCGGGGCGAGTTCGAAGAGGGTGGAGACCAGAAGGGACACCAAAGGGCCGGCGGTTCCGCCCGCCTTCAGCGGGGCGGTGGCCTGCCGGTCCGCCTCGGCCGCCGAGCGCGCGTGCTCGCGCAGCCGGTCGAAACCGACGACGAGGTCACGGGCACAGCGCAGGACGTACTGCCCGTTCTCGTTCGGCTTCACCCCGTCGGCGCCACGGATGAACAGCGGGCCGCCCAGCTCATGTTCGATCCGCTTCAGCTGAGCACTCATGGCCGGTTGCGAGAGCTGCAGCCGTGCGGCAGCCCTGCGGATGCTGCCGGCCTCGGCGACGGTCAGCAGGATGCGGAGGTGACGGAACTCAAGGTGCATGAAGCATCCCCCCGCTCAGCGCGGAGGGGCCCATGCACCCCCCGTGACCAGCAGAACCAGCTGCCCGACGGCATGGTGACCAAGAATCCGACGGACCTGTGAGGGCGACAAGCACGGGACGGTAAAACCTGTGCGCGAACGCGACGGCGTTTCACCGGCAGCACGGTCTCAGTCTGCACATATCGGCACGATTCACCGGACTGCCCTTGTCCTTGAGATCTTTGAGAAAGAAGCGCGGTCGCGGCAGCTGATGTTCAGAACGCCGTGTGAGCGAACCAGCGGTCCAGCAGCGCGGCGTCTCCCGTCACCTCGTAGCCGGGCTCCTCGTACGACCGTCGCCCGTAGAGGAGGAGCAGAAGGTCGGCTGCGGACCCGCGTACCGCCGCGTGCGGCTCGGACGTCCCGGCGTCGTCCGCGGCCGTCGGCGGCAACGGGTGCAGGCCGTCGGCGTCCAGTCGCACCCGCCACTCGGCATCGCCGGCGTCGCCGAGGTCGGCGCAGCGGAAGGCGACAATCTCACCGGTGCCGCGAAGTTGGGTCACGGCCGGGGCGAAGCCGCCCGCGTAGGGCAGGTTGACGAGGAACTCGTCCACCCCGTCCGCGGCCAGCACGGGATCGATCCCCGTCTCCTGTCCGACGGCGCGTTCCGCGTCCACCCGGTGCACCAATGTCTCGAACAGCATGCGCCGGGCCCAGAACCGCGCGTGCTGGTCCTCGCCCCAGGCCCACATGGGCGCCCCGGGGTCCGTGTCCCGCAGTACCGCCGCTACCGCGGGCACGCCCGCGGCCACCCAGGCGGCACGCTCCCGCGCGTCGTCGGGCCCGGGTTCCACGTCCCGGCTGGTCGGACGCTCCTGCACCAGCGCGGTCAGCAGCCCGCCGAACCAGCGCTGGAGCATCCCCACATGCCGGGTGAGGTCGGCCAGCGACCAGTCGGGGCAGGAGGGCACCGCCGTCCCGGGGTCCGCGCTTCCGGCCGCCTCGGCGAACCGCAGCGTCTCGCGCTCGATCGCCTGCCGGTAGACGTCGTACGGGAGCGGGTGTCCCGCCCGGCTGGTCGTCGCCATGTGCTTTCGCCGTCCTGTTGTGGGTCCGGATCTCGTCGCGCCAAGTGTGGCTGCTGGAGTGCACTCGAACGCAAATCGGCACGACCCTGACTCGCAGCTCCGGGCGGCTGCGTGCCGTGTCGCTCACTGGCGACGCTCGCCTTCACGCATACGCGCCCGCCCCCGGCCGAGGCCCGCGCCGGGCCTTCAGCGAGGAGTCACTACCTGGGCACCGATTCAAGCCATCTCGGCCGGCGCTCAACTACGGGGCACCACCCGAGGGTTCGCGAATCCTTTCTTCCGCCTCCGGCCCAGGCCGGCGGCCGGACGGCCTTCATCGGGTCGGCGGTGTGGCGCCCCCTCGGATTGTCCGGATCACGGTCCCCTACCCCGCTGACTGTCAGTGGCGTGCACGAGGGTGCCGTCCGCAGTCCACGTCCACCCCATCCTGAAGGAGACCGGTGCAGGCGACGCCTTCACACAATCCCCCGCTCGGGCTACGGCCTCCCCGCCGTCCCCTTGACGAGTGAATCGAACGGACAGGTGCCCGGCACTCGAGCCGACAGGACTTGGCCGCGACCTGACGCATCGAACTTTCACTCGACCATTCGCCCGATGCAACCCGTATCGGTCCTGTGATCAGGGCCGTTGTCCGGAGTGCTCTGCCCGTTCCACCAACCGAGGAGAACCCGTGAATCCCGTGCTCGTACTCACCGCCCATCAGCCTGCGTTCGAAAACCCTGGGGCTCAGGCCACCTCCCCGACCGGTCTCCGGCGCCCGGTTGACGCCCGCCGCGTTCTGTTCGCATCCGCATCACGCCCGTCTACGAGGTGGGGCGCATGACCCACTCGACCATGCCCTCGCCGGCCCTGCTCGCCTGGGCCGCCAAGGAACTCGGCACAGAGGTCTGCGTCGCACAGGCCCGCCACGGCGTCGCGTCCCACCTCCGCGAGAATTCCCGCGTCTGGGCCCTTCGCCGGCCTGACGGCATCCGGTTCTACGTCAAGGTCGAGCCCGAGCCTGTGATGTACGAGCGGGAGACCTTCGCCCTCCGGCACGCGGTTCCAGCACTCGGCGCCGACCACGCCCCGCAACTGCGCGCCTCGAGCGCCGAGCACCTGGCCCTCCTGTTGACCGCTGTCCCCGGCACCCCGCTCGACAGTCTGACCCTGGCTCCCGCCGAGGAACTCCGCGCGCACCGTCGCGGCGGAGCTCTACTGGCTCTGCTGCACGCGGCCGGTGACCTGTCAGGCCCTCATCGTGCGCGGGCCGAGCGGGCGTTGCAGGCCGCGGCCGACAGCGCCGACCGACACCTGCGACAGGCCGGGGACAGGCTGACGCCGGCCGAGCACCGGCTGGTGCGCGACCTCGCCGAGCGGCTGCGCGATCTGCCGGCCCTCCCACTGGCGTTCATCCACGGTGACGCCCGGTCCCGCAACCTGCTGTGGTCCCGGCGTCCGGGTCGCGCCGCGTGGGTCGACTTCGAGCGGTCACGGTTCGCCACGGCAGTACAGGACTTCGTACCGATGAGCTGCGGGATCTGGGCGGAGCGGCCCGACCTGCGAGCTGCGTGGTTCCGGGGCTACGGCCGCGATCTGCTGCCCGAGGAACAGCAGGCGCTGAAAGGGCTGGCGGCCCTTGACGCGGTGAGCTGTCTCGTACGGGGCCCCGCGCACGACGATCCCGCGCTCACCGTGCGAGGACGGCGCACCCTGGACCGGCTCATGGCGGGGGTGTTCGCATGAGGTCGTCCCACGACAAACAGATGGACCCTTCGGTGGAGTCGACGTCCGGCAACGGCGCGCCGCCGGCCGTCCCGGCGGCACGGGCCGGGACCTCGCAACCGGCCGCGCCGCCCGAACTCGACTACAACGGCCGCAAGCACCGGCGTGCCCTGGATGACGCGACGCTGTGGGACATGGCCCGCCGGATCCCCAGGGCACTGGCACAAACGGCCCGGCTCGCCTGGTCCGTCGACCGGCGCATGACCGTCACGATCGTCGTCTGCCAGTTGCTGTCCGGCCTGGGGACGGCCGTGATGCTCAGCGCCGTCGCCGAAGCCCTGCCGAAGCTGACCGCCTCCGAGCCGCGCCAGGGACTGGAACAGGCATGGCCGGCGCTGACCGTCGCGGTCCTGGCGATGGCCGCGGGGGCGACCATGTGGATCCTCGCGGACTGGGCGACCCGGCGTCTCATGCTCGCCGAACTGCACGCCCTCTCCCAGGACCGCTGACCCACCACAGCACGGGGCCGTGCCGGTCACGGCACGGCCCCGCATCCCTCGCCTGGGCCTGACCAGGGACTTCATGTACGGCTCCGAGGGCCGGTGGCCGGCACGGCGGCGGCCACCGGCTGAGGAGCGTCTCGGGTCAGCCCAGCAGCTTACGGAGCACGCCGATGGAGATCGCGTTGAGCTCGTTCGTCAGCCCGGCCTGCGTGCGCACGGCGTCCGCGGCCCAGTCGGCACCGGCCTGTGAGGTCTGCTCCTGGACGCGCACCGCGGCGACCACCGACTTCTCGCAGGCATCGACGACCGCGAGGCCGCTCTGCCTGACGGCGTCACGGTACTTGTCCTGGATGTCCGCCAGGTCGCGTATCGCCGCGTCGAAGGCGGCGCCGTACTCTTCTGCTCTCATGCCCTGCATGAATTCCTCCTGTGGGTGGGGTTTTTCGGGTGGCCCTTCCCTCGCGGGCCGCGGGGGAAGGGAGTCGGCGGTTCACATGTCGGCGGTTCACATGTCGAGGCCTCCGTTGACCCCCCACACCTGTCCGGTGATGTAGGCGGAGGCGTCGTCGGCCAGGAAGCGCACCAGCCGGGCCACCTCCTCGGGACGGCCGAGCCGGCCCAGCGGGACCTGGCCGACGATGCGGTCGAGCACCTTGGCCGGGATGTGCTCCAGCATCTCGGTGGCGATGAAACCGGGGGTGATGGCGTTGACCGTGATGCCGGCTCCGTAGGGGTCCTGGCGGCCGGTCTTGGCGAGTTGGAAGGCGGCTTCCCGGGCGAGGGTCTTGGCCAGGCCGAACAGGCCGGACTTGGTGGCGGCGTAGTTGGCCTGGCCGATGTTGCCCGTCTCGCCGATCACCGAGGAGATCATGACGATGCGGCCCGAACCCTGTTCGACCATGCGGTCGAGAGCCGCCTGCGCGAGGTAGAACGGGCCCGAGAGATTGACGTCCAGCACCTGCTGCCAGTCCTCGTCGGTCATCCTGGCGACCGTGCGGTCGATCGTGATCCCGGCGTTGTTGACCAGCACGTCGATCCTGCCGTGCCGTTCGACCACGTCGGCGACCAGACGGCGGCAGTCCGCCGGGGAGCTGACGTCCCCCTGGTGGGCGCTGACCCGCTCGTCGTCCGGTCCGAACTCGGTACGGCACCGGTCGATGAACTCGCGGGCACGCCCGGTATTGCCCGCGTACGCGGCGGCGACCGTGGCTCCCGCACCGGCCAGGCTGCGGCTGATGGCGGCGCCGATGCCGCGGGTGCCGCCGGTGACGAGTGCGACCCGGCCGTGCAGGCTCTGGTCGGCGGCGGTGGTGATGAAGGGGGCGGTGACCGTCATGAGGTACTCCTTGTGGGGGAAGGGTCCGAGCGGGCGGTGAGCCAGCCGGCGATGTCGGGCCAGATCCGGTCCCGGGCCTTGGAGCCGGCCATGAGGCCGATGTGCCCGCCCGGGCGGTCGAAATGAGTGACGTCGGTACTGCCGACGCGGTCGAGGAAGGGCAGGGTGCCCGCGCGCGGGGCGATATGGTCGTCCGCGGCGGTCACGACGAGGACGGCGGCGTCGATCCTGGCGGGATCCACGCGCTGCCCGCGCAGCCGCAGGGTGCCGGCCGCGAAGCGGTTGTCCTGGTACAGCCAGGTGATCCATTCACCGTAGGCGCGTGCCGGGAACGGCGGGTTGTCGGCGACCCAGCGGGCCATCGACTGGAAGGCCTCCCGGTCGACGGTGCCCTGGTCCACCTGGTCCCACAGCCTGCGGTACGTGGTCACGTAGTTGCCCACCGGCTTGAGCATCTTGTTCGCCCAGTCGATGGCGTGACCGGGGATGACCCGCAGGTCGGCGAGGGTGGTCACGTCGTAGGTGTCGGCCGTGACCCACTGGCGGTACACCGTGCCCTCGGTGTCGAAGGGCATGGTGAGCAGGACCGTGTTGGCCACGGGGCCTCTCGGGTGCAGTGCCGCGTACATGGCGGTGAACGCCGCTCCCATGCACCAGCCGATCATGGACACCCGGGTGCTGCCCGAGCCGCGCAGCACCCGGCGTACGGCCCAGTGCAGCTGGTCGCAGACGTAGTGCTCCAGGCCTCGGTCGGCGTCCTCCTCGTCGGGTACGCCCCAGTCGAGCAGGTAGACGTCGAAGCCCTCGGCGAGTAGGAACTCAACGAACGAGTTGCCGGGCCGCAGGTCGAACACGTCCGGCCGGTTGATCAGCGCGAACACCAGCAGCACCGGGACGGGGTGGCGGCGCCGGTCGCTGCGGTAGCGGTAGAGCGTGGTCGTGCGGTGGGTCCAGACGGTGTCGCGGGGGGTGGCCGCGATGTTCGCCTCGTCCGCGGTGAGGATCAGGTTGGCGGCCTCGGCCATCACCCGGGCCGGGCGCAGTGGGTGAGGGACGGTCACGGCCCGGCCTCCTCGCCTGCCGCCCGGCCGGCCAGTTGGTCGCGCAGGTCCTCGACCTCTTGGAGCACACGCTCCAACTTGTCCTCGGTGCGGGCGAGTTGGCGGCCCAGGCGGGTCACGTCGGCTCGGCCGGCCAGCCGCATGTTGCGCAGCATCAGATCGCAGGTCTCTGAGCCGATACGGGTCAGGGCGGCGAAGTTGCCGGCCGTCAGGCCCAGCAGCTCGGCGAAGCCACTGCCCGTGACCATGTGCTCGGTGGCCTCGGCAGCCTGCTGCTCCATGGCCTCGTACCAGTCACGGAAGGGCTTCTGGGCCCAGTCGTGGAAGCGGTTCTCGGTGCCCATCACCGGCCTCCCTCACGTTCGAACAGTGCGGCGATGCCCTGGCCGCCACCGATGCACATCGAGACCACGGCGTACCGGCCGTCGATGCGGCGCAGTTCGTGCAGGGCCTTCACGGTGAGCAGGGCGCCGGTGGCGCCGACCGGATGGCCGAGCCCGATGCCGCTTCCGTTGGGGTTGGTGCGCTCCGGGGGCAGCCCGAGCTCCCTGATCACGGCCAGGGCCTGGGCGGCGAAGGCCTCGTTGACCTCGTAGAGGTCGATGTCGTCCACCTTCAGGCCGGTGTCCTCCAGCAGGCGGCTGATCGCCGGGGACGGTCCGATGCCCATGTAGGCCGGCTCCACTCCGACGTGGCGGTAGGCCACCAGGCGGGCCAGCGGCTCCAGGCCGCGTTCCTCGGCGACCGCCTCGTCGGCCAGGACGAGGGCCGCCGCGGCGTCGTTGATGCCGGAGGCGTTGCCCGCGGTGACGGTGCCGCCGGGCTTGAAGGCCGGGCGCAGCTTGGCAAGATCGGCCTCGGTGATGCCCGGTCGCGTGTGCTCGTCGGTGGTGACCCGGACCGTGCCCTTGCGGGTGGGGACCTCCACCGGGACGATCTGGCCCGCGAAGCGGCCTTCGGCCGTCGCGGCGGCGGCCCGGTGATGGCTGGTCAGCGCCAGCTGGTCCTGATCCTCGCGGGAGACGTCCCAGCGCTCGGCGACGTTCTCGGCGGTGATGCCCATGTGGACGCCGTCGAAGGGATCGGTGAGCGCCGCGACCATGGCGTCGAGGATCTGGCCATCGCCCATCCGGGCGCCCCAGCGGGCCTGCGGGAGCCAGTAGGGGCCGCGGCTCATCGCCTCGGCACCGCCGCCCACCGCCACCTCGCAGTCGCCCAGCGCGATGCTCTGGGCGGCCGAGACGACGGCCTGCAGGCCGCTCCCGCACAGCCGGTTGACGTTCATCGCCGGGACGGACACCGGCAGTCCGGCCTGTACGGTGGCCACCCGGGCCAGGTAGAGGTCGCGCTGCTCGGTGGGGATGACGTGCCCGAAGACCACCTGCCCGGTGTCTTCGGGGGCGAGTCCGCTGCGCTCCAGCGCTTCGCGGGTGACCAGGGTGGCCAGGTCGGCCGGGGGGACGTCGGCGAGCGCGCCGCCGAACTTGCCGATGGGGGTGCGGACAGCGCTCAGGACGACGATGCCGCGGTTGTTGTGCTGCTGCATGGGGATGCCAGTTCTCGTCTCGTGGGGTCAGTGGGTGGGTTGGGCCACAGCGGTGGTGAGGGCGGCCATCACGTCCGGTTCGCCGAGCGTGGTGACGTCGCCGGTCTCCTGGCCGGAGAGCAGATCGCGCAGCAGGCGGCGCATGATCTTCCCGGAGCGCGTCTTGGGCAGGTCCGCGGCCCAGACGACCTTCTTGGGCCGGGCCAGCTTGCCGATGCGGACGGCGATGTGCTCCCGCAGCTCGGCCTCCAGCGCCGCGTCGCCCGGGCGGCCGCCGGTCGGGGTCACGAAGGCCACCACGGCCTGGCCGGTGAGCTCGTCGGGGATCGCGACCACGGCCGCCTCGGCGACGGCGGGGTAGGCGGCGATGACCGACTCCACCTCGGCGGTGGAGAGACGGTGACCGGAGACGTTGATGACGTCGTCGGTGCGTCCCAGGATCCAGAAGCAGCCGTCCTCGTCCCGTCGGGCGGCGTCGCCCACCAGATAGGTGTCCTTGCCGAAGCGGGAGAAGTAGGTCTTCACATAGCGCTCGTCGTCCCCGTACAGGGTGCGGAGCATGCTGGGCCACGGCTCGGTGAGGGCCAGCAGCCCGGTCCCGGTGGTGACCGGTGTGCCGTCGGCGTCGCGGAGTTCGGCGGACACGCCCGGCAGCGGACGGGCGGCCGACCCCGGCTCGGCAGGGCCGGTCCCGGGCAGCGGGGCGATCATGATGCTGCCGGTCTCGGTCTGCCACCAGGTGTCCGCGATCGGACAGCGGCCGCCGCCGATCACCCGGTGGTACCAGTGCCAGGCCGTGGGGTTGATGGGCTCGCCGCAGCTGCCCAGCAGTCGCAGTGAGGACAGGTCGTAGCGGCCCGGCAGTTCCTCGCCCCAGCTCATGGCGGCACGGATGGCGGTGGGCGCGGTGTACAGCTGGGTGACGCCGTAGCGCTCCACGAGCTCCCACCAGATGCCCTGGTGCGGATGGTCCGGCGCGCCCTCGAAGAGCACCGAGGTGACGCCGTTGAGCAGCGGGCCGTACACCAGGTAGCTGTGCCCCGTGATCCAGCCGATGTCGGCGGTGCAGAACCAGACGTCCTGCTCCGGGTCCAGGTCGAAGACGAGGCGGTGGGTGTAGGAGACGCCGGTCAGGTAACCGCCGGTGGTGTGGACGATGCCCTTGGGCGCGGCGGTGGACCCGGACGAGTAGAGGATGAACAGCGGATGCTCGGCCGGCAGTGGTACGGCGGGGCAGAACGAGTCGGCCGCGGCGCACAGGTCGGCGTACCAGCTGTCGCGGCCGGGTCGCATGGGGCACGGCGCCTCGGCGGCGCCGACGACCACGACGTGCTCCAGGTCGGGCAGGGTCTCCAGGGTCTCTTCCAGGGCCTTCTTGACGGCGGTGACGCGGCCCTTGCGGCGGGCGCCGTCGACGGTGACCAGCACCCGGGCGCCGCAGGCCGCCATCCGCTCGCCCACCGCGTGCGGTGCGAAGCCTCCGAAGGCGACGTTGTGGACGGCGCCGATCCGGGCGCAGGCGAGCATCGCCACGATGGCCTCGGGGATCATCGGCAGGTGGATGCCCACCACGTCGCCCACGGTGACACCGAGGCTCTTGAGCGCGTTCGCGAACCTCTGCACCTCGTCGAACAGCTCGCTGTACGTCAACGTGCGGGTCTCACCCTCCTCGCCGTGCCAGTGGTAGGCGACGCGGTGGCCGAGGCCGGCGGCCACATGGCGGTCGAGGCAGTTGACCGAGGCGTTGAGCGTGCCGTCGGGGAACCAGCGGTGGAACGGTGCCTCGGTGTCGTCCAGCACGGTGGTGAACGGCTTGTCCCAGGACAGATGGCGGGCCTGGTCCGCCCAGAAGCCGAGCCGGTCGGCGGCGGCCTGCGCATAGAGCGTCTCGGGATCCACCTCGGACCGTCGGGCGAAGGCGGGGGGTGCGGGGTAGGGGTCGGCTGTCGTCAGCCGGTCGAGCTGCGGTCGCGGGGTGCGGTCCGTCACGGTGGTCCTCCTCTTGCCGTCCTGGGTGTGGCGGCCCCGCCGGTTCGGTTCTCGGCGGAATGCCTGGTTACGACGGTGCGGCCGCCGTCGCCCGGCCGGAAAGGGCATTGCGACGGCCCGCACGCCGGGCGCGACGAACGGTCCGCTCGGCGCGACGAACGGCGGGCCGGACGGTGACCGGCGCGCCGGGCCGCGTGGTCGTACGGTGAGTACGTGATCGGCGTCCACCCGGGAGGGATCAGGCATCGGCGCAACCCGCTCGGAGTCGGCGGCGCCGACGTGGCCGCCGTGCTGCGGACCGCGCGCGGCATGGCCGACGAGCTGGCCGACGGGCTCACCGCGCAGGCCGCCGAGAGGGTGGCGCGCCGGGCCCGGACGCTGCTGGACGCCGACGGGGTCGTCCTGTGCGACCTGGCGGGCCCGCTCGGTACGGCCGGGAGAGTGCGCGAGGACGTGCGCGAGCTGGCGGACCGTGCCCTCACCGACGGCCGCCTCGTGCGCAGCGGCGGCGCCGTCGCCGCCCCGCTGCTCACCGGTGCGGAACCCATGGGGGCGCTGGTGGTGGCCGGTGACCAGGTCACCACCGAGCAGGTCGAGGCGCTCGCGGACTGGCTCGGCGAGGCCCTGGAGCGTGCGGTGCTGGGCCTGGCCAGGGAGGAACTCGCACTCGCCGAGCTGAGTCGCCTGCGCGCCCAGATCTCGCCGCACTTCCTCTACAACGCGCTGTCCGCCATCGCGTCCCTGGTGCGGTCCGACCCGGAGCGGGCCCGGGACCTGCTGGTGGAGTTCTCCGACCTGGCCCGCTACGCCTTCTCCGGGCGGGGACAGTTCACCACTGTCGCCGAGGAGTTCCGGGCCATCGAGGTGTATCTGCAACTCGAACGGGCCCGCTTCGGCTCCCGGCTGTCGACCTCGGTGCGGGTGGCCCCCGAGGTCCTCCCGGTGGCGTTGCCGTTTCTCACCCTTCAGCCCTTGGTGGAGAACGCGATCCGGCACGGCATCGAGCCGCGGCCGGGCGGTGGGACCGTGACCGTCACCGGCGCCGCAGTGGGCCCCGACTGCACCATCACCGTCGAGGACGACGGTGCGGGCATGGAGCCGGAGCTGGCAGAGGCGGTGCTGGCCGGGCGGGGCGAGCGCTCCGGGATCGGCCTGGCCAATGTGGACCAGCGGCTGCGCACCCTGTACGGCCCGGAGTACGGGCTGGTGGTGGAGACGGCGCCCGGCGCGGGCACGCGCATCACCTTCCGGGTGCCGCTGTCCTCCCCCGGGATGGTGACGAGATGACCGGGGTGTCGGCATGACCGATGAACTGTCGGTGCTGGTCGTCGAGGACGAGCCGCTCAGCCGCGACGAACTGGTCCACCTTCTGCGCGGCGTCCCCGGCGTGGGGCAGGTGGAAGCGGCCCCCGATGCGGTGTCCGCGCTCAAGCTGCTGCGGCACCGCGAGTTCGACGCCGCCTTCCTCGACATCGGGATGCCCGGGTTGGACGGCATGGAGCTGGCCGCGGTGCTCTCCCGGCTGGCGCGGCCGCCCGCCGTCGTCTTCGTCACCGCCTCGCAGCAGCACGCGGTGGACGCCTTCGGGATCGGAGCAGTCGACTACCTCCTCAAGCCCGCCTCCGCCAGACGGGTACGACAGGCCCTCGAACGGGTTCACCGGGCCCGCGCCGCCCCTGTCCCCCGCGCCGCCGCACCGCCCGAACCGGCCGGTGACCTGGCCGTGCTCAAGGTGGAGTCCGAGGGCCGCACCCGGTACGTGCGGCGGGAGCAGGTGCGGTTCGTGGAGGCGCACGGAGACCATGTGCGGCTGGACACCCGGGAGGGGCGGTTCCTGGTCCGCATGCCCCTGTCCGCACTCGAACGCGGCTGGTCCCAGGCCGGGTTCCTGCGGGTGCACCGCGGCTACCTGCTGGCCCTCCGGGCCGTGGAGGACCTGCGCACCGACGCCGTGGGCCAGCTCGTCGCCCACACCGCGGGCGGCGACGTCCCGGTCAGCCGCCGCCACGCCCGGCAGCTGAAAGAACAACTGTTCGCGGCGGCGCGGGACGGCCGGATCGGCGGGGTCCGGCGATGAGCCGACCGCGCCGCGTGGCGGTGGTCAGCCCGCAGACTCGGCTGGCCCTGGCCAGACGCTCGGCGTCCGGCCGGCATCTGGTCCTGCCGACCGACTTCGACGCGGCCGCCGCCCGGCGCGCCTATCTACGACAGCGCCGACTCGCCGGAGTCACCATGCTGGTGCTGGCCGCGCTGCTGCTGGCCCTGCCCCTCTTGATCGCCACCGTGCCGCGGCTGGGCACGATCCGGTGGGCGGGCATCCCGCTGTCCTGGCTCATGGTCGGCGTGCTCGCCTACCCGCTGCTGCTGCTCGCCGCCCTGGCCCTGCTGCGCCGTGCCGAGCGGGCGGAGGGCACGCGATGACCATCGCTCTGATCGCCCTGGTGGCGCTGGCCGCCCTGGGGATCGGGATGTTCAGCGTCCGGGTGGTGCGCAGCACAGCCGACTTCCTGGTCGCCGCCCGCAGCGTGTCACCGACGCTGAACGGTGCCTCCATCGCGGGCGAGTACCTCTCGCTGGCCTCGTTCCTGGGCGTCGCCGGCGTGGTGCTGGCGAGCGGCGTCGGTGGGCTCTGGTATCCGGTGGGCTTCACCGCCGGGTATCTGGTGCTGCTGGTCGCGGTGGCGGCGCCGCTGCGACGCTCCGGCGCCTACACCGTGCCCGACTTCGTGGAGAACCGGCTCGGTTCGCCTCCCGTGCGGCGCCTGGCCGGCCTGGCCGTGCTGCTCATCGGCTGGACCTATCTGGTGCCGCAGTTCCAGGGCGCGGCGCGCATCCTGGCCCGTTTCGGCGGACTCCCGTACCCGCTGGGCGTGCTGCTCGCCGGCACCGTCGTGGCCGTGACCGTCGCGCTGGGCGGCATGCGCTCGGCCACCTACGTCCAGGCCTTCCAGTACGCCGTGAAGCTGTTCTTCCTTGCCGTGCCCGCGCTGGCTCTGATCATCGCGGTCGGGCCTGGGGAGCGGTCCGCGGCCGTCCACCCGGAGCGGGGCACCCACTTCCGGCAGGCGACCACCGTCGAATTCCATGCCCCGGCACTCCTTGAGGTGCGGACCCCGGTCACCGTCACCGACGGCGACCGGACGACTGCCTGGGCGCCGGGACAGCACACCGTCGCGGACGGCGCACGGGTGCGCTTCCCCAAAGGAGCTGCGGTTCCCGACGTGCGCGGCGCGGCGGAACTGGGCGGGCCGGTGTGGCGCACGCCCCTGCTCCAACTGCCCGGCGGAGGCCATCCCCTCTTCCAGACGTGGTCGCTCCTGCTGGCCACGGTCCTGGGCACCGCCGGCCTGCCGCACATCCTCGTACGACTGCACACCAGTCCGGACGGCAGGGCGGCACGCCGAGCGGTGGTGGTCACTCTGGCCCTGCTCGGCCTCTTCTACCTGGCTCCTGCCGTGTACGGGCTGCTGGGCCGGACGGCGGCCCCGCAGCTGTACCTCACCGAGACCACCGACACGGTGGCTCTGGTCCTGCCCGCGGCGGCACTGGGTCCGCCGTGGGGGCCCGCGCTGTCCGCGGTCGTCGCGGCCGGGGCCTACGCCGCTTTCCTGGCCACCTCGTCGGGGCTGCTGCTGGTGGTGGCCGGCGCTATCGGCCACGACCTGCGCACCGGCTCGCTGCGCGACCTGCGGGTGACGGTCGTGGTCGGGGCCGCGGTGGGCGTGGCACTGGCGCTGCCGGCACGCTCACTGGAGATCAACGTGATGGTCGGCTGGGCCTTCGCGATCTCCGCGTCCACGCTCTGCCCGTTGCTGCTCCTCGGCATCTGGTGGCGCGGGCTGACAGCGGCCGGTGCCGGTGCCGGACTCGTGGTCGGCGCTGTCGCGGCCGCCGGCGCCGCCGTCGCCTCCGCGCTGGGCGCGGCCTCCGCGGGCTGGCCGGGGAGCCTCCTCATGCAGCCCGCCGCCTGGTCGGTGCCGCTTGCCTTCGCGGTCATGGTCGTCGTCTCCCGGCTGGGGCGCCCTCCCGCCGGCGCGGAGGACCTCATGCTGGCCATGCATGTGGCGGAGCCCGCTGAGCCGGTCCCGGGACGGCGTTGACGCCCGGCTGCCGAGGGTCGCACCGGCCGGCAGTTCACCAGGGAACGGGCAGACATCGGCGCCTGTCCGTCGCCGACCGTTCGTCGTGGTCGGGCGACCGTTCGTCGTGCCCCGCCCACCGCCGACCGGACTGTTCTTGCCCCGGCGCCACACCGCCGAGCACGGTGGCCGTACTGGTACGTACGACGGAAGGCACCGCATGGACCTCCTCCTCATCGGCCCGCCCGGCGTGGGAAAGGGCACCCAGGCCGCCCGGCTGCGGCAGGCCCTGAACATCCCCCATCTGTCCACCGGGGACCTGCTGCGCCGCCATGTCGCGGAACGGACCCGGCTCGGCGTCGCCGCTGCCGCACACATGCGGCGCGGGGAGCTCGTCCCGGACGAGCTCGTGACCGCGATGGCCCTGGACCAGATCCACGGCCCGTCCTGCGCGGGCGGCGTCGTACTGGACGGCTTCCCGCGGACCCTCACGCAGGCCGAGGCTCTCGACACGGCACTGGCAGGCCAGGGGCGACGGCTCGCGGCGGTCCTGCACCTGACCGCGCCCGACCAAGTATTGCTGCGCCGCCTGACCGGACGTCGGACCTGCGGCGGCTGCGGGGCGATCTACCATCCGGTCACCAGGCCGCCACGCGCCCCGGGGCTGTGCGACAGCTGCGGGCACGGACTCGTCCAGCGCGCCGACGACACGGCGGAGACCGCGCGCACGCGCCTGGCGGTCCACACGCGGCAGACCCAACCGCTGCTCACGCGCTACCGGTTGACCGGCGTCCTCCACGAGATCGACGGCTGCGGGGGCGTCGACGACGTCACCGGAAATCTCCTGGCGATTCTCGCTCCGCACGCTGTGGGCACCTCGGCCGCTTGAGCCCCGCTGCGGATCGCTTCTGAGCAGTCCCGCTTTCTTGCGCGAGTCCTCCGGTGATCAGTGTGGCCGCAGCCCGTCGAAGACAACCTCGAGGACTCGCTCCCGGGCAGCCGGGTCGGCCGCGAGCTGCTCCATCGCCGCGCCTGTTCCGGCCAGCAGGGCGAGCAGCTCCGGCAGGCTCAGCTCCGGGCGGACCGCCCCGGCCCTTTGCGCCCCGGCCAGCAGTTTCTCCAGCTGGGCCCGGATGGTCGTACTCGACTCCCGCAGGGCCGAGTGCACGTCCACGCCGGCCGCGGCCAGTGCCTGGACGAAGTCGTTCTTGCCCGCGGACTGGTCGATCAGCAGGCGGAAGCAGCCGAAGAAGGCTTCGGCGGGCTCGGACTCGGCGGCCAGCCGCGCGGTCTGGGCCGCCATTGTCTCCAGCCGGCGCACCATCACCGCCTCCAGGAGTACCTCCTTGGTCGGGAAGTGCCGGAAGAGCGTGCCGATCCCGACCCCGGCGGCCCGGGCGATCTCCTCGGTCGGCACACCGACGCCGCGGCTGGTGAACACCTCCGTGGCCACGTCCAGCAGCCTGGCTCGGTTGCGGGCCGCGTCCGCCCGCAACGGGCGCTCCTGAGCGCCGCCCATCCCTCTCACCTCTTCCCGCCCATGTCCAAACCATCTGGACAACCGGAGTCGCCAGTCCGTATCGTCGTAACCGGAGTCACTAGTCCGATTCTAACGACGACGACTGCCGGAGGTTGACCATGCCCGAAACGCGGTCACCGCGCGACGTGTTCCAGAAGCTGCTCAACGGCATCACCGCCGGACGGTTCTCGGAGCTGGCCGAGCTCTATGCCGAAGACACCGTCGTGGAAACCGTCTTCGAGCCGCTCGGACCACGCCGGTTCGAGGGCCGGGACACGCTCAGAGAGCGGTTCGCACAGGTCGCGGCGCACTCACCCATCGAACTGACCTCGTCGAACGTGGTGATCCGGGAGACCGATGACCCGGAGGTGATCGTCGCCGAGTGGGACTACCAGGCGCACCACCGGGTGACCGGACGGACCTTCGAGGCTGCCAACATCCAAGTACTGCGGGTCCGTGACGGCCTCATCGTCAACAGCCGTGATTACCACGACCACTTGGCCCTCATCATGGGCAGCAACGGCCTGCCGCAGCTGGTGGCGGCGCTGGAAAACCAGTAGCGCTCGTGCCGGGCCGCAGACCGACACCATCAACCAGGCTGCTACGGCGTCGAGTTGTGTACTTCGTTCAGGCGGAGGCACCGCGGCCACTCTCGCCGTCCACCAGGATGAGGGTGTCGGACTCGCCGTTCCTGTCCATCAGCAGTACGTGTCCGCCGCACGGCACGGGCCGGTTCCAGGACGCGGGGCGCCGGCCCTGCCGCAGGGCGACGAGCTCGCCCCCGAGGCCCCGGCGCGGCAAGAGCGCGTAGACGCGGTCGCCCGCCACGATCAGGCGGCCGTGGTACCCACCGCTGCCGTATCCCCGGGGCCAACGCGGCAGGGGGCGCAGCATGCCCCCATGCTCGTGGACCGCCTTGCCGGTCCACAGCCGTCCGGCGCGATCGACGGCGTACAGCCATCCGTCCTGTCACGGTCCAGTACGGCAAGACGGCCGCCCACAGGAAGGTAGACCCGGGGTCCGGCGACGACGGGCGGCGACAGACTCCACGGGGGCGCGGTGAGCGACCACAGCCCTGTGTCCGCCTCACGTGCGACCCGTATCGGCACCCGGTCCTGGATCACCCGTCTCCCCCTGCGAAAGCAACGCCGCGGCACCGGACATGCTGCCCTCAACCGGACGTCGCCACGCCACGCAATGCCATGCCACGCCACGCCACGCCATCGGCGCAGTGAGCCGGCCCGGTTCGCCCGGCGCCCGCCCGGCCGCGCAGGCACGCACCGCCCTCCCCCGATCCGAAGTCGTCGTCATTCGCGTTTTCGCAGGTACGCCTCCAGCTCGGCGGCACCGGTCAGCAGCGCCCTCCCGCGGGCGGACAACCGGTCGTGCCAGTCGCACAGTGCGGCCTGCAGCGGCTCCAGCCCGCCAGCCGCACGCACCTGGGCGATCAGCGGAGCGATCTGCTCCAACAGGTAGCCGCCGCGCCTGAGTTGGTGTGCCAGCCGGGCATCCCTTACGTCGGCCTCGTCGTAGACGCGGTACCCGGTCCGCGGGTCGCGGTGCGGCCGCACCAGCCCGGCGCGCTCCCATTTGCGGAGCGTCGCGGGCCGGATTCCGAGCTTGCCCGACAGCGGCCCGATGAACGTGCCACCGGACCCGGACCCGGACCCGGACCCCGACACCGCGCCCGGCTCGGAGCCCACACCGGGCTCGGGCGCCACGGTGGGCTCCAGGTCGCGCAGGGCACTCTCCACGGCCTGGAGGGTCCGGCGGTCGTCGAGGAGCTGGGCGTGGCTCTCGTCGATGAGGCGGAACGCCTCGTCGACCGCGCCCTGGTTCACGGCCCGCATGATCGACGTCGCCGTCGGGTGGCCGTGGCCGGGCACCAGGGCGAGGAACGCGCGCAGGGCCTGCGCGTGCAGCGGGGTGTAGGTCCGGTAGCCGTGAGGTGTGCGACCGGCGGCCGGAAGGATGCCGGCCTCCTCGTAGTTCCTGACCGCCTGCGTGGACAGACCGTGCCCGCGCGCCAGATCAACCGGCCTGAGCCGCCCGCCGGTTTGAAGGTTTTGCCCCATGCGACCCACGATATCGCGGCAGTGTCGCGGCAAAGTTTCAACCAACGGTTCAACGATAGCGTTGAAGGCGTGGCTACCGACATCAAGGACACCGCTCATGCCGTCGAGGCTGCCGCCGTCATGAGGCTGCTCCCGGCCCGCCCCCGGCTGCTGGCCCTGGGCGAGCCCACCCACGGCGAGGACACTCTGCTCGACCTGCGCAACGAGCTCTTCGAGCAGCTCGTCGAGCAGGAGGGCTACCGGACGATCGCGATCGAGAGCGACTGCATGATGGCCCTGGCCGTGGACGAGTACGTCGCCTCGGGCACGGGCACGCTCGACGAGGTCATGGAGAGCGGATTCAGCCACGGCTGGGGCACCTCCGCGGCCAACCGCGAGCTCGTGCGCTGGATGCGCGCCTACAACGACGGCCGGCCCGCGTCCGAGCGGCTCCGCTTCGCCGGTTTCGACGGGCCGCTGGAGATCACCGGCGCCGCGAGCCCCCGGCAGGCCCTCACCGCACTCCACGCCTACCTCGCGGCCCAGGTGGACGCCCACCTGCTCCCCTGCACCGCGGAAGCGCTCGACCGCCTGCTCGGCCCCGACGACCGATGGACCGATCCCGCCGCGATGATGGATCCGGCCCAGTCCGTGGGGCAGTCGGCCGAGGCCGGAGAACTGCGGCTGCTCGCCGACGATCTGGTGGCGCTGCTCGACACGCAGATGCCGCACCTGATCACGGCGACCTCGCGGGACGACTGGGACCGCTCGCGCCTGTACGGGCGTACCGCCACCGGCCTGCTGCGCTACCACCACTGGATGGCCGACACCTCGCAGGCCCGCATGACACGGCTGGTGAGCCTGCGGGACCAGATGATGGCCCACAACCTCCTCGCCCTCGCCGAACGGCGCCCGGCACTCGTCCACGCCCACAACTCCCACCTGCAGCGGGTGAAGAGCACGATGCAGATGTGGGAGGGGCCGGTGGAGTGGTGGAGCGCCGGTGCGCTGGTGAGTGCCCAGCTCGGTGAGGCGTACGCCTTCGTGGCCACCGCTCTCGGCACGATCCGGCACCAGGGCGTGGACACCCCGCCGCCGGACACCGTCGAAGGTCTCCTGTACGCGCTCCCGGAGGACCGCTGCGTCATCGACGCCCCGCGGCTGGCCACCACCCTCGGCGAGACTCGGCCCCCGCTGCGTGTATCCCCCTGGTTCGGCTACGCCCCGTTCGACCCGGGGCACCTGGCACACAGCGACGGGCTCGTGTTCGTCAAGGACGTCCCGACCGGCGACTGCGTCTGAGTTGGCACCGTACGGGCCAGGGGTGACGCAGGCCCTGGCCCGCATACGGCCGGAGGGACACCACGCGTGGTGCGGCGTACCCTCGTCGGCAGGGGACCCGTCGCCGACATCGCCGAGATGGGCGGCAGGGCCCACAGAGGACGGGTCGGCGTGCCCGGCGTGCGGCGTCCACCGTCACCCATCACTCACGAGCACCACACGCTCGTGGCCTCCCTCCCGCGGCTCCGTAGGAAGCCGGACCCGGACGAGAGCGCGGGAGGATCCATGACCACCCTCGGTGACCTGATCGAGATCGACGAGCGGACCGTGCTGGTCCTCGGGCAGGAACTGCGTGTCGAGCGCGATCAGCCGGATGTCGCCAACTCCCTCGTACACCGGGTCGGCGACACTCTGGTGATGGTCGACACCGGCGTCACGTCGGTCTACCGCGCGGCCCTGAGGGAGGCGGCCGACCGGGTCGGGCCCTGGTCCCGGGCGCTGGTGCTGACCACGCACGGCCATCCTGACCACGTCGGCAACAACGACCTGGCCGACGAACTGGGCGTGCCGGTCGAGCACTACGTCCCCGCCCGTGACCTCGACCAGATGCGGGACCCGGGGCCGTACTGGATCCGGTCCTTCGAGTGCATCGCCGGGTTGGCACCGCTCCCGGTGCCGCCCGCACTGGCCGGCAACAAGGTGGTGTCGCTCTTCCAGCCCATGCGCCCGTTCGGCGCGACGACCCGCACCTACGAGGAGCGAGCGTTGGAGCGGATTCGGATCGGCTCGCTCCGATTCACCGGCTGGACCTTCGCCGACGGCGCGGTCCGCGTGCTGCGCAGCCAGGGCCACTGTGCCGGGCATGTCATCGTTCACTTGAGAGACTGCGGCGTCCTTCACCTGTCCGACGAGGGCAACGGACCCTGCGGTGCGATGTGTGACGCCGACCAGCTCAAGATCCAGACCGTGCTCGGCGCCGTCTCCCTTCTCTTCGAGGAGGAAGAAGCCACGCTCCTCACCGACGGGCACACCTTCGCCCTGCGCCGTGGCGCTGACGTGGTGTCCTACCTGGACGGGCTGCTGGAGCAGGCCACCGCCCTGCAGGCGGCGGCTCTCAAGCTGACCGGTGAGAGCAGGCAGGTTCGGCCGAGCGAGTTCACCGCCCGCTACGCGGAAACCATCACCGATCCAGGGGTCGGGGGCGCCAACCCGAACGCGATGTTCACCGCCATGATGGCGGTCAACCAGCTCAGCGAACTCGGGCTACGGCCGGAGTCCGGAGCCGTCGACGCGCCCTGGTCCCGGCCCACCCTGCACAACCCCGACCCCACGGGACCTGGCCCTGGTTGACGCAACTGGCCGCGAAACTCGGCTGGTTGCCGAGGCTCAAGATCTGCTCAAGCACCGGAACCCACCCCGCCGGCTGGTGCATCCTGCCTGTCAGGACCACTTGCACAAGGGGGACACGCATGAAGACCATGCTCAGCCGCGCTATGACTCGTCTGCGCGACATCGTTTCCGGCCGCCGGCGACTCAAGGAGTACGGCTACCCGGAGGCCCATCGCCACAGCCACAACCGCGACGCCAACCTCGCCCACCACTACCGCCCGACGTCGCAGTTGCCCATAAACGGGCCCGGCGGCATGTGAACAGCACTCACGCGAGGCGGCGCGTCGGCCAGGCACTCACGCGAGCCGGCGCGTCGGCCCGGGCGGCGCGCGGGCCTCTGCCCGAAGAGCCGTCCCGGCAGACCGCCGCCGCGACTCTCCCGTCGACCCAGCCATGAGCTGTCCCGCCCTGCTCCCTCAGGGGGCACAGGATGCGGGATGCTCTCGGCACACCGGTGGCCCACGGGGGTGCCGACCGGGGCGGCGACGCAGATCACTAGGCTCCACGCCATGACCAGTGATCCCGGATTTTCCTGCTCGTGCTGCGGCGCACACCACCCCGAGCTGCCGATGAACTTCACGGCCGCGGCCCCGGCCGTGTGGGATCCGGCCTTTGCCGACGCCGAGGACTGTCTGCTCTCGTCGGACCAGTGCGTGGTGCAGGGGCAGCACTACTTCGTCAAGGGCCTCATCGAGATACCAGTCATCGGAGGCGACGAGGTCTTCTCCTGGGGTGTCTGGGTCTCGCTCAGTCGCGAGAACTTCTCCCGCGCTGCCGACTGGTGGGACAGGCCGGGCCGGGAGTCCGAGAAACCGCACTTCGGCTGGCTCACCACCGACCTGCCGGTGTACTCGCCCACCACCCTCAACCTGAAGACGAACGTCCACACCCGTCCGCTGGGCGAACGCCCCTTCGTCGAGCTCGAACCCACCGACCACCCCCTCGCCGTCGAGCAGCGCACCGGGATCACCCTGGACCGCGTCCGGGAGATCGCCGCGGCCGTGCTCCATCCCGGCGCCGACGGGTAACCGTGAGGGCCGACATGGCCGACACGGCAACGGCGTTCACCCTCCGGCGCCAGAGGGCCTGAGCCGCCGGGCCCGGGATTCGTCGCGGTGCACGGGCTGCGCGGCTCAGCGGCGGACGTCCGGCCCTAGCGGGACGGGTGGCTCCGGACGGGGGGCCAGCCGCCGTGCAGATCAACCGGGCCGCGGGCGCGACAACCGGGGCCGTGTGTGTTGCTGAAGCGCATGGCCGAACGCTACTTCTCCCTCTGGGCGGGTCAGTTGACCGTCAGGTGCCACATGACTTCTCCGTCGTGCCGGTGATCCGTGGGGGTGAGGCCGGAGGCGGTCGCGACGGCGGCGGATGCTTTGTGGTCGGGGTGGATGTGGGCGATGACCGTCCGCACGCCTTGTTCCCGGAGCCAAGCGACCAGTCCTTGGGCTGCTTCGGTGGCGATGCCTCGCCCCTGCCAGGGAGTCCCCACGACCCAGGCGATCTCTGCCACGCGTCCTTTGTCACTGGCGGTGACCGTCGCCTGGACCGTGCCGGTCAGGCAGGTCGCGTCGCGGAGCTGAATCACCCAGTTGCACCAGGAGACAGTGGGGTCGGGTGAGCCGGCGACCAGGCGTTCATAGCGGGTGAGCAGAGCCTGCGAGGTGGCTGGGTCGCCGCCGATGAAGGTGTGCAGGTCCGGGTCGGACAGCACCGCGGCCATCTCTTCGGCGTGCTCGACCGACAGGGGCAGGAGAGTGAGCCGGTCGGTGTGGATGATCCGGGGAACGATGGGGGTCACGCTGTCTCCCGCTCGGGGCGTTCGGTGAGGATGCGGTGTTCGGATCGTTTGGCGAAGTGCGGGTGCACCAGCGGTGCTGTCGGGCTCGCAGTTGGTGAGCTGTCGATATCCTCGCAACCGTGATCTTCGAGGGAATAGTGGGGATGGCCGCAGGCCCGCCGACAACAGCTCGCTTGCGTGATGTGCTGAACCGCGCCGCGCGCGTCGTGATCGTCGAGGGAGCGCCCGACAAGGCCGACTCCGCCGACGTGCCGCGGATCGTGGTGACCGGTGCCGAAATCGCCGACGTGGCCGAGCTACTGACCGTTGTGGACGGAGGGACCGGCGACAGCTGCCGGTGCAACGGCTGGCCGACCATCATGGTGCACGACTCAAGCGGCGAACTGATGGCCTGCTGGACACTGCATCACCAGTCCGGTCTCCGAGGGATCGGTGACTGCGACGCCGACCTGCGGGACGGTCCGGCGCTCACCGCATGGCTGGCGGAGCGAGGCCTGACCCGCTCGCGGGATGCTCAGGCAGCGCGGGCTGTACAAGAGGCCAACGCCGAGGCGCGCCGGATGCATTGGGTCCAGGGCGCGCCTGCCGGGCTGTCCGACGCGGCCGCAGACGTGGCTTATCCGCAGGGTGGTGACCTCGGAGCCTGGTCACGTCGAGTGCGGGACGCCGGAGAGCGGCTCGCCGCTCTCACCCGCCACCACTATCCCGACGCGATCGAGCGGATTCGCGTCCTGCTGGCCTGGGCCGGGCTCCCCACCAGGGAGTCCACCGGCGGCCTCAGGTGGTACGACATGGCGGTGCAACGCCTGCTCCTGGCCGAAGAACCCGACCTCCTTGTCACCGCGTGCACGGTGCGGCCGCCGAGCCCGGTCCAACTCGACGGTGCCGCCGCACTGTTCAGCTCGCTCGAACGGACCCAAGCACACGGCATGCGGCTGCCCGACCCGCTGAGGACGATGCTGATCGAGCACATCCAAGAGAACGGTACCGACCCCATGAGGTTCCGGATGCGTCACGGCTACTACGGTGCCGATCGCTCCGTCTGACAGCAACTCGCCGTAATTCGCCCTAGCGGTCCGGTTGCGGCAGGGCGCCGCACACGAACGGTTCCCGTGGCGTACGGCTGACCTCCACATGCGCGGCACGGTCACACACCACACAGAGCCGCTGCTGTCTCCGTGCATCCCGACAGGATCCTGTTCGACGCCGCCCGACCGGGTGACCTGCCGCGCCGCTTCCCCGCACCGCGACTTCGCCATGCCTCTCGCGCGAGCGGTTACACCGACTGCCGTACCGGTTTCACCCGATTGCACTGGGTGAGCTGGCTCGGCGCCGCGGGCGCGTGAAGCTGATTGCCGTAGGGCCTGACGGAAGGCGAGAACAGCATGAGTGCGGTCCACGGCATACGACGCCACACGCGGCGTCTCCACGGCGCGGCGGCGGGACTCGCCGTCGCTGTCCTGTGCGCGGTCCCGGCGGCACCGGCTTCAGCGGATGGTGGCGCGGGCGGTGTGAAGCCCACCGTCGTGCTGGTGCACGGTGCCTTCGCCGACGGCTCCAGCTGGAACGGGGTGATCAAGCGCCTACGGCAGGCGGGGTATCCGGTCATCGCTCCGGCCAACCCGTTGCGCGGGCTGGCCAGTGACGCCGCGTACATCCACAGCGTGCTGATGAGCGTGCACGGACCGGTCGTGCTCGTCGGTCACTCCTACGGCGGCGCCGTGATCAGCGAGGCTGCCGTCGGGGATGCCCAGGTCAAGGCGTTGGTCTACATAGCCGCTTTCGCCCCCGCGGAGGGGGAGGGTGCTCTGGAACTGTCCAACAAGTTTCCCGGGAGCACGCTCGGGAGTGCACTCAACAACGTGCACTTCCCCCTTCCCGGCGGTGGCACGGGCACCGACCAGTACATCAAGGTGGACAAGTTCCACGACCAGTTCGCCGCCGACGTGCCCAGGTCGGTCACCGACCTGATGGCCGCCGCCCAGCGTCCCGTGGCCGCCTCGGCCCTGGCGGAGAAGGCCACCAAGGCCGCCTGGAAGACGATCCCCTCCTGGACCCTGATCACCACCGAGGACCGCAACATCCCGCCGGCCTCGCAGCGCTTCATGGCTCGGCGCGCCCACGCGCACACCGTCGAGGTCAAGGCGTCCCACGCCGTCTCGGTGTCCCAGCCGGGGGCGGTCACCCGCCTGATCGAACAGGCAGCCCGGGGCACCGCCACCACGACGACCGCCGCCGATCCTTCCGGCGCGATCCTCGCGGACACCGGCTCCGGGCGGTCGACCACGCGGGCCATCGCCCTCGGCGGCGTAGCCGCTGGGTCGGTGGCCGCCGGTGCTGCCGTCGTCCTCCTTGGCCGCCGCTGGCGAACGGGAGCGAAGAGCGCTCGCTGAGGCCTGCGCTTGCTGCGATCGCAGATGTGCGGCTCGCCGTAGTCGCTGCCGGGGAGGATGGGCGCGGCGTGGGCCGCGCCCATCACCCCTCGGACCCGTCAAGCCTGACGTGCCCCGTCAAGGGTCAAGGCACCACTGTCTTCCCGGCGATGCGGGGCTTGCCCTCGCCCGCGGCGTTCCAACTGCAGATGAAGACCTGGTAGTGGTGGCCGGGGGTCAGGCCCGTGATGCGGCGCAGGGGACGCACGGTGGGGGCGTAGCCGTAGACGCGGGCGAAGGTCAGCGGGGTGTCCTGGTCGTAGACGTAGACCGCGTAACGGGTGAGCGAGTCGTCGCAGACGGGGGTCCAGCTGACGTCGATCTCGCCGGGGCCGGCGGCGGTGGCGGTCACCTCGTCGGGCGGGTCGGGCGTGGTCGGGTGGGCGATGCCGGAGACCGGAGCCGACCAGGCCGACTTGAGGTGGTCGGCGTCGCCGGCGACGGCGCGCACCCGGACCTCGTACCGGTGACCGTCGACCGGCTGGAAGCTGTACTGCCACGGCAGATCCCACCGGTTGAACTGGGCGGCGGGGACGGCGGTCTCCCAGGGTTTGTCGGTGCCGGAGACCGCTTCGCGCCATTGCACGTCGTAACTGTGGGCGCCGATAACCTTCTTCCAGGTCACGGTGACACCCTGCTGGGTGCCGTCGAACGCCAGGCCTGTGGGGGTGGGCACCTGCCGGTCGGGGACGTCGTCCGGTACCTGGGGGTCTTGCGTGCCGATGTCGAACGCCTTGTGCAGTGCGGTGCCGAAGGCGCGCGCGATGCGGTATTCGCCGAGCGGGTCGGGGTGCAGTCCGTCGTAGGCGGTGGCGCATGTGGTGGCGGTGGGGTCGCAGTTCATCGCGCTGTCGAGGTCGGCGAGCACGACGGGCGAGGTGGCCGTGTTCCACTGCGGCACCGCTTGGTCGAGGGCCGCGTCGTAGTCCCGGGTGCGTTGTGGGAGCTGCGGGTTGGCGTTGCCGAGGCTGGTCCGTTGCGGTACGTCGGCCGGCGCGATCCTTACGGCCGGGTTGGCCTTGCGCGCGTTGTCGACGAACTCCTTCATGGTGTCGACCAGGCCCGCGCCGGCACCCTGCCAGCCGATGTCGTTGAAGCCCAGCTCGACCAGGAGCACATCGGGGAGCCGGCCTTGAGCTTTGAGCTGGTCCATGACCGGCTCGATGGTGTCCACGTCCTGTCCCAGGCGGCGCCCCCACATGGCGTAGTGAGCGGAGCCGCCCTGGGTGAAGGCGGGATCGGCGCTCGCGGCATGTGGTCCGGTGAATTGGGCCGGGCCCGGATCCTCCGCTGCGGGTTCCCCGCCGTTTTCCACCAGCGGCGGCGGCTGCGGAGGGTGGGCCTCCGACGATTTCCTGGTTCCGGTCAGCGGTCCGACGAAGTTCGCATTCCACTGCTGGTCGCGAGCCCACTCCCACAGGCGGTAGCGCCAGGTGTGGTCACCCTCGTAACCATTGCTGATCGAGTCGCCGACGATCATCACATTGCACGCCTCGTCCGAGGCGGCGTCACCGCCCGCGGCGCCTGTGTCGTCGCCCGGGTCGGGTTTGTCCGCTTCGGGTTGGCTGATGGCGCCGCCCGAGCCGCCCGGGGCGGTGCCGGCATCACCGCACTGATCCCTGGGCTGGACCTCGGCAGCGGAGAACGCGACCGCGTTCTCGAAGGTGCGGATGTCCTCGTACGGCTCCGACGGCTGCCGGGCGAACCACTTGCTGCGGTCGACGAGCTGAAGCCGGTAGGGCCGTGTGTCACGGCTGTCGCGGAACCAGCCGATCAGGTTGTCGGTGTGGTCCACGATGCAGCTGGGATTGTTCGGCCCGCTGTCGTCCGGGTCGATCGAGTAGCTGTATCCCTTGGCATCGGGGCTGATGTCGTCGTCTCTGGTGCCGGGGTACGGCTGGCCGCCGATGTACGCCCAACCGTAGAAGTAGCTCCATGAGTTGACGCCCTTCTCGTCGAAGTGTCGCCACTTGAAGCCCTCTTCGAGGTTCTACTCGTCGAAGGCGACGCAGGCCTGCGCGGCCTTGTTGCGCAGGTGCACGGGGCCGTTGCAGGTGCTGCCCCACCACCAGGCACCCTCGCTCCGCGCGGCCACGGCCTGCGCGCCGCCGCGCTGCCCCACCTGCACGACCTCTGCCACGCCACCCGCCAGTACGTGCAGTTGGTAGTGCGCGAGGGCTCGGAGGGCGTACTGGTCGAGCGGCTGTCCGCCCGCGACGCGAAACACATCAGGTATCGCGTCGGCGGCCGCCTTCCGCTCAATGCCACCGCACCGGGACTGGTCCTGCTCGCCTTCGCCCCCACGCACGTACAGGAAGACTTCCTCGCCGCCTGCCCGTCGGCGAAGGGGAACGAGGAGCGCCCCACTGGTGAGGCGCTACGGGCCGAGCCGGCGGCCATCCGCCGTAACCGCTACGCGATGTTCTCCCGTCCCCCACGCGAAAACACGATCACCGGGGTGGCCGCTCCCGTCCTCGACCGCCACGACAACATCGTCGCCGCCGTCTCCATCGTCGGCCCGACCGAGCGGATCCGGCCGGCACACATACCCGCCGTGGTGACCGTGGCCCGCGTCATCACCCATGCGCTGGCCACTGACGCCGTGCGCGGCTCGGTCCTCGGCGTTTGAACACTCGCCGCCCACCGGGCTCACCCGTCGGCGTGCCGCCAGGGGAAGGGCGCGAGGTCGGGCTCGACCCAGTCGGTTCGGGCCAGGGTGCCGGCCAGTGTGGCGGGCCGGTAGAAGCGAGTGAGCAGCTTCTTGTCGAGCAGGGAAGGGTGTTGGTGGACGAAAGCGTCGAAGTCGGCCGTGTCCGACTCGCCCGCGTGGTGGCCCACCAGCTCGACCCAGGCCCGGCTGACGGTGGTGTTGTACTTCTGCGGGACACCTGCGTAGCGGGCGGTGCGCTGAATGCCGTCACTGATCAGGTTCACCGCCGCGCCGGTTCCGTAGTGCCGGACGGCCAGCCAGGTCAGGTGAACGTGCTGGCGGTGACCGAATCGCTCGGCTGTGGCCATCACCTCCCCCATGAGCTCGGTGAACGGCGAAGGCTCCCCCTTGGTGCCGTGGTCGTTCGTCATCACGTTCCCTCCTTGATCAACGCGTCCGCAACGGCGTAGAAGCCGGCGACCGCCTCGGCAGGCAGTCCGTCCAGCGCACGGCTCTCAAGATCGGCCAGCGTCTGCCTGATCAGGGCTGCCGTCGCGCGCCCGGACTCGGTCAGTTCGATCAGCACCGAGCGGCGGTCGCCGGCTCGTGTGCCGCGGGTGATGTGGCCCCGTCGCTCCAACCGGTCCAGCACGCTAGTCAGGGTGGTGGGGCGGGTGCCGACAGCGGCGCCCAGCTGGGACACCGTGCGGCCCTGGCCGTCGGCGAGGTTGGCCAGGGCGTTGATCTCGGAGGCGGTCACGTCGAGGTCGACGAGTTCGGCGGCGATCAGCTGCAGGGTGGCATGGGTCGCACGCTGCAAGGTCAGCAGCACCGATCGTTCAGATGACACGGATTCGGACTTCACGTTTTCGGATACTACGAAATCGTACTACCGATGCGCAAGCCTCATCCGGTACGGCCACTGTGGATCAGCGGGCGAGATGACGTTGCAGCTCGATGTGCCGGAACTGGTACACCGCACCGACTTGCCTCAGTACGCCGCGATGTTCATGCGCGTCTTGCATGAACGCCATGAGGTCGCGCGGGGCCCCGTGGCACAGCGCCAAGTACACCCGTGCCACGACGAAGTAGGCCCAGGCCGTTTGGGACAGTCCCCCCGCCATGCCTCCGGCGAGACCCAATGCGATACCTCCCGTGACGCCGACCGCGACACCTCCGGCGACGCCGACCGCGAGACCGAACGCGAGACCAAAGACGACGAAGGCCCGCCGGTCCAGGGCGAACTGGGCGGCCGGCCCGATAACGGATATCGGCTCGGGCTCTTCGGTCTGAATCCCGAAGGCGATGCCGCCGGCCACGCCCCCGACGATCCCGAAAGCGATCTTTTCCACAAGACTGCTCGCGATTCCGCCGGCGAACCCGAATGCCGCGCCACCGGCGACTCCCGCCACTGTCCCGCCGGCGATGCCGCTGAGTGACCAACGCAGCCGCGTGCTCGGAGTGGCGGAGCCCACCCTGTGCCCGAAGGAGATTCCGATCGCGACACCGACGGCGATTCCGATTGCCGCCCCGACCGCGAGGCCACCGGTCAGGCTCCCCGCCAAGCCTCCGGCCAATCCACCGGTGAGCCCACCCACGATGCCGCTGGGCGACAAGCGCAGCCAGCTGCTCACGGTGGCGGAGTTCTCTCTGTGGCCCCCCAAGATGCCTCCGGCGATCCCGCCCGCGACCCCGCCCGCCAGCCCGAACGCCATGCCGATCGCCACTCCGAGGGCGATCCCGATACGCGACCAGCGGAGCCGGACTCTCGACGGGGCACCCAATCCGTGGCCGAAGAAGATCCCCAGCAGGACCCCTGCCGCGACGCCGACCGGGACCCCACCCGCCAGTCTTCCCGCCATCCCGAACGCGATGCCCGAGGCAAGCCCCCCTGCCAGCGTGGCCGTCAGGTAGCGCATGCTCAACGGCAGCGCCCTCGGCAGTTCCCACCAGGCCAGGTCCGGGATGCCTTGGCGCTGGCTCTCCAGGAACCGGGCGAGAAACACGAAGGTACGGAGCGCCTGGTCGGAGCTCCACCGTGGCGGGCGCGGATTCTCCGGGTGTTTGGCGTAGGCGGCAGGAATGAAGGCACGAAAGAGGTGGGTGTCAATGGCGGCCCGGTCGGGGAATCTGTCCGCGTCGCACAGCTCGTCGGGGCGAAGTGCGCTGCCTTCGCCGGTAGGTGGGGAGTCGGCACCGGAGTGGGGGTTGTAGATGGTGCAGGCCAGGAACAGCCCCAGCGGGGTGCTCAGGGCCTCGCTGACCGGACTGCTGGTCCCCAGTTGGGCGACGACCGAGCCCCAGCGCCGGGCTGCCGGCGTGTCCGGTCCCCCGGCGTCGCGGTAGAGGTAGGACACAGCTGCCTGAGGACTGAGAGGCTGCAGGTGGATGGCTGCGGCGCCGTTGAGCCGAACGCTGATGTCCGAACGGTTCAGCACTGTGCGGTAGGCATCGGCGCGGCTCGCCAGTACGAGGGGTTGCCGGGCCGGCAGAGACCGGTTGAGGGCGTAGAGCACGGTGGCGTGCCGGTCGGGCGGCAGTTCATCGAAACCGTCGAGCAGGGGGAGAATGCGGCCCGCGTCCAAGAGCATCCGTGCCAGGTCGCCGCGGGCAGTCCCCTTGCCGAAGTTCCACCTGGGCGCTGGGCTGAACTGGCGGGGGTAGGTACGGTGAAGCTGGTCGGCCAACCATGCCCTCAATGCTTGCCGACTGGGATCCCAGGAAGCCAGGGAGAACAAGACCGGGACGGGACCATCGGTCGTTCGGCGTTCGATCAGGTCCTGCAACAGCCGGATGAGCAGCACGCTCTTGCCCGCGCCACGGTCGCCCAGAACCACCAGGCGCCGTGTGGGCACGCGGTCACCGAACACCTCCCCGATCTCGCCGCCCGCGCCTGCCAGCCCGGCAGCGTTCGTGGGCCACCGCGCAGGGTCGCCCGGCGGTCCGCCCGGCCAGGCGTGGGCCAGATCTGTCAGGAGCGGCCAAGGCTCGGCCAGCTCTTCCTCAGCCGCCCGCCATGTCACCGGCAAGGGGTAGGGGTCGAGGACCCGGCACACATCAGGCTCGTTGTCCCATTGCGTCTTGACCGCCACCGCCAGCTCACCGGCCGTGGTGTCCAGATCGATCACGCCGGCCTCGGACCTATCGGCACGGTAGGTCGCCCAGGTGATGTACGCCGGTGCCAGCCCCAGCAGCACTGTGACCGCCGTCTCCGGCACGCTCAAGTCGAAGTGCCGGGCGATCACCAGAGCTCCAACACCGCCCACTAACACCAACAGCAAGTACTTGGTCCCCACGCGCCCCGGCGCACGGCGCCCGCCCCCGTCGCTCATAGCCCATCATCTTCCCGCATCGGCACGCCAATTGGGCTTGAATGCTTCGGTGCGAACAGCCAGGAATCCAGGGCCGACCACCACTGTGTTCAATGAGGCTGTGGGTGCACCGGGATCTGTTGAGCTACGCCAACCGTGGATGCCGACCCGTTCGAAGTGGAGCTGTACGAGACCGGGTGTGTCATGGACCGATGCCGGGATCACCGGCGGGTGATTGGCCGGGCTTCTTGCTGGTGCCGGGCAGCAACGGGGGGACGATCCTCGCCATCGTGGGTTGTGTCACCGCTCCCATCCGGGTGGCCGCGATCTTCCCTGCCGGGTCGATGACGATCGTGAAGGGGAGTGCCTGTGTGTTCACCAGGCCGCGCGGCAGCCTCAGGGCCTGTCGGCCCGACGGGTCGTGCAGGGACGGGTAGCCGAGGTGGTGGTCTTTCTGGAAGGCGAGCCCGTCGGCGCGGCTGTGGTCGTTGTCGAGTCCGAGGACCTGGAGTCCGCGGCCTGCCCACGCCCGTTGGATCTTTGCCAGCTCCGGCGCTTCAGCGCGGCAAGGGCCGCACCAGGACGCCCAGGCGTTGACCACGACGACCTTGCCCCGGTAGTCGGACAGGTGGACCGTACGGCCCTCCAGGGTTGTCCCGGAGAAGTCCGGGGCGGCAGGGCGTTCGCTTTCCTTCAGGGTTCGGGTGAGAGGGTCGGAGGGGCTGGTGTCGCCGACGGGGGCCGGTGTTGAGCAGCCGGCGAGGATCGCGCAGATGGCGACCGCGGCCGCGTAGGGGCGTCGGGTCTTGGTCACTGGCAAGTCCGGTCCCTGTTCGCGGAGTCCGCATCGTCGTCTTTCAGCACGACCCGCAGGTGGCCGGAGCGCCATGCGGACAGCAGCCACGCGGCGGGGAGTTGGAGCGTGAAGAGGGCGAAGTACGCCATGAAGAACGCGCCGTCTGCCGGCGCGCCGTCGTCGGCCGCCCATGCGGAGGCGCCCCAGGAGGCGAGGAACGCCGCGAGGTAGAGGCCGCCGTCGACCAGGATGACGCGCCAGCGCGGCAGGGGCGTGTCCAGACGGCGGGCCAACGTCAGTACTACGGTGGTGGCCGCCAGGAAGACCGCGTTCCACGGGTCTTTCAGCCAGAAGGACAGCCAGACGCTGAGGCCGCCGGATGTCGCCTGCCATGCCAGGTCGACGGCCGCACCGGTCAGCCAGGACAGGACGACGACGGTCAGCGCGTATAAGACGGCGCTGCGCCAAGTGACAGTCACATCAACCCCCATGTGGTGCGGGCCGCCCTGCGGCGACCCGCTTTCCCGCTCGATCATTCTCCTACTGGTGTCCTGGCGTCGTGGCGGCCGGGTCCACCGTCAGGGTTGCCGCGTCCGAGGCAGGGAGAGATAGAGGCGGGTGCCTTGCGGTCGGTAGCCGACGCGCTCGTAGACGCGGCGAGATCCTTCCCCGGAGTACTCCAGCCAGACGGATCCGGCGCCCCGGGCGAACATGGCTTCGGTCAGCGCAGCGGTGACTGCGGCGGCGATGCCTCGGCCACGGTGTGCGGGGCGGGTACCGACGCCGGACAGCTCTGCGGTGTCCTCGGCCGGCGGGGAGCAGGACGCCCCACCGGCGACGCCGCCCTGCGGGGCGCGGACGAAGCGCACTGCTCCGCCGCTCCGCTGAGTGCGACGCAGTCTCGCCGCACCCTGTGCGGAAGGGGCGAAGGCCCCGTCGAATGCCTCGGCGAGTGCGGCGTCGAGGTCGGCGAACTCCTCGTCGGTGGTCGGATTCTCCACGTACGGGGATTCGGCCGACGGGGGCAGCATCAGCGTGTGCGGTGTGCAGACGAGGTACTCGTGCACCGCCTCCGTGCCGAAGCCGGCCGCCCGCAGGACCGGTGCCACGCCGGGGGCGGCTTCCGGTGCGAACTCCAACCGCGGCAGTAGACCGCGCTCCCGGAAGGCCCCGATCAGCGCGGCGATGTCCCACTCGGTCGGCTCGACACCGGGTAGCGGGGTGGCGTAGTTGAGGTAAGGGTTGTCGGTGTCGGGGGTGAAGCCCGCGACGAAGCCGCCGGTCTCGACGACCAGGGGACGGCGGCGGAGGTTGGTGATGGCAAAGTTCTGGACCTGGATGTCCATGATGGGTGTTGACCTCACGAAGCCTCAGGGAGAGCCCCTGACGAACTCGGGGAGTTCGGGGGCACGGGAGAGTGGCGATGCGTCAGGCACCGCGTCGTGGGCCGCCGTGGGAAACACCATGGCAGGCTGAGGCTGCTGCGGGGAGCAGGCGCTCAGTGCCGACGGCGGCCGCTGGGGGACGCCGAGAACATGGACTTCGTTCCTCACCGTGAGTGTGTCTGCGAGGTCGCAGAGCGCGGCACACTGTTCCATGACCGATCGGTGCGGGCAAGCGGATATTCCGAGTCGGCCAGGCAGCGCACATGTCGGGGCATCGTCAGGGCTCCGCGTCAGGGCAGGGCGAGGACGCAGAACTCGTGGCCCTCCGGATCCTCCAGGCACGTCCACGGGACGTCGCCCTGGCCGACGTCGAGGTCGGTGGCGCCGAGGGCCCGCAACCGGGCCACCTCCGCCGCTTTGTCGTCACCGGGGAACGGCAACAGGTCAAGATGGACGCGGCCCGGCACGGTCTTCACGTCGGGCGTGCGGAGGAACTCAAGATACGGGCCGACACCCTTGGCGGAGCGCAGCACCGCGTGATCGTCGGCCACCTCGTGCAGGGTCCAGTCCGTCGCCTCGCCCCAGAACCGGGCCATGGCACGCGGATCAGCGCAGTCGACCACCACCGCGGCGATCGGCCCGGTGTCGCGGTAGGTCTCCCGAGGCTCCAGCACGCAGAACTCGTTGCCCTCGGGGTCGGCGATTACCGTCCACGGCACTTCGCCCTGGCCCACGTGGGCGGGCGTCGCACCGAGAGCCTTGAGGCGTGCGACCGACTCCGCGTGGTGGGCCTCGGAGGTGGTCGCGAGATCGAGGTGCACACGGTTCTTCGTTGCCGTCTTGGGCTCCGGGACGGGAACGACGTCGGGCGATCACGGTGCACCAGGAGCACTGTGCCGGAGAAGGTGTCGTCCCATGAAGCGGCGGTGTCGAGTTGGGCCCGGACCGCCGCGGTGTGCGCCTTGGCCAGGCCGCCGTGGTGGTCGGCATGACCAGGCGGACCCGGACAGTTCCCCTCGCGCAATGAGCGTTGGTGTGGTGCTGGGCCGCCCGATCGCCGCCCTGGCAGGGTAGCGGCATGGAACATGTACTTGGAATCGGTGGCTACTTCATGCGGGCCGCAGACCCGGCGGCCCTGAACGCGTGGTATCGCGATTGCCTGGGCCTGGACACCGATGAGCACGGCGTGTGGAATCAGGAATCCGGACCGACGGTGTTCGCGACGTTCGAGTCCGAGACCGACTACTTCGGGTCCCGCGCCCAGCGAACCATGCTCAACTTCCGGGTCCGCGACCTGGATGCGATGCTCACGCAGTTGCGCGCCAAGGGTGCGGACGTGGCTGAGGAGACGCAGGACATGGACGGGGTCGGTCGGTTCGGCTGGGTCACCGATCCCGAGGGCAATCGGATCGAGCTGTGGCAGCCTGCCTGACCGTGACGTAGGGAGAGCGTCCCGGGGTGTGTGCGGCCCGTCTTCCGCGGTGGCCTAACGTGGGCGCGACCAGCAGTCCCGACCGGGAAGACGACCTCACACATGCCCTTATCCCGCCGCGCCCGACTCGCCCTCACCGGCGTGACGTGCGCCCTTGCCGTCGGCGCCGGCCTGACCACCCACGCGCTCACGCACGTCGACGCGGACGCCGGGGTACACCCGGCCAAGGCCTCCGGCGCCCCGCAATGCCGCCGCATCACCGACACGGCCCCGGCAGCTCTCGGAGGTCTGTCCCGCCGCGACAGCAGCCTTGCGGGCGTGGCCGTGTGGGGAGACCGTGACATCCTGCTGCGCTGCGGGGTCACACCCCCTGGGCCGACCAGGGATCCGTGCTTCGCGGTCAACGGCGTGGACTGGGTCATCGACCAGGCGCAGTCCACCCACACCCGCAAGGTCATCGTCAGCTACGGCCGCACCCCGGCCACACAGGTCGTCTTCGACGGCGGAGGCAAGACCGATGCCGCGCTGGTAGACCTGTCCCGGCTCATCGCCCCGATCCAGCAGACCACCCACTGCATCGCGTCGCACTGACCGCGTCTGTGCCCGAACCTGGTCGCCAGGCGGGCACAGAACACCGGCCGACCACCTCGCGCAGTCGCCGGCCGCCGCCATCGCCAGCATTCCGGCTTCGGCGTCTCCCCCCACCGGCTTGCCAGCCGGACCAGTCTCGCCGTCGAGGTCCGCACGTTCATCGCGAGCTTGGCGGAGTAGACGGGCGAGGGCGCTCGGCGTGCGGCGCTTCCCGCGGTACGGCGGAGGGAACCGAGTGACCGACGTTCGGGGTCTTTCGCGTCTACAACGAACGGGAGACAGCCAATGGTGCAAGCGGGGCCACCGAGTCCTTCGAGGAACTGGTCCAGAGGAATGCTGTTCGGCGTCCTCGTCGGGGGACTGACGTCGGTGGTCTCGATCGCCGTTGTCGGGAGAGTGTGGGCCGCGTGTGACATCGGCGCCAATGGAGCAGCCGACGGCATGACTCTGCTTGGTCTCGCTCCTGTCATATGGATCGCCGCAGCCGTTCCGTGGGTCGTCCTGCACGGCACCCTGGGAAGACGTCACCCCAGGGCAGTGCTGGCCGCGGGGCTCGTCTTCAGCGTGTGGTTCACATGGTTCCTGGTGACATGGCTCGGCATGGCGGACTCCTACCCGGCCCCTCTGTGTCCGGGCAACGTTCCCTCCTGGTGGCCGAGCTTCATCCCTACCTAGCCGTGCGGCGGTACCGATGTGCGTGGGTGTACCGATGGCCCGCCCAAGAGCTGAGCCATACCGGCCGGAATGTACGATTCCGGCGTCGATGACCAGAACGCGACCATTTTCAGCCACACCTGCGATCAAGTGGGCCGCAAGCGCGATCGGTCGGCGCGGTCGGGTGATCGGTTGCGGCTCCACTGCTCGAAGTTGGGCCCGACTGGCGTCATTCATCCGAAAGTGGCCGCCATCTGACGCAAAATTTCCCGCCTTGACGCCAAAGATGCAAAAGAATCGACCGAAACTGAGCATTGGCCTTTGACGGCTGATCTGTCGGTCCCTGAATGTCGTTCATATGCCCGTAACACCCCGAGCCGCCACAAGCGGCCCGTTGCGCATGCCCGATTTCCGCTTCCTGCTCGCCGGAGCAGCCGCGGGGCAACTCGGCGCCCAAGTCACCCTGGTGGCGCTGCCCCTCGTAGCCGTGCTCGAACTCGACGCATCGGCCTTCCAGGTGGGACTGCTGACGGCGGCCGAGACCGCCGCGTTCCTGCTCATCGGATTGCCCGCCGGAGCGTGGACCGACCGGATGCGCAAGCGGCCCCTGATGATCCGGGCCGACATCGTGCGCGCGGCGGCCATGGCGAGCATCCCGCTCGCAGCCGCCGCCGGTGCCCTGACCATGGCTCAGCTCTACGCCGTGGCCCTCATCACCGGCGTGGCCACCGTCTTCTTCGACGTGGCACACCAGAGCTTCCTGCCCCAACTGCTGCCCAGGGAACAACTGGTGGCCGGCAACGGGGCGCTGGAGACGGTCCGCTCCTCGGCTCAGGTCACAGGCCCCGGACTCGGCGGCGTACTCGTCCAGTTGGTGGGAGCCCACCTCGCCATCGTGGCCGACGCGATCGGCTACGCCCTGTCCGCGCTGCTCCTCCTCGGCATCAAGACACCCGAGAACAGTCCCCAGCCGGAGCCCAGTTCCTCCCTGCGCAAGGACATGGCCGAAGGCGTGCGCTTCGTCTTCGGGCACCCGCTGCTGCGCGTCATCGCCCTCACCACCGGACTCGCCAACCTCTTCAGCGCCGTGGTCATGGCCACCCAGACCGTGTTCCTGGTACGGGCGCTGGGGCTGGAGCCCGGCGCGATCGGCCTGGTGCTGTCCGCGTCGGCCGTCGGCGGACTCGCCGGTGCGCTGTGTGCCGGAGAGCTCGCCGCCCGGCTCGGCCAGGCCCGCACGATCTGGCTGTCCCTGCTCGTCACCGGCCCGTTCGCACTGTTGTGGCCGTTGTCCGGACACGGAGCGGCCGGCGCCGCCATGTTCGCGGCCGGGTCCGGCGTCGTCTTCTTCGGCGCCGTCGTCTACAACGTGGCCCAGGTGAGCTTCCGTCAGGCGCTCTGCCCGCCCCGGCTGCTCGGCCGGATGAACGCCACCCTGCGTTTCCTCATGTGGGGAACCCTCCCGCTCGGCGGACTGCTCGGCGGCGCCCTGGCCGACACCTTCGGCCCGCGCACGGCACTGGCATGCAGCGCCGCGGGCTTCCTCGCCGTACCCCTGCCGCTGCTGCTGTCGTCGCTGCGCGAGATGCGGGACCTTCCGACGACCACGAGTACCGCCGAGCACATGACCGACGACGCCGCCGTCGCGCACAACCGGTCCGAGCCCGCCGACAACCAGTCCGCCCCGGTGAGCTGAGTTCCCGCGCCTCTCCATGCCGCGAAGACCCCGCAAGCCCCGCAAGAGCGTTCCACCACAGAAAGGCCCACGTGCCCAGCATCACGAGCCAGTATCTGGCCCGCTATCGGCGACTCGGCGCCGGCGAAGGGGCCGACGATCCGCTTCCCGTCACGGGAGCCCAGCGCCGCTTCGTCCTGGTGCGCTCCCTGGACCCCGTCGGGCGGCCGGACCTGGTGCCGATGTTCTTCGCCTTCCCACGCGGCACCGTGGACCCGGCGCGTCTCACGGCGGCGGCCGACCGCCTCGCCGTCCTGCACCCCGTGCTGCGCGCCCGGCCGGCCGTGGTGCGCGGCACGCCCGTACTCCTCCCGCAGCAGCCCGCCGTACCGCTCACCCGGGTACATCCGGCCCCCGGTGAGGACACCACGTCCGCACTGCGCCGGGCGCTCGCCGACTGGACCCCGCAGGGCCCGCCGATACGCATGTTCCTGGCACAGGACGAAGCGGACGACGGTGAGGAGGTCCTCGCCGTCGTCCTGGACCACGCCGCCTGCGACGGCCAGTCACTGGCCCGCCTGGTGGAGGAGCTCGAAGCCGCCTACGCCGAGGGGCCCGCCGCCGCCGGGCCGGGCCCCGGCGAAGCCGCCGCCGAACTGGCCTCCTACCGGGAAGCCGTCCTGCTCCAACTGGAGGCCGAGGACCGCGCCTCCTCGCCCGCCGCGATGTCCTATTGGGGCGAACGGCTGCGCGCCGCACGCGAACAGGCGCCGCGGCCGCGGGCGGACCGACCCGTCGCCGGGGAACTGCCCAGCGGTACCGTCGAGTTGAGGCTGTTCTCCGCCGCCCCCGGCGTGCCCTTCCCCGATCTGCTCGACGCCTGCCGGGCCGCGGCGCGGACGCTGTACGGGGCGGGGCACGTCGTACCGATCGGGTATCCGTGGGGCGGGCGGCCGCCCGGCGCCGCGCCGGTGCTCGGCTGCTTCCTCAACACCGTGGTCTTCCCGGCCGCGACCGGGCAGACCTCCGACGCGGACCCGACGGCCTCCGCCTGGTGGGACGACCTGGACCGGGCCGACACTCCCTTCGACGCCGTGGTGCACGCCGCCCGGGCCGCCGGCTCCGGCTGGACCGGCCGGCTCGACGGCCTGCTCACCGTGGACGACGCGACCCGGCGCCCGCTGCTGCGCCTCGGTGGTGTGACGGGCCGTGAGATCCACATCGACGGCAGATCCGTACGCGGACCCTTCGCCGTCTCCGTCACCCAGGGGACCGAACTGCACCTGCGCATGGTGTGGGACCGCGCCGTCCTCGACGACGACGCCGCCGAACGTGCCTTCACCGCCTTGGCCGACGCGGTGAGAGAACCGGCCGGCACACCTGGCTGATTCGTCCGCGCCGGTACTGACCGGCTCCGACGGCCGGCCGACACCGACGACCCGACCATCACCGACAGCCGGGCCCCGCCGCGCGATCCGCGGACGGCCCGCGCACCCCCGCCGGACACGACCGTTTCCGGCACGAACAGAACCGACCCGACAACCCCAGGGATCGCCCATGCTCCCCCTCTCCTCCTCGCAGGAGATCGTCTGGCTGCACGAGCAAGTGCAACCGGGCAGCCGCGCCTACAACTTCACCGGCGCCCTCGACCTCTACGGCACCCTCGACGTGGAGGCGCTACGCCGTGGACTCGCCGCCACGCTCGACCGGCACGCCGGTCTGCGGCTCGAACTCGTCGCCGTCGAAGGGGCGATGCCCGGACAGCGCGTGGCCGGGAGCTGTGCGCCCCGCCTGCACACGGTCGACCTGAGCGGCGAGGACGATCCGGAGGCGGCGTTCGCGCGGCTGCTGCGCACCGAGGCCGAGACTCCGCTCGACACCTTCGAGGCGCCGCTGCTGCGCTGGACGCTGGTCCGGCTCGCCGAGGACCACCACCGTCTCATCCACGTCGAGCACCACCTCATCCACGACGGGCACTCGTTCGCGATCCTGCTCGACGACGTCTTCCGCGTCTACCGGGGTCATGTCCTGGGTGAGCCGGTGACCCTGCCGGCCGCGTCCTCGTACGCCGACCACGTCCGCGCCCAGGCCCGGGCCCCGTTCGCGCCGGAGAGCCTCGACTTCTGGACCCGCGAACTCGGCGACCTGGCCCACGACATGCCGCTGCCCGGACTGACCCGGCCCGGCGCACGGCGCAGGCACCACGGCGGACAGCTGCGTCAGTCGATCGGCGCCGACCTCGCCGTACGACTGCGGGAACACGCCCGCGAGCGGGGACTGACCCCGTTCGCCACCCTCCTCGGTCTCTTCGCCGAAATGCTGCGCCGGCACAGCGGCCGTTCGCAGATGGTCGTCGGCACCGCGGTGGGCAACCGCCCGCGCGGCTTCGAGGACGCGGTCGGGATGTTCGTCAACACGATCCCGCTGCCGCTGAGGCTCGATCCCGCCGCACCGGCCGAAGAGGCCATGGACGAGGTGACCGACATCCTCATCAGGGCCCTGCCGCATCAGGAGGTGCCGGTCCAGGAACTCACCCGCGCCCTCGGCATGCACACCTCGGGTGCCGACAACCCGCTCTTCAGCGTCATGTTCAGCGCCCATGACGCGCCGCTGCCCGAAATCGACATCCCCGGCCTGGAGATCACCCTCTTCGAGGGGTTCAACACCGGCACCACCCGCTTCGACCTGGACGTCGTGCTGCTGCCGGACGACAGGCGGGGCGTCACCACCCGCCACGGGGCCGCCGGAATGACCCTCGTCTGGGACTACGACGCCGACCTGTTCGGCGAGGACGTGGCCAGGCTGCTCGCCGGACGGTTCCTGGACCTGGTGCGGGCCTATCTCGACGACCCCGCGACCGCCCTCGCCGACCTCGCGCCCACGCGCCCGCAGGAGATCCGGCCGGCCGCGCTGCCGGAGCGGCCGGGACGCGACCCGCTCGACCCGGTGGCCGACCAGGACCCGGAGCTGCCCGCGCTGCTCATCGGTGCCCGCCGCATCACCTACGGCGAGCTGGACGCGCGGGTCGAGGCGCTCGCCGAGCGGCTGCGCGCCGCCGGGGTGACGGCGGGCCGGCCCGTGGCCGCCGTACTTCCCCGCGGACTCGACTCGGTGACCACCCTGCTGGCCTGTCTGCGCACCGGAGCGGTGTACTGCCCGCTCTCGCCGTCCGACCCCCAGGCCCGCATCGACCTGCTGCTGACACGGCTCGCTCCGGCGCTCGTCCTGACCTCGGCCGACAGCGCGGTGACGATTCCGGACGGACTGCCCGCGGCCCCGGCCGACTCCCCCGTGCTGCCCCGGGCACACCGGGCGGAGGCGGTGCCGGGTGCCTCGTACATCATCCACACCTCGGGCTCCACGGGTGTCCCCAAGCCGGTCGCCGTCGGCCGCGCGGCGCTGGAGCACCATCTGACCGCCACCGCCGACCGTTTCGGCCTGGCGCCCGGCGACCGGGTCCTGCTGTTCGCCCAGCCGTCCTTCGACGTGGCACTCGAAGAGGTCCTGCCGTCGCTCCACGCCGGAGCCTGCCTCGTCGTCCCCGAGTACGAGGTGCCCACCGGCCCCGAACTGACCGGACTGCTCGGCGCGGCCCGTGTCACCGTCGCCAACCTTCCCACCAGCTACTTCCTCGCCACCCGCGAGGACATGCGGCCCGCGCTGCGGGACGGGGCGTGGGCACCGCGACTGCTCGTGCTCGGCGGGGAGCGGCTACCCGCCGACGTGCTGCGGGACTTCATGGCCGACACCGACGCCACCGTGCTCAACGTGTACGGCGTCACCGAGGCCGCCATCAGCTCGACCGTCCACGAGATCAGCCGCGAGGCGCTCGCCGACGGCGCCGAGGTCCCGCTCGGCACCGAGCTGCCCGGCGAGCGGGTGCACGTCCTGGACGCCGGGCACCGCCCGCTGCCCTCCGGCGCGGTCGGTGAACTCGCCATCGCCGGACCGGGACTCGCCGAGGGCTACACCGGCAACCCCGAGGCCACGGCCGCCCGCTTCGTGACCGTCGACGCGCTCGGCGGCGAGCGGGTCTACCTCACCGGCGACCTCGGCTACCGGGGCCTCGACGGTCTGCTGTACTTCCTCGGCCGCCGCGACAACCAGATCAAGCTGCGCGGCCACCGCATCGAGCTCGAAGAGGTGGAGGCCGCCGCCTCCGCCGCGCTCGGCGGCCGTTCCTGCGCGGTCGTCCTGGACCGGGAGGCGCCCGGCGGCCCCCGGCTCGTCGGCTTCCTGGAGGCCCCGGCCGGTGCGGACGCCCACGGGGCATGGGACGAGCACGCGCTGCACACCGAGTTGAGCCGGCGACTGCCCGGCGCCCTGGTACCGGCACGCTGGGCGCGGCTGGAGAGCATGCCGACGCTGGCCGGGGGCAAGCCCGACCGGGTGGCACTCGCCCGCAGGGCCGCCGCGCTCGAACCCGCCGAGCCCTCCGGTTCCGCCAGTTCAGCCAGTGCCGCCGGTTCCGCCGTGTCCGAGGGCACGGCCGACGACCAGCGGGCCGTTCCGGCCGATCCGATGACCGCCCTGCTCGCCGAAGGCTGGCGCGAAGTCCTCGGCCACGGCCGCTTCGACGAGACCTCGCACTTCTTCAAGACCGGCGGCCACTCGCTGCTCGCGGCTCAGCTCGCCGCCTGGCTGGAACCGCGGCTCGGGCAGCGCCCGCCGCTGCGAGTGCTGTTCCAGAACCCGGTACTCGCCGACCAGGCCGGTGCACTCTCGGCCACCGCCACCACCTCGACGGAGTCGTGATGACCGAGATGTCCCACCAGCCTCTGAACCCCCTGACGGAGCGGACCGCCGTCGCCGACCGCGCCGTTGAAGGTGCCAGAACCGTCGAGGGCGCCGGAACCGTCGAAGGCTCCGAGCCCATCGAGGCGATCGAAAGCGCCGCGCTGAGCATCGCCCACGGCGCCGCCTCCGTCGGTTCCGCCAAGGTGCTCTCCCTCTTCGAAGAGTGGGTCGGCCGCACCCCCGACGCCCCCGCGGTCATCGACGGCAGCCACAGCTGGACCTACCAGGACCTCGATGCCGCCGCCGCGGAGGTCGTCGTCGCGCTGGGCGACCGCGTGCACCCCGGCGACCTGGTGGGCGTCTGCCTCGACCGCTCGGCCGCCCTCGTGGTGACCGCGGTCGCCCTGGCCCGAATCGGCGCCGTCTATCTACCGCTGGGCCCCCGCCCCGGTCAGCGCCGTATCGACGCCGTCACCGAGGACCTCAACGTCGTCTGCCTCGTCGGCGACCCGCAGGTCCTGCCGGAGCGGCACCGCACCGCCGAGCACGTCCCGCTCGCGCTGCCCGCTCAGGGCGCCAACGCCGACGGCACGGTGGTCGCCGCCTTCGCTCCTCCCGGCTCCGGCGCGCGCCGGGCACCCGACGAGGCGTTCTACGCCGTACTGACCTCGGGATCCACCGGACGTCCCAAGGCCGTCGCCGTCGCCGAGGAGGCCCTCGGCACCCTGCTCGACTGGTACCGCCACGACACCGGCCTCGCCCCCGGTGACCGGCAGTCCCTGCTCATCGGCGTCGCCTTCGACCCCCATCTGCTGGAGCTGTGGGCGGGGCTCACCTCCGGTGCCGCGCTCGTACCCGCCCCGGACGAGGTCCGCTGGGACCCGGCCGTGCTCACGGACTGGTGGCGCGACGCCGGGGTGACCGTGTGCGTCGGGGCCACCCCGATGATCGAACCGCTGCTGGACCGCCCCTGGCCGCGCGATCTGGCCCTGCGTCATCTGATCGCGGGCGGCGACCGGATGAGGCGCCGGCCCGGCCACGACGTCACCGCCACGGTCCACAACGCCTACGGTCCGGCCGAGGCCACGGTCGCCACCACCGCCTTCGCGATGACGGGCACGGACCGGCTCGCCGGCGAGCAGACCCCGCCGCCCATCGGATCTCCCCTTCCGGGCGTGACCGTCGTCGTCACCGATGCCGAAGGCCGTGTCGTCCCGCGCGGCGCGGACGGCGAACTCCGCATCGGCGGCACCTGCCTGGCGCTCGGCTATCTGGACCCCGAACTCACGGCTCGCCGCTTCACCGCCCCACCCGCGGACCTGAACTTGCCCGACCGCCTCTACCGCACCGGCGACCGGGTGCGGATGAGGCCCGACGGTCTTGTGGAGTTCATCGGCCGCCTCGACGACCAGGTCAAGATCAGTGGCGTACGTATCGAACCGGCCGAGGTGGAAGCCGCGTTCGAGCAGGACCCCTCGGTACGCAGCGCCGTGGTCACCGCGCCCCGCACCCCCGACGGTCGTACCCGCCTCGTGGCCCACGTGCGTCCGGCGGCCGGGGCCGCCTGCGACACCGACGCGCTGCTCGCGGCGGTACGGGCCTGGCTCCCCGAGCAGGCCGTGCCCTCCGACGTCCGGATCGTCGACAGCTACCCCCTCGACGCCAACGGAAAGGTGGACCGGGCCGAGCTGAGCCGCACGGCCGCCGAACCCGCCGCCCCGGGCGACGGCGGCCTGCCGACCGGTGGCGCGCCCGGCGAACTGCTCGTCCTGCGTGCCGTACGCGACCTCCTGGGCCGCCCCGGCATCGCGCTCACCGACAACTTCAGCGACTCCGGCGGCACCTCGGTGCAGGCCGCCCGGCTGCTCACGGTCATCGAGCGGGAGAGCGGCGTACGGCTTCGCGCCCCGCAGCTGCTCCGCCAGCCCGACCTGCGGGCCGTGGCCGCCCTCATCGACGAGCGCTGTGCCGACGCACCGCAGCCGGGAGCCTGAATGACCCCCATCGACCCGCACACCCACACCACCCGGAAGGACGGCTCCGTGCCCACCTCCGACTCCCGGACCACAGCGGCCGGGACCCGCTCGGTAACCGACGGAGGACTGCCCGCCCTCGTGGCCCGGCTCGCCGAGGCGACGCCGGACGCGCTGGCCGTCGCCGACGGCGACACCACTCTCACCTACGCCCAGCTCGACCATTCCGCCCGCGCCCTCGCCGCCCATCTGCGCGACAACGGTGTGTCCCGCGGCGACCGGGTGGGCCTGCTGATGCCCCGCTCGGCACGCGTCATCGTGGCCCAGTTGGCGCTGTGGTGGGCCGGTGCCGTCTGCGTACCGCTCGACCCGGCGCACCCGCGCCCGCGCACCGAGGCCGTGTGTGCCGACGCCCGGGTGACCCTGACCGTCGGCGACCGCAAGCTGCTGGAGTCCGCGGCCCCGGCCGGCCCCGCGCTGCCGCTGCCCGACGAGCCGCTGCTCACCGGTGCCGTACTGACCGAGACCGAGGCGGACCCGGACCCCACGGCGTTCATCATGTTCACCTCGGGCTCCACGGGCCGGCCCAAGGGCGTGGCCGTACCGCACCGCGCCGTGGCCGAGCTGGTCACCCGTACCACCTATGTGACCGTCACCCCGCGCGACCGTGTGCTGTTCCACTCGCCGATGACCTTCGACGCCTCCACGTTCGAGGTGTGGGGAGCGCTCGCGGCGGGTGCCGCCGTGGTCGTGTGCACTGTCGAGCGGCCCTCGTTCGAGGACCTCGCCCAGCACGTGGAACGGCACGGCGCCACCGTCGCGTTCCTCACCACCGCGCTCTTCCACCAGCTCGCCACCCGCCGGTCCCGGGTGTTCTCGCTCCTGCGCAGCGTCCTCGTCGGCGGTGAGGCCCTCGCGCCCCAGCACGCCCGGACCGTCCTGCGCGCCTTCCCCTGGCTGGAACTCGTCAACATCTACGGTCCGACCGAGACGACCACCTTCGCTACGGCCCACCGCGTCACCGACGCCGACTGCGACGGGCCGATACCCATCGGCCGGCCGATCGCCGCCGCGACCGTGCACGTCCTGGACGACGACGGCCGACCCGTCGCCGAAGGCCGGCGCGGTGAACTGTGGATCGGCGGCAGCCGGTTGGCCCACGGCTACGTCGGGCAGCCCGAGCTCACGGCCGAACGGTTCGTCGAGCACCCCGAACACGGACGGCTCTACCGCACCGGTGACGTGGTGTCCCCGCGGCCCGGCGGAGACCTCGACTTCCACGGCCGCACCGACGACCAGGTCAAGGTGCGCGGCTTCCGCATCGAACCGGGCGAGGTCGAGCACGCCCTGCGCGAGCAGCCGGACGTGGACGACGCGGCGGTCACCGTGTACCGGCCGACCGACGACGACGCCCGGCTGGTCGCTTTCGTCGTCGCCGCTCCCGGTCCCCTCCCCCGGGCCGACTCCCTGCGCGCGCGGCTCACCGCCGTACTGCCCGCCCATCTGGTCCCGGACTCCGTGACCGTCGTCGAACGGCTGCCGCTCACCGGCACCGGCAAGGTCGACCGGCGCGCCCTCACCGCCCTCGTCGGCACCGACGCGAGCGCTGTGCCGGCGGCGCCGATGAACCCGCTGGAGCGGGCCGTCGCCGAGGTCTGGAGCCGGGCGCTCGGCACCGAAGTCACCCGGCCCGACGCCGACTTCATCGCCCTCGGCGGTCACTCGCTGCTCGCCCTCGTCGTCACCGACGATATCCGCGAGGAGTTGGGAGTGGAGCTTGCGCTCGCCGACTTCTTCGGCGCCCCCACGGTCGCCGGGCAGGCCACCCTGGTCGAACGCGCGCTCCTCGCCGCGCACGGCGATCCGCGCCCCGACACCCCGGAGCACGCCGATGGCCACTGACACCTCCGCGGACCGCGCCCGCCAGGAAGAACTGCTGCGCCGGGCACGCGCCCGCGTCTCCGCACGCACCAAGCCGGCCCCCGCGCCGGCCAGTACCACGGCACCCGGGAGCGGTCCGGCACCGCTCTCCCACGCGCAGCGCCGTATGTGGCTCATGGACCGGCTCGGCCACGCCGGAGCCTCCTACAGCGTGCCCTTCGCCACCCGGCTGCGCGGCCCCCTCGACCTGACCGCGCTCACCACCGCGCTGACCAGGCTCGTCGGCCGGCACGAGATCCTGCGCACGCGCTACGGACAGCGGGACGACGAGCCCTACCAGGAGACGATGGACGCGCCCGCGACGGTCACCGTGCCCGTCGTGGAGGCCGACGAGCCGAGCGCCGCCGCCCTGCTCACCGACGAGGCGCGCCGCGCGTTCGACCTCTCCTCCGGCGAGGCGCTGCGCGCCCTGGTCCTGCGCCACGGCGAGCAGGACCACACCGTTCTGCTGACGTTCCATCACATCGCCATCGACGGCGGATCACTGGACACCGTCACCCGGGAACTGACGGCGCTCTACACCGCCGCCGTCCAGGGCACCGAACCGGCAGTGCCGGCCACGCCACCGCAGTACGCCGACTTCGCGCGGCGCGAGCACGAGGGTGCCGGCCGTACCGAAGAGGGGCTGCGCCACTGGGCCGGACGCCTCGCGGGAGCCACGGCCCCGCGCCTTCCGCGCCCCGAGGGGACCAGGGCCGTCACGGGCTCCAAGCCCGCCGGCACCCGCACCGTGGCGCTCACCGAGCGCGTGCCCGAGGCGCTGCGGGCGCTGGGCGGCGAACACCGCGCCACCGTCTTCACGGTGGCCCTCGCGGCGTCGTTCGCCGCGCTGCACCGCCTCACCGGGGACGAGGATCTGGTCATCGGGGTCGCGAGCACCCACCGCCAGGGCGCGGCCATGCGCGACCTGGTCGGTCTGTGCGTCAACACCCTGCCGGTACGGGTGGATGTGTCCGGGGACCCGGCGTTCACCAGGCTCGTCGAACGGGTCAGGGACGCGCTCCTGGAAGCCCAGCGGTACCGTCACGTGCCGTTCGACCTGATCCTGGAGCGGCTCGGCGCCGCCGCACGCGGCACCGACGGAACCGCGCTGGTCCGGGTGACCGCCGACGTCCTCGGCGAACCCGCGACGCTCCGACTGCCGGGCACGGTGAGTGCGTACGTCGAAGTGGGCGCCGTGGACGCCAAGTTCGACCTCTCCTTCGGCCTGGTCGACGCGGGGGATCCGGCCGCTGTGGTGCGGTACGCCAGGACCGCGCTCGACGACGCCACCGCGGCCGTGCTCGGCGCGGGGTACGCGGCCCTGCTTGAGGCCGTGGCGGCAGAACCGGGGCTGAGGCTTTCGCAGTTGCCGGGCATCGCACCCGTGGGGAACGACGGCTTGAGCGTCCGGAACGGACAGGACAGGCAAGACAGCCGGGAGGTCCGGAGCACAGACCCGGACCACGACAACACCCCCGCCGGACAGCGCGCTGAGGCCGCGCTGTCGGCCCATCCCCGCGTCGTCGACGCCACCGTGGCCGAGCCGCCGGGCGGTCCCCTGCTCGCGTACGCCGTGCTGCGCGACAGCGTGGGCCCGACGCCGTACGAGCTGCGCGCGCACCTGCGGACGGTCCTGGCACCCGGGGCGGTACCCGCGGCCGTAACCCTGCTGGACACCATGCCGCGCAGGGCCGACGGTGCGATCGACAGGGACCGTCTGCCCGGACTTCCGGCGCCCTCCGCACCGAACGGACCGCGCGCGAAGGCCGTCACCGAGGGCTTCACCGCGCTGCTGGGGCGCGTCCCGGCACCGGACGACGACTTCTTCGACCTGGGCGGGCACTCCCTGGTCGCCGTCCAACTCGCCGAACGGCTGCGATCGGCGCTGAAACTGCCGCTCACCGGGCTGGACGTCCTCCAGGCACGCACACCACGGGCGCTCACCACGCTGCTGGACGCCCGCGCGCACGAGCAGGCCGCCAAGTCGGCCCGGGTGTCGGGCACACGGCGGACCACCCGGCCGGGCACGGTCCTCGTCACCGGAGGCACCGGTGGGGTCGGGGCGTTCGTCCTTCGTGAACTGGCCGCTCAGGGGCGTCCGGTGCGGGCCCTGGCCCGTCCCGAGTCCGCCCATCTCGTCGCCGGGGACGGCGTGGAGGTCATCGAGGGCGATCTCGCCGATCCGGCGGCGCTGCGGGAGGCGGTCGCCGGCGCGGACGCCGTCATCCATGCGGCGTGCACGTTCACCCGGCCCGAGGTGGACCTGGCGGCGATGGAGGCCATGGCCGAGGGCTGGCGGCGCGGCCCGTTCGTCTTCGTCAGCAGCGTCGACGCCTACGGGCACCCGGCCGACGATCGAGTCACGGAGGCGTCGGCCTCGCAGGAACCGCTCAGTGCCTACGGGCGGGGCAAGCTCGACTGCGAGGCACTGCTGCTGCGGGCAGCCGGAACCGAGGGCCGCGGCGGCGCGAGTGCCGTGCGGTCGCCGATCGTGTGGGGCGCCCACGACCGGCTGCGCGACCAACTGCGCTGGGGATCCACGGGCCTGCTCTACCAGGCGGCTCACGAGGGCCGGCCGATCGAACTGCCGCGACCGGGAACGGCTGGACACCCCTGGTACGGGGCGGCTTGGGTGCACGCGGCGGCCCTCGCCCGAGCGGTGACGTCCTGTCTGGACACACCCGTTCACGGTGTCGCCAATGCCGTCAGCGGCCATGTGTCCTGGCAGGAACTCGCGTCCGACCTCACCACCTTGCTCGGCAGCGCAAGCACCGTCCAGGAGACCGACCGGGTCCACCAGGACCTCGACCACCGCTGGCACTACGACAGCCACCGCCTGTCCGTCCCGCTGCGCGCGCAGCGGGGCGAGGACCGCCCATCAGTCCTGGCCGCGATGATCAAGGGCGGGACGGAGGACGACGCGTCCTGACGTCGGGGCCACCTCGCAGTAGCTCTGACGGAAGCGCGCCTGACGGAAGACCCGGGGCGATGCTGCGCGGCGCGACGGCGGCCACGAAGGCCGCTGTGCGCCGCGCAGTCATTCAGCCGATTCTTGGTGCTCGGAGTAGATCACCAGTGTCTGTTCGGGCTGCTCGGCCAGATGAAATGCGGTGTAGTCGAAGTCGACGATCCCGCGCTCCCGGCACCGTAGCCGTTTCCGTCCGCCGTGCCGGCCCTGCACGTCGTACTGCGGCCACCAGGCCCGTACTTCCGGACTGCCCGCGTTCAACTCGTCGATCAGCCGGGTGTATCGGGGGTCGTCCGGGTGGCGCCCGGCAAGCGTCCTCAGCCGGGCGAGCAGTCCGCGTGCCTCGCTCTCCCAGTCGACCAGAACGTCCCGGGCGGCGGGTTCGAGGAACGTCCAACGGGCGAAGTTCGCCCGCCCGTCCGCCGCGGTGAGGTGCGGGAACAGGTCGACGGCCGCCTGGTTGTGGCTGAGTACGTCGTAGTTGCCGCCGATGATGTACGCCGGATGCGGCTGGAGCAGGAGCGGGACGGCTGCCACCTCGGCGGCGAGGGACTCGGGTACTTCGATGTCGACCGCAGGCACGTGACCGGCGAGCCGGAAGAGATGACCGCGCTCGTGTCGGTCCAGCCGCAGCGCCGAGGCGAGGGCGCCGAGCACCTGGTCCGAGGCGCGGATGTCCCGGCCCTGCTCAAGGTACGTGTACCAGGTGGCGCTGATGCCGGCGAGCAGCGCGAGTTCTTCCCGGCGCAGGCCCGGTGTCCGCCGTCGGCCGGATGGCGGCAGCCCGACCTGATCCGGGGTGATCCGCTCCCTGCGACTGCGCAGGAAAGCGGCCAGCTCACGGCGCTGGTTCGGCTGCGTCGGCATGGTGGATGGCACCCCTGGTTCCAGAATAAACAGCTTCTGGATACCAGGCTAAAGCCCTTACAGACTGGATCCCGAGCGGGAGGTACGGCTCCCACCGACGACCTTTGGGTCACCGGCCACCGGTATTTCAGAAGGAAGAGGCGGACAACGTGTCGGGAATCGACGGCAAGGTCGTGGCGATCACGGGGGCCAGCGGCGGCATCGGCGAGGCGACCGCGCTGCTGCTCGCCGAGCGAGGCGCGCGGCTCGTCCTGGGTGCGCGCCGGTCCGAGCGGCTCGCGGAACTGGTGGCGCGGATCGAGAAGTCGGGTGGCACGGCCGTACAGATCCGCACGGACGTGACGCGAAGGGACGACCTGCACGCCCTGGTCGCACTGGCCGGCGAGCGATTCGGCCGGCTCGACGTGCTGGTCAGCAACGCGGGGGTCGGCACGATCTCGCCTCTGGACGATCTACGGGTCGACGAGTGGGACCGGATGGTCGACGTCAACGTGAAGGGCGTGCTGCACGGAATCGGCGCAGCGTTGCCGGTCTTCCGGGCCCAGGGCGCGGGCCACTTCATCACCGTCGCCTCCACGGCCGCGTTTCGCATCGTGCCGACCATGGCGGTCTACGCCGGTACGAAGTTCGCGGTCCGCGCCATCTGCGAAGGCTTGCGTCAGGAGGCCGGTGATTCTCTGCGGGTGACCACTGTCTCGCCCGGCGTGGTAGGTACCGACTTCGCTGAGGCATCGACGAATCCGCAGGTCCGAGCACAGATCACCGAGATGCGGGACCGGATCGCGATCCCGCCTGAGGCGATCGCCCAGGCCATCGCGTTCGCCATCGAACAGCCTGCGACCATCGACGTGAACGAGCTCGTGGTCCGCCCCACGGCCCAGAGCTGACCCCGCCCGGGTTCGAGGCGCGATTCGGTCCTGGGCCTTGAATCAACGGCAGGACATCGGCAGGGAGTTCGAGCTGTTCGGAGGGCTCGCCGAGGCGCTGCGGGACGGGGACCGGCAGGGGAAGACGCGGAGCGAGGACGGGAAGCCAAGCGTGCTCCTTGCGCAGCAGCGCGTCCGCGGACTGCGTCGCCCAGGGCAACCGGACGGCGAGATCGTCGCCGAGCCGCCACAGCTGGTTGTCCCAGCCGCGCGCGCCGAGCCTCAAGGGACGATCGGCCAGGTCGGGGTGCTGGTCGTGCAGCAGATCCCGGACCAGTTCCGCGGTGATCTCGGTCTCGGTGGGGGACATGCGGAGCCACGATAGTTCTCCCGAAACGGCAGCACAGCCGACACAGGGTCCGGCCGATTCGGCCGGACCCTGCGCGTGGATGGTTGAGCTACTCCAGCGGAATGATCACCGCGCGTCGGACTTGCGGTGGCCCCCTCTGCGGCCGGAGCCGCGGCCGCCGGTGTCGGTGGCGCCACCGCTCGTTCCGCCCGCCGCTGCCCGTCGGCCGGAGCCGCGGAGATCCTTGGCTGAGGCAGCGCCCTTCGCCGCGCCGCCCCCGACCCGGCGGTCGGAACCGCGGCCGCCTGTGCCGGCGGCACCCCCCGCGGCCCCGCGGACCGCGGAGGTCCCGCCGGAGGATGCAGTCCCGGCCGCGGCACGGCGGTCCGCCCCCCGGTCCCTCGTTCCGGTGGCAGCACCCGTCGCCGTTTTGGCCCCTCCGCCGTTTCGGCCGCGGCGGCCGGATCGGCCGCCGGGCTCGGTGCCGGTCCTGCGCTCCGGGCGGGACGCCGTCGGTGTCGCCGGCTGGGGGATCTCGATGGTGACGGCCACGCCGGACGGCTCGCGGGCGCCGGTGATGGTGGCCAGTTCCGCGTCGCTCGACGTGATGCGGGCCGTCCGGGGGCGGATGCCCGCGTCGGACATGAGCCGGGTGACGTCCCGCTTCTGGTCGGGCAGGACCAGCGTGACCACGCTTCCGGAACCGCCGGCCCGGGCCGTGCGGCCGCCCCGGTGGAGGTAGTCCTTGTGGTCGGTGGGGGGATCGACGTTCACGACGAGGTCGAGGTCGTCGACGTGTATGCCCCGGGCCGCGACGTTCGTCGCCACCAGGGCGGTGACCTGGCCGTTCTTGAACTGTTCCAGGGTGCGGTTGCGCTGGGGCTGGGAACGGCCTCCGTGCAGGGCCGCCGCGCGGACACCGACGGCCAGCAGTCGCTTGGCGAGCCGGTCGGCGGACCGCTTGGTGTCGAGGAAGAGGATGACCCGACCGTCACGGGCCGCGATACGCGTGGTGACGGCCTTCTTGTCGGTCTCGTCCTGGACGTGGAGCACGTGGTGCTCCATGGTGGTCACCGCTCCCGCGGACGGGTCCACGGAGTGCACCACGGGGTCGGTCAGGAACCGCTGCACCAGGCGGTCGATGTTGCGGTCCAGGGTGGCGGAGAACAGCATGCGCTGTCCGTCCGGCCGCACCTGCTGGATCAGCTTGGTGATCTGCGGCAGGAAGCCCATGTCGGTCATCTGGTCGGCTTCGTCCAGCACCGTGATGTGCACATGGTCGAGCACGCAGTCCCCGCGCTCCACGAGGTCGTTCAGCCTGCCGGGCGTCGCCACGAGCACCTCGGCACCGCGCCGGAGCGCACCGGCCTGCTTGGTGATGGACAGCCCGCCGACCACGGTGGCCAGCCGGAGGTTCACCGCCGTCGCGTAAGGGGTCAGCGCGTCCGCCACCTGCTGGGCGAGCTCACGGGTGGGCACCAGCACGAGGGCGAGGGGCGCCTTGGGCTGTGCGCGCAGTCCGGCCGTGCGGGCCAGGAGGGCCAGCCCGAAGGCGAGGGTCTTGCCGGAGCCGGTGCGTCCCCGTCCCAGCAGGTCACGGCCGGCGAGCGAGTTCGGCAGGGTGGCGGCCTGGATGGGGAAGGGGGAGGTCACACCTTGCGCCGTGAGGGTCTTCAGCAGCGCGGCGGGCATGTCCAGACCGGCGAAGTCCTCGACGGCGGGAAGTGCGGGCGTCGTGCTTTCCGGCAGCCGGAACTCACTCGGTGACGACGCGGACGGTGGGCGGGACGAGGCGCGCCGGTTCGGCTTCTGGGGCCTGCGGGACATGCGGTGATCTGCCTTCCTGGAAACAGCACAAACCGGGGTCCGCACCATGACGGTGCGGACCCCGGTGAGTGGATACGCGTCCCGTGATCAGGCGGGGACGATGTTCTCCGCCTGCGGGCCCTTCTGGCCCTGCGTGACGTCGAAGGAGACCCGCTGGCCCTCCTGGAGCTCACGGAAGCCCTGGGTCGCGATGTTCGAGTAGTGGGCGAAGACGTCCGGACCGCCGCCGTCCTGCGCGATGAAGCCGAAACCCTTTTCAGAGTTGAACCACTTCACGATTCCCTGTGCCATGACTTTCTCCTTCAATAGGCAGAGGCCCCATCCGGAGATGCCGGAAAACAAATAATGCGCCTGAAGGATAAACATTCCCGTCAGGCGCACATGGGTTCATGGGTACCACAACTGCAACTCGGGAACCTTAACACAGGTCCGGCGACCCGTGCGGAGGGTCACCCCGTCCCTGAACGGCTCGGGCCTGTCGATCGCGGCTGGGTGGCGGACAGCGACGGGACCGGGGGATTCGGTGGTTCGGTGAGGCGTTGCGAGCCTCCGGGACCCGTACAGCCATGTCGACCAGAGGTGAGGACGGCGCAGGCCCTGACGGCGGACGGGGTCGGGGCGGCGAGCATGGCGCTGTAGGTGTCGGTGTCGTAGTGCACCTCGTTCTGGTGGGCGCTGTTGCCCGGGCCCACGACGCGGGCGATGTCGCCGGGGCGTCCCCAGCTGATGCGGGCCCACGCGGCCCTGCAGGCGTCGCTGTAGCGCAGTTCGACATAGACCTGCTGCACCTTGGTCATGGCCGAGGTCCACGCGTCACCCCCGCAACCGGCCTCCTTCGGGTCCTTGCCGGCGCAGCTGTCCGCGAAGCAGTTCACGTCCAGTTGCCTGCCCGCGGTGTCGGTGGCGGATACGGCGGCTCGTGCGGTGCGTGCCGGCGAGTCACCGTTCATCAGCACGGCGAAGGTGCCCAGGAGTACGACGGCCAGGAGGAGAGCCCCTGCCCAGAGCAGCCGTACGCTTCGGAGAGGACGCCATCGCCCCACGTCTCCTGTGGTGGCAACCGGCGTTCGGGGCGCGACGCTGTCGTCGGAGGAGGCGGTCGCCTCGGTCGCGGAGGCGGACGGCGTCGAGGCGGGGGCCGCGGTCAGGTCGACGGCTGCTTCCGGCGGCGCGGCCTGCACCGATCGTCCGCTTCCTGCCTGCTGATCGTGGGTGGCAGCCTGGGCCAGTTCCCACAGCGCGGCGAGCCGGGCGGGCTCCGCGTCCGACAGCTTCCCCAAAACGGTGACCGCCTGCCGTGGCGGCAGCGTCTTGCCGTTGAGGTACCGCTCCCAGGACGACTTGCTGTACGGGGTCCGCTCGGCGAGTGCCGCCAGGCTCAGTCCGCTGCGGATCTTCAACGCCCGTAACTCGGCGACCAGAAGGCGGACGTCCGATGGAAGGTCGTCCGGCAACGCTTTCCACTCGGCCACTGAGGTCCCCCGGCACCACCAGTTGTCTCCCGTATCGCCTCACCGTACCGACGTGGCATAGGCCACCAGCACCGTCAATTCCGCCAAATTCACTGGCCGTTGGCTGCGGACGCGGTTAAGACGGGTGGATGCGTGGGAGGACCGCGGCGAGCGCCGCGCTGTGCGTACTGGTCGTGGGAGCCCTGTGCGCCGGGGCCGCTCGGACGGAGGGCGAGCGGGGACCGGGCGGTCGGGTACTCCTGTCCGACCTGCACGCGGTGGACTTGCTGGAGTCCGGCCGAACCGCGCCCAATGATGTCGTGGGGCTGTGGCAGGCGATCCTGTGGGCCGACGGCTACCTGGCGAGACACCGGGTCTCCTGCGCGTACGACGGTTCGACGGCCGTCACGACGCGCGCATGGCAGAGCAACCACCACCTGTCGGCGGACGGGATCGTGGGCCCGGCCACCTGGGGCGCGGCGGCGGCTCGTCTGGCCACGGCGGGTCACTGGACGGTCTACCACGGCGAACGCTACGACCTTCCGCTGCGCCGCGACGCGAACGGAGCCCTGGAGGTCTACGACACCGGGACGTTCCACCGACTGCGCGCCGACGCGGTTACCTTGACCCTGTGTCGGTGACGGTGTCGATCCAACTGTCGTACCGCGTCACCCCCAGTTGATGGCCGCCGACGACCACGGTGGCAGTTGCCGCTCCAGGACCGCCCGCGATCATCGCTGTGCGGACCGCGCCGGCGGGGGCCACCTTCTCGTCTCCGCTCCGCGTGGCGATGCGCAGACGGGCCGTGGCCCCCACGGTCCTGGCCTCGGCCCAACTGGCTTGGCACGCCGGGCTGTAGAGCAGTTCCAGCACCTGACCGTACGCTCGCAGGCGGTGGACGGTCACGCGATCGTCGTCACACCGCTCGCGGTCTGGATCGAGGCCCTCGCAGGCGGTCGACCGGCAACCGGCCGCCGCGGTTTCGGCCTTGCTCGCCAGGGGGTACGGCCAGGCGGGTGCGCCGGTCGGCACACCTTCCGGTGGACGATCGCCCGAGCCCGCTTGCCACGGCCATACGCAGAGAACGGCTGCGAGGGCCATGCAGAGGACCGCGACGCCGAACACCGCCCAGTGGTCGATCAGCACGGAATTCTTCAGTGGAGGCTCTGCGGTCGGCCCGGACGGGAGCGTGGCGGGGAGCGGCCGGACCGAGCCCGGTTCCGGGCCGGAGTCCATCGGCTGCCTCGGCTGTCCCTGCTGTCCCTGCTGCCAGGCGAGAGCGGCCGACTCCCACATCACCCGTAACTGCTCGCGGTCGGCATGCGCCACTCGGCCGAGTGCCTCCACGGCCGGCCAGGGCGGCAGCCGTGAGCCGTTGACATAGCGTCGCCAGGAGCTGCGGCTGTACCCGGTCCTGAGAGCGACGGTCGCCGCGCCGGACTCGCATCTGTCCAGGCACAGGCGCAGTTCCCGCACCAGCCGGACGGCCTCGATCGGCAGGTCCCCCGGCAATGGCCGCCAGTGCCCCACGACGCGCCCCTCCCCCACCCGGTCCGTCACACACGTTCCGCGGGGGGCTTTCGAGCGTCCCGCCGCGTTGCCCACTCCCCTGGCATCGTCGCAGGTCACGAGCCGGGCGTCCCGGATTTGGGTCAGTTGCCCGGCACCGTTGGCCGCCGCCGCCGGGCCCGACCAGACTCGTCGGCATCCGCGGCGGCTGTGCGTTGCACCCGGCCGACCAGCCGTACGTACACACTTCGGGGGTTCACGTGAACGCTGTCAGCCACGTCACCGGGGCGTCACCGATCGAACGGTTGCTCCACGACATCAACACCTTCATCGAGAACCACCTGGCCGACGCCGGTCTCACACCGGCCTCGATCGCCGCCGCCCACCACATCTCCGTACGGTATTTGCATCACCTCTTCCAGCGGGACCGGCGCACGGTAGGTACATACGTACGTCAGCGGCGGCTGGAGCGCTGCCGGGCGGATCTGGCCGATCCCGCTCTCGCCGGTCGCGGTGTCGGCCAGGTCGGGCGGCACTGGGGCTTTCGCGACCCGGCGGTGTTCAGCCGGGCCTTCAAGTCCGCGTACGGGGTCACGCCCGGGGCCTACCGCAGTCGACTGCTGCGGTAGGCCCCGGGCGCCAGCACCTGAGTCTTCCTCAGCGGTGAGCGCCACGCTCCGCTCGTGCGGCGGCCAGGAGGTTTCTGGGCGCGCGTTGCGGCTGTTCGTTGGAGTCGAGCGTGACGACCGCGCCGCCTGCGAAGGGAGTTGCGGGGCCGAAGTTGGATCCTGCGCCGAGTGCGCCGCGGGTGAGGACCTGCGAGCCGGTGACGGCGAGACTGTCGCCACCGAGTGCGGTGTTCAGGACGAACAGGGCTCCGGCTTGCAGGGAGCCGTCCTCCCAGGGGGCGGTGACCAGGAGTTCGGGCCGGCCGTCGCCCGTCACGTCGAGGATCCGCAGGCCGTAGCCGAAACCCTCACCGACCTGGGCACTCGCGCCGATCGCCGCGGCGTTCTCGTCGAACGTGGCGCCCGGGGCCGACAGCAGGCCCGCGCCGCCGCCGCGCAGCAGCGTGACCGTGCCGGTGTTGTTCTCGCGCAGGGATCCCGTCGCGAGGTCGGCGTAGCCGTCGCCGTCGAGGTCGCCGACGGCGAGGGAGCCGCCGAAGAAGTCGTTCTCCTCGGGGGTTCCCGGTATCCCCGGGCTGCTCTGGCTGATGGTCTGTACGCGGCCGGGGCTGATGCCTCCGGAGCCGCCGCGGGCGACGACGAGGGCGCCGGAGTACTGCGGGGTGCCCGTGGCGCGGTCGGCGAAGACCAGGACGTCGGCGTTGTTGCCGCCGTGGAAGCGGCCGACGGCGACCGTGCGGAGGTGGTCCTGGGTGTTGGTGTCCTGGACGCTGATGGAGCTGGTGGCGGCCGCGTTCACGCCTCCCGACGAGCCGGGGATCACCACGACGCCGCCCCAGGCGTTGGACACCCCGCTGATCGCCTCTCCGGGCGCGCTGACCACCAGGTCGTCCTTGGCGTCGCCGGTCACGTCCCCGGAGGCGACCGACCAGCCGAACTTGTCGCCCGTCTCCGGTGCCCCCGGAACCCCCGTCGAGTCCTGGGAGATCCCGACGGAACGGCTCGCCGTGATGCCGTTGCCGGTGCCGAACAGGACGGTGACGGCGCCCGCGCGCTGTGTGCCGCCGATGGCCTCTCCGGGGGCGCCGACGGCCAGGTCCGCGAAGCCGTCCGCGTCGAAGTCACCGACGGCCAGGCTCGCTCCGAAGCGGTCGCCCGCCTCGTTGTCGCCGGGGATACCCGGCACGCCCTGATCGATCTGGGCGAGGCCGTTCGGGATCAGTCCCAGGTAGGGAGACTGGCGCTTGCCGTACAGGATGGTGACCATGCCGACGGCGAGGTTGCTGCCGATGCCCTCGCTCGGATTGCCGACGGCGACGTCGGCAAGCCCGTCCCCGTTGAAGTCCCCGGTGACCAGAGACGCCCCGAAGGTGTCGTCCGACTCCCCGGTGCCCGGCACAAAGTCATGACTGTCCTGACTGACAGCCACGGCCGGCCCCGCGGGGAGCGTGCCGCCACCGGGTATCACGTAGATGGAGCCTCCCTTGTCGAGACCTTCGGCATTCGGGTCCCCGGCAAAGGTGAGCCGGGCCCCGGTGGAGACGACCGTGTCGGGGATGCCGTCTCCGGTGACGTCGGCGCGGGTGGCTGCGCCGCCGGGGGCGACGGCCGACGTCGATTCGTGGGCGTGGGACGTGCGCGGACTGGCCGCTGCGGTGGCGGCGGGGACGAGTGCGGCGGACAGCACGGCAAACGCTGCCAGCAGAGACTGGAATCGACGGTTGGGCAACATGGCTCCTATGGCGCTGGCGGGGACGACCGGGTCGCGTCGGGTGAGTTCTGTGACCGGCTGGTCAATAGCGGACGGCCTGGTCGAAGAGGAATGTCTCGCGCAGGATCGGCCCAGGCAGTTTGATCCGCACGCCCACCATCTCGGGATGGAGCACCGAGTTCATCGAGGTGACATTGGTGACGGTGAAGTGGGCAACGGCGACGCCTTCACCGACAGGCGTGGTACTCCAGGACAACTGATATGAGCCGAGGAACGCTTCGGCATAGTTACTACCGAAACGACCATGCGTGACATACCCGGAGTAATCTCTCAGAATCTGGGCGGGGGTATGGGGATCTTGATAGACCGCCGTGCCCGAACTGAGTCCCGACCGATGCAGATCGTCGGCAATCCGCAGGCCGGTCCTCCTGATGAAAGGCGATGTCATCAGGTATTGGGTGAGAGGGTCGTTCTGGGTGAAGACCTCGTTGCGGTTGCCTCCCCAGCTCATCCAATGGGCCAGGAGACTCGTGTCGTCATTGCAGTTGTGAGGACACTTGGGCTTGGAAAACCCGCAGTTGTCCTGGCCGATGAGGTTGGGAATGGTGCACAGGAACGGCAGGCGGGGCGACCAAGGCTGGAAAACGGGCGGCATCTGAGGCATTTGAGGAGCGGCGACCGGGGCGGGGCCCGGAGAACCACCGCAGTAGCCGCACACGTTGCTACCACCACTGCCGGGGTTACCGGGGCTGCCCCCGCCCCCATTGTCCCCCGGAGTGGCAACGCACGTAGGCCCGTCCTGGTCGTGCCAGCACTTGCGTAGGCCCGTCGGGTCGCTGAATGTCGTCGGGTTGCCGTCGGCGTAGGTGTACGGGTTCAGGGACTGGGGTTTGGTCTTGTCGTACAGGGGGTCCGGGGAGATGAAGCGGCCCAGCGAAGGGTCGTAGTAGCGGGCGCCGATCTGGTCGAGGGCGGTGTCGGTGTCCTCCGTCTTGCCGAGGAAGCCACGGTCGGTCAGGGGCACGGCGTCCGTGCCGCCGCGGTGTGCGCCGTAGGGGAGGTATCGCTGACGCGAGACCTTGCCCGTGGTGGCGTCGATGGCGAGTTGCGTCGAGTTCTGTTGGTCGTTGCCGAGCCATTGCAGGGCGTCAGGGGTGCGTACCGCGACGACGCTGCCGCCCGAGGTGTAGTAGCGCGTCGCGCCGACCGCGGTGCCGGTGCGGGTCAGTTCCATGCCGCCCAGGTAGATCGTCGTCGCGCTCGCGGTACGGCGGACCAGCCGGTCACCGTCGGCGCTGTAGGCGTACGACGATGTCGCACCCGCACTGGTGACCGAGGCGAGCGAACCGTTGTCGGTCCAGGCGAGGGTGGCCGCGGTGCCGCCGACGGAGCGTGAGGTGAGGCGCCCGTCGGCGTCGTAGCCGTAGGCGTCGGAGCCCACGGACGTGACCGCGTGCGGACGCACCGCCGTCGGCCCGGGGTCGGGGTAGGTGTAGCTACGGGTGGCGACGTCATCGGTGACGGCCTTCATGTCGCCGACCGCGTCGTAGGAGTAGGCCAGCCGGTAGGGGTCGGCGCCGGTCGTGTCGGCGCCCGACGGGCCGGCGGAGCAGGCCGCCGTGGTGGTCCAGGCATTGCTCAGGCGCTGCAGTGCGTCGTAGGTGTAGCACTGGTTCTGCGGTACGGCCTGGTTCTGGTCGGTGACGGAGGTCAGGTCGCTGTCGTCGTCGTAGGCGTAGGTGTCGTACTGCACCCGGTCACCGGCCACGAAGCTCTGTACGGACGACAGGCGTTGGGCGCTGGAGTTCTCGTAGCCGTACTGCCGCTGCACGCTGCCGTCGGCCCCGTAACTCCGGCCCTGGATCGTTCCGTTGCCGTAGTAGATGGTGGACTTCACGTAGGTGGCGGCGTCGCCCGTCACGGTGTCCGGGCGGCCGGTGGACGTGTATCCGGTGGTGACCTTCTCGGCGGGCAGACCGCCGGCCGCTGGATAGGTCATCCAGGTCTGGTGTCCGGCGCGGTCGTATCCGTAGCCGTAGGTGTAGGTGCCGGCCAGTGCGCCTTCGGCGCTCGGCACCGTCCAGGTGCGGCCGGTGGTCTGATAGCGCAGGTCGTACCCGGTGACGTCCACGCGGTAGGCCTGTCCTCCGCTCCAGCGCGTGGTCGTGGCGAGGCGGCCGAGCACGAACTTCGTGGGTGTGCCGGTCTGACCGGCCATGGGCGTGGTGTCGTAGGTCCATTCGGCGAGCTTGGTGTTGCCCACTCCCCCGGACCATTCGGTGCGTTTGCGGTTCAACGCGTCGTACGTGTAGGCGAGTGTCTTTCCGGCCGCGTCCTTGGCGGTGAGGACATTGCCCACCGGGTCATAGGTGTTGGTGGAGGATCCGGCGTCGGGATCGCGAGTGCTGACGCGGTGGCCGAGCCAGTCGTAGCCGTACGAGGTGAGGTTGCCGGCCGCGTCGGTGATGGTGGCCACCTCACCGCGAGGTGTGTACGTGTAGCTGGTCGTGGGGGTCACGGACGGCGGCCCGTCACTGCCGGACGGGATGTTCTCCTGCACCTTGGCCAGTCGGTCCAGGCCGTCGTTCCAGTAGGCGGTCCGGCCGCCGCGCGGCGGGGTGACGACCTTTCCGTCGCCGTAGTTGGCGGTGGTGGTCGTCCAGTCGGTCGCGCCGTAGCCGTACAGGGTGGTGGAGGTTTCCCGCTGCAGCGCGTCGTAGGTCTTCTCGGTCCACGACGGGATCTCGGTGACGGCCGGGTTGAGGAACAGGCCCGGATCGTCGCCGGGTGTCTGTGTGTTGAAGAGTGGGGCGGAGGTGCCTTTGGTCAGGCCGCGGTCGTCGTACGTCGTGACGGTGACCGTACGGCCGCCGGTGCGGGCGAAGCTGGGTGCCTGGACCTCCCGCGTGCGGCCGAAGCCGTCGAGGTACGTGTATGTGGGAAGCCACTGCGGGGTGCCGTTGGTGAGCGACTGCAGTTGGCGCGCGGTCACGACCGTCGGCTTGTCCGGCTGCGCGTTGGGGGCGGTGCCGCCGACGGTGACGCGGTAGGCGTACTCGTAGGAGGGCACCGCTCCGGTCGGTGGTGGCACGTCCACACCGTTCGGCTTGGGTTCGGTCGGCAGCCATACCCGGACCAGCCGGCCGGCGCCGTCGTAATCGCTGGTGGTGGTCAGGCCGTTGGGGTCGACGCTGCGGGTGACCACTCCGAAGGCCCGGCTGGTGTACGTCGTGGTGCTCTGGCTCAGCGGATTGGTGGTCCTGGTGCCGTTCACCGGCCAGCCGCTGGTCGGCGTGTAGGACGTCGTGGTGGTGTGGTTGAGCGGGTCGGTGTCCGAAGTGACGCGGCCGTACTGGTCGTAGACCTTCTTCTCGTCGGCGTGGGAGGTGTCGTTCCAGTACTGGCGGATCTCGGTCGGGTTACCGTCGATGGGCTGGTCGTTGGTGCCGGGAGCCGTGGCCGAGTCGTACAGGGTGACTTTGCGCGCCACCACCGGTCCCGGGCACTGCGTGCCGGCCGGGTCCGGGTCGCCGTTGTGTGTCTCCCGGGTCTCGGGATAGTCGAGCATCCAGCGCCAGTCAGTGGTGTTCTGCGCGTACGTGATCTCGCTGCAGGTGTTGTCGGCAGCGGTCCCGATCTCGCCCCACTGCACCGTCCGGGTGGGCAGTCCCCCGTTGGCGGCGCTGTAGCCGTCCTGGTCGCTGCCCGTCTGCCGCCAGGTCCCGTCGGACCTCAGCTGCCGGGCACGGGTCTGATAGGGGCGAATCATATGGGCGTTGTGCAGACCGGGACCGTTCGCCGTGACGCCGGAGTCCCAGTAGGTGTACCGCTCGGAGGCGAGCTCGGTGCGCGAGCCGTCGGAATTCAGGCGGTAGTGGCGGCCCTGCAGCGTCTCGCCGCTCTTGGCGTGGTTGTCGGCGAACTGATTGCCGTCCCAGTCGGTGACGGTGACGTTCTTGGTTCCCCCGCTCTTGAGTCGGTCCCCGTCCATGCCCCGGAAGTGGGTGGTCTCCGTGACCGTGCGCTGCCCGGTCGGCCCGCTCCCGTCCGTCTGCCGGACGGTGGCGTAGCCGCGCCAATCGGCCCACTGTTGGTGGTCGGTAGGGGTGGTGAGATCGTCGTCGTAGTGCCAGGCCGGTGTGCCCAGGTACTCGTACTGGGTGGTCCTGGTCGGCGAGCCGGCGACCAGGTCGACCTGATCGACCTTGGTCACCAGGTACTTCTGGAATACCCCGTGCACGGTCGAGGTGGCTCCCTCTGGCCGGTAGTCGACGCGGAAGCACTCCTGGTCGTTGGTGTCCCAGTGCTTGCCCGACTCCCAGGTGGAGTCGGATCCGTCGCTCGGACAGGTGGCAGCGGCGGAACCGTGGCCGTAGTGGATGTCCGTCTCGCCGCCGAGCCCGTTCTGGATGCTGGTGATGCGACGCATGGGCATGGCCTTGCTCGGCTCACCACTCGGGTAGTCGACGCGGTTGTTGAGCCAGGCGCCGTCGAAGTCCACTGCGGGAAGGGTGACGTTCTCCGCCCAAGTTCCCTGTACCTGAATGTAGTTGAGCCAAAGCATCGCGTCGGTCGAACCGGCCGGGTCGGGCATCGCGTACGTGGGCTGAATGCGGTCGACCTGAAGGTAGGCCGACGTGGCCGGGTCCCAGACCTGGGTGGTGATCGACGCCAGTCGCCGGGTGACGAAGAAGGCGGGTGAGTTCTTGCTGCAGTCCTGTCCGCTCGTGCAGATCAGGTCGACCGGTACGTCCGGGTAGTCGGTGTCACTGGTGGTGGTCGGAGCGGAGCAGTCGGGGCTCTGCTTGGCGACGTCGGACAGGCAGCGGTAGACGGAGGCGAAGTCCACACGGTCGGCCGGCTTCTCGCCGGTCTGCATGCCGTACTCGACCCGGCTGAGGTATCCGCCCCGGTCGTAGGACTCCTTGTCGCCGTTGGAGAAGCGCTTGTAGGAGTTGGTCTCCTTGGCCCACGTGAGCCGGGTGTCGTTCTCGTTGGGGTCCCGGATCTCGTCCAGGTTCCACCGGTAGGTCTGGCGGCAGAGCGATTGCGCCGCGTCGTGGCAGGGCTCGCCGCTGTCGTTGCCGATGACCGGCACTGTCCAGTTGGAGTCCTCGTGGTAGCCGAAGAAGTAGCGGGTGCCGTCGTCCGTCGACACCACCCACGCTTCCTTGCTGTTGTCGGAGTTGGCGCCGTCGTAGGTGTGCTCGATCTTCCAGCCCGGGTCGTCCTCGGCGTGGTACCTGCCGTTGCCGTCCCTGATCAGCTCGGTGGTCGTGCCCTGCAGGGAGATGACGTACTCAGCACCGTCCTCCGCGCCCGAGTAAGGGGAATGCCAGCAAAGGTCGGACAGGGTCGGGCTTCCGTCGTCCACGCACGCCCGGTACTTGCGCTCGATGAATCCGGGGTTCAGGTCCCAGCCCAGTCCCACCCAGGACGCCTGGTTGTTCGAGGCCGAGGTCCGGCCGTCGACCGACTGCGAGGAGTACTGCAACGACAGGTCGGGTGCCTTGCCGTATGGCGGAGGGGGCAAGGGAAGCGGGTACGAGTACTGGAAGTCGCCCGACTCGGGGCCCACCGACCACTTGCCGGACGGCTTGAGGTCGGTCGCCCGGTAGTCGCCGGAACCGCCGGACGCGGTGCTCACCAATGCGTACACCGCGTCGTCGGCCAGCGGGACCCGGGCGCTGATCCGCCCCTTGTCGACGTCGTTGTCCGCGGGCACGAAGGTCGCCCGCGCGCGGCAGGGTCTGGCGTTCAGCACGCATCGCGGCAGACGCTCGACCCGCAGCCGACTCGCCAGGTCGCCGCCGGCGGCGTGGCGGAACGATGCGTAGTTCATTGTGACGGTCACGGGTGTGGGTGCCCGTGCAGGTGCGGTTGCGGGTCCTGGTTGTGACGGCGCGTCGCCCGCGCTGACGGCGGTGAAGACGTATCCGGCGGCTCCCAACCGCCGTGCCAGGGCACGGTCGTAGGTGCGGACCGCGACTCGGGTCGTGGTGTCCGGCGTCGCCGTCGTGGGCGTCGTGGCCCTCAGGGAGAGCCCGGTTCCCGGAAGCTTTGTGGTGTGGCCTTTGGCGACACCGAGTGTGGCGGAACGCGCCGCCGGCCAGCTGGGTGCTGCCGGTGGCGCGGTGGAGAAGGCCTCCCGGTCGCGATGCCTGGCCTTGGCGGGCAGGGGACGAGCGGGTACGGACTTCTCCGCGTGCGGTGTCCCGGGACCCGCGGAGAGCTTCGCGTCGGCGCTCGTGGCGCTGGTGGCGCTGGTCAGTGCGGACGCTGGGCCGGTGCACTGCAGCAGTCCGGCGAGGACCAGTGGCGGAAGCAACAGCGCGAGCCACCACGACAGTCCGCGAGTACGGTGGCGGGGCCGTAAGAGCCCCGCCACCGTACGGGCTCCGTATGAGGGTGAGCCTGTGCGGCCGGCCGCCGCCGGGTGACCCGGCCTTGTCGGCGCGGTCCTCACCGTCCGTCTGCGCACCTTCACAAGGCCCTCCCCCTCAGCCTGTACACGACGGCCGCCGGCCGTGTGCGGCAGCACCCTCAACAGTGGAGCCGCGGCGAGCCTGTCACCGGCGGCTGTCCGCCGCATTGACGGTGAACGCAAAGGCTTTGTTGCTCAGTGCAATGCTGCGAGCCCCTCGTCCTGCGGTGGCCACCACGGCTTACGAGTCCGGTGTGCGCTGTCGCGACCGGGGTGAGTCGACACGGAAGGCCAGTTGGAGACGGTGTTACGTCGGCAATGACCATGCCGGCGTACCTGCTGCCGACGCGGGCAATTGAGAGGCATCTGTGCACCTTTGTCGTGGCCCAGCGAGCCCGACTTCGGTGTCTTCGGGAGGTTGACCGAGCAGCTTTGCCCGGCGCACCGTCGTCGTCGCATGCTCCACCGATCGCAGGGTGGGGCAACTGCGCCTGCGCGGGCCCGCCCGTCCGCTGCTCCCCCGCCCTCGACCCAGAGGTTGATGTGACGATGAAGACTCCAGCCGATCGACGCCGCCCTGTCCCGGTCGGCAGCCGCCTCTTGGCGGTGGCCGGTAGTTTCCTGACCCTGGCTCTAGCCGTCGGCGCACTGTTGTGGCAGCCGGGTCAGGCGTCGGCATCGCCGACGAGCGACAGTGGATTCGACCTCGCGGCGACCGATCTGAGCGATCGCGTCGCTGATCTGACCGCCTCGCTGCCCACTCAGGGCGTCCAGAACCTGCTCGCCCAGGCCGATCAGTCCGTCAGCACCGGAACAGCCTGTACGACCGATCCGTTCGGCGTCGGGGACGGCGGCGTCGCCCCGCTGGCCCCCGCCACGAAGTACTGCTGGAGCAACAACGACGCCCGGAGCAAGGAGTGGATCCCTCAGGGAATCACCGGTGTCTCGGATGCCCAGGCCGACGAGTACTGGGGCACGAAGCGGCCGCTCATCACGTCCTGGTACGACGACTCCACCGCCTGCACGCCAGCGGGGACACCCGCGTGTGCCGACAAGGGGGTGCGGCTGTCCTTCGTCGACCCGGCCACGGGCAAGTACCGCCACGCGCTGCTCGCGTACCCGTACTACAACTCGTACGGACACATCTCGTACCGGGCGATCGACATCCACGCCGGTGGCATCGCCTGGTACAAGTACCGCCTCTACGTCACCGATGCACTCCACGGTCTGCGCGTGTTCGACCTGCGCGACATCCTCGACCTCGACCCGGACCGGAACCCGGCCACGAACGACGGCACTCCCGACGGCTTGACCAGCAACGTCCAGGACAACGGCAAGGTGGGGCGGCAGAGCAACGTCTGGTACGCGTACGGCTATCGCTACGTCCTGCCGCAGGTGGGCTCCTACGAATTCGTCAGCGCCCAGTACAACAGCTCCGCCGGCACCTGCGCGCCGAGCGGGGCACCCAAGGCGTCGTACCTCTCGGTCGACCGCAGCAGCACTCCTCCGCAGCTCATCCTGGGCGAGTACTGCACCACCGACTCCGGTCATCCCGGCAACGGCCGCATCGGTGCCCTGCCCATCGACGACACGGACGGATCCCTCTTGAGCACGGCCGACGGTCAAGTGTCGGCGGTCGGCACATACCCGCTGCCCATGAGGCAGATCCAGGGCGCCGCCCGCTATGCCGACCACTGGTACCTCAACCAGAGCCACCGTTACAGCGACGCCAGCCTGTGGCGGGCAGCGGTGGACGGCGACGGGGTCCTGTCCATCACCGGCGGTGAAATCCGCACCGCGGTCGGCGCCGAGGACATGTACTACGAGCACGGGCAGGCCACGGGCGCGGCGCCGTTGCTCTGGTCACAGAGCGAGCACCGTGCCGACAACTCCGACCCTTCGTGCGCCCTGACCGACCCCACGCCTTGCGGCCGCGTGCTCTACGCCCACCGGGTGAGCGACATCCTCACGCAGCCGTGACATCCGTGATCCACCTCGCGATGGCCGACCCGGGAGAACGACCTCTCAGAGCGGCGGACGTGGCCAGTCGCCTACGCAGCCGGGACGGGCCCACCAGCGGGGCTCGTATGACGCACACCAGCCGGAAGGCCAGGCCTGTCCGAGGGCTGCACAGCCCGTAGAGCAAGGTGATCAGGATGGAGGGGAGCCCGATGAACGGAGGCGCCATCCCCCCTCGCGGCATGCCGGTCAGCACGGCTCATCACGCCGACAGCCGCCTCGTGAGTCATCTCGCCAAGAGAATTGAACGTGTTCAATCCGAGGGGCGGACTCCGAGAGGGCGACCCCCAGCGCGAGGTGCCGCCCTTCGCTTGCCCGTCTCAGTCGGGCAGTACGCGCACAGCGTCCCGCCCGGTACCGAGTGTGTCCTCCAGCCAATCGTAGATCCGGGCCATGGCCAGCCGCTGAGCGCCGACCTGGCAGTGGGCGTCGGCGCCCTCCTCCGCCGTGAACTCCAGGAAGGTCTTGGGGCAGGTCAGGTCGTCATAGAGCTGCTTGGCCTGTCCGCCGAAGAACAGGTCCTCGGCGGCGTCGCAGATGAGAGCCGGGCACCTGATCTGCGACGCGATGCCGTCCCGGAGGTGGTAGTCGAGGTAGGCGGCGCCGAACTCCCGTGGTGTGGCCGCGCCCATGACGTACATGCCGTGGTTGATCGCCCAGCGCAGCACGGGGTTCTCGGTCATCAACCGGTCAAGCAGGACATCGAGCTCCGGGTCAAAGTCGGCACGCAGTCGACGCTCCAACTCGCCGCGCTCGCCGGGCAGGAGGTCGGTGACGGCGGGGCCCAGGTCGTAGACGCCGTCGAGGGCGACCACCGCCGCAAGACGGTGGTCGAAGGCCGCGGCCCTGGGGGCGAGGAGGCCGCCCATGCTGTTGCCGAGCAGGGCGACCCGACTGCTGTCGACCTCGGGCAGCTCCATGGCGAAGTCCAGCACCGGACCCACCACGTTCTCCCAGTCGGGACGGAAGACCAGACCTTCACGGTGCAGCGGTCCTGGCTGACCGGGACCGTCGAAGGCGAGCACGGTGTAGCCGCGCTCGACGCCGGCCATCGCTCCGGAGTAGTGCATCTCCTCCGCGGTGCCGTCGAAGCCGTTGTGCATGACCACGGTCGGGCGTGGCTCCCCCGAGGTGTCGGCCCGGTAGAGATAGCCGGGCAGCGTGGTGTCCTCGTACGGGATCCGGACCGGCTCTATCCGGGGACTGAAGAGGGCAGCCGCCGCCAGGAAGCAGTCCACGGAGCGCGCGTAGGCATGCTCGTGCCGTGGGTCGCAGGGCTGGCCGTGCAGGAAGAACTCGGCCGACCGGTAGTAGTTCGAGGCCCGCAGGAAACCGTCCCGGGCGCTTACCGCATGGCCCGCGTCCAGGGCCCGTGCGGCCTCGCCGGCCACCCGGTCGGCGGTGCTCAGCCACTCGTCGTGCCAACTGCCGTAGTCGCCCGCGACGATGCCGCGGATGGCGGCGACCACCTCGCCGAAGTCGGAGCCGCCGTAGGCGATATGGCCGAACGAGCGCAGGGTCTCGTACCAGAACTGGGGGTCACCGGGAAACAGCAGTCGCTCCATGAAGCTTCTCCTTGGCGTCGGTGTTGCCGAGTGAGCGTGCAAGGCTCATGGAGCACAGGCTCTTCGCGGCTGGTGTCCACTTTCCAGGCCGTACAGGGGCGGTGACTGTCCAGTGCTGTCCACTTGCACTACGCCCCATACACATCACGTAGGAGGCCCTGGTGAAGGTCCGCGAATCCGACGAGTGGCCGAGTAGCGGGCCTGGCAGCGGCCCCGGCAGGTTTCGCGTGGTGGAGGTGAGCGAGGAGAGTGCCTCCAGCGAGGCTCGACACCAGAGGAACGCACGCAGGCGGTACATCAACACCATCGTGGAAGCAGGCCTGACGGCACTGGGCAAGACCGCTCCCGATCGCTCGGATGAAGAGTTCTTCGACGTCTTGTGCGACTCCTTCAGCCGGGCCGTCGTTCGGCCCGAGCACATCGGCTTCCCCTCGGACGATACGGAGGCCGACCGCCTGCTGAAGCCCAACGACGTGACACATAGCCCTCCGGAGTAGGCATCGCACGAGGTCATGACGAGGTGGACTCCTCGGTCTACGGACGGCACGTGCCGGAACGGTCGAGGTGGCGCAGGGCCAGCAGACCGCCCACACCGGAACGAGCGCCATGGCTTTCGCGGTGGCCGGGGCCTGCCTGAGCCGCCAGGCCGCGCCGACGACGAACAGGTAGGCGCACCCGTGGCTAGGGCCCATCACGGCGGAGACGGGTCGGAGGTGGGCCGTAGCGAGGTTGACCAACATGAGGACCAGGGTGCCGAGTTCGACATGCGCCGCGATGCGCAGCGACCGCAAGTACCCAACGCTCACACCTCGTTGACGGATTCGGGGTGGACGCGACGCCGCTCGCCGGTGATCTTGGAGGAGGGCAGGCGTCCGGCCTTGGACGTGCCGGTGAGGGTGTCGCCGTCGAGCCTCACGTCGAAGGCCAGGTTCAGCCGCAAGGGCTTGGTGATGGCCTGCTTCCAGGTCAGCCGGTCGCCGTCGAGGACGACCTCGGTCAGCGGAACCTCCTCGCCCGTCCCCTGGGCGGTCCCGGTCAGGACGCCGTCCCGGGAGCGGAGTTCGATCACGGCCCTCATCCGGCCGATCGGGGTGGACATGGTCAGATCCCAGGTGCCTTCAGCGGACTGCATGGTGCGTTGCTTCCTCACGGTGTGGTGCACGACAAAGCGGTGCGGGTCGGGGTCAGAAGGAGACGATCCAGATCGAATCGGAGTCAGAATCAGAAAGAGACGGGTGCCGGCCCCTGGGCGCGCCAGACGACACCGCGCCGCTCGTGGGCGAACAGTTCCTCGACGGCGTGTGCGACGCGGGGACCCACCTCGCGTTCCAGGAGGTACAGGCCGAGGTCGAGTCCGGACGTGACGCTGCTGCCGGTGACGAGGTCGCCGTCGTCCACGACGCGGGCGTTCACCACGTGGACGCCGGTGGCGTCCAGCAGATCCAGGCCCAGGTGGTGGGAGGTGGCACGGCGGCCCTCCAGCAGTCCGGCCATGGCCAGGACCAGCGAGCCGCCACATACCGTGGCGACCGTGACGTCCGGATGCGCCATCGCCGTCTTCAGCAGCGCGGGCAGCTCGGTGGTGAGGGTGCGGCCGAGCAGCACGGGGATGAGCTCGTCCTGCTCCGCCTTGCCGGACCCCTCATCCTCCTCGGGAACCTCACCCGGTTCGCCGATGCGGCCCGAGGCGCCGGGCACCAGGACGTAGCCCGGCCGTTCGGCGTCCAGGGCCGCCGTGGCACGCAGCACCAGCCCTCCCGTACCACTGACCACCTCACGGGGGCCTTCGGCCGAGACCAGTTCCACGCTCACCGCACCGTCGGAGGCCATGCCGCCCGCATACAGCACCTCGTAGGGGGCGATGACGTCGAGCGGGTCGAAGCCGTCGAACAGAACGATCTGAACGTGCATGACACTTCCTCGGGGATTACGGAGAACGGGTCTACGTCGAAACCGGCCCGGTATCGGGCTGCGGACGTCCTCGACGCTATGCGGCCTCCGACGCGCCTCCCAGCGGCAAAAGTGTCACTGTGCAACGGAAAAACGCCAGGGCTCCATCCGTGCGGAGCAAGGGCTGATCCGCAGCCCGCCGGGAGGTACCTTCTCGCCCTTCACACCATGCGGAGCGCTCGCCCGGCTGCCATTGGGGTGCGATGGAATGGCCACGTGACCGTGCATGACGTGACCAGGGCGCTCCCGGGTATCGAGGCGCTGCGCAACCATTGCCAAGGGCTCGCGCTGCTGGACGCCGTACTCAGCCCGGAGTGGGATGCGCGGTTCTACTCCTACGACGTCCACTGGGGTGAGGGCGAGCAGATGGCGTCGATGCGGGACGGCATCGGCGGTGAGTGCGCGATCGTCTTCTCAGCCGCCGGGGCCTACGTCCGCGGCTTCGACCACGAGTCGCTCATGAGTCCCTGGGCACGCATGGACGTACCCGCGGTATGGCCGGGCGCGGTCGACGACGTGCCGGAGGTCTTCCGCCCGTACGTCCAAGAGCCCGCCTTCTGCGACGAGCACGCTGTCGCCGCCATCACCCGCTGCCCTTGGCGCCGGACACCCGACACCCTCTGGCAGACCGGCGCCATTGTCTTCCCCGAGGAGGGGGACGGCGCCCCGGACGGTGCTGACGTCCTTTTCGAGCTCCTCGTCGACCGCTCGCCGGAGGCCTACGCGAAGTGGGCGTCCGAGTACTACGAGGTTCCCGTCCACGTTGAGGCCGTCCGTCACATCCTGGCCGGGCACCCGCTGACCGCGGAGATCGTCGCCGTGCTCAACCCAGACATCGAGCTTTCCGGCGTGGCCGAGGACATTGCACTGATCGGCTACTCGGCTTGAGGGCGCCGACCGGGTCTGCCGACCCGGGCACAGGCCGGACGCCTTGCCGGCATTCACCGTCCAGGACGAGAACCGCGGTGGCAGTGGGCAGGTGACCGCGTCACCGTCCCGGCAGGACGGCGTCCACATCCGTCCGCTCCCAGCCGACCGATATCAGCGCGTCCACGGCGGTGGCATCGCCCAGTGCCAGTGCGGCCGCGGCCGAGGCCTCCGGATCGGGATCGCCGGTGGCGAGCGCCCGGAGTAGCGGGTTCGATTCCTCGTCGCGTTCCGGCAGCGCCACGATGAGCAGTGCGCCTGCCGTGCGTGTGACGGGATCTTCCTCATTCAGCATGTCGGGGAGTAGGGGCACGATTCCCGCGAGTATCTCGCGGGCGACCGCGAGCCAGTGGCCCTCCGCCGTGTCCAGCGCCCTGATGATGCGCAGTGCCAGGCCGAGCACCGGGCGCCTGACGTGGCAGTGGTGTGCTCCCACTCCGATTGCCGCGCCGATCTGGGTCAGATACATGACGGCCAGTACGGCGGCCGAGCTCAACTCCCTTCTGGGGGCCAGGAGCGTGTCGAGTTCGACGTATGCGCGCCGTGCGTCGTCGGCGTCCCACGACAGCAGCCTCGCGAGGTGTCGTGGGACGTCGTTCGGGTCGCTGTCCGTCGCGCAGGCGGCGTTCTCGAAGGAGACCACACGGAGCATGAGCTCGCGGGCCGGCCAGAGCGCGTCGACGTCGAGCTGGACGACGGCGTGTCCGCTCGGCCCGCCTACCGTCAGACGCAGGTCGGCGTCCGGATGCACCGTGGTGATGCCGGGGCCGAAGTCGGCGCGTTCGCCCGACGCGATGTCCCACAGCGCCACCATGCCGTCGCGCCAACTCGCGCCGAGAAACGTCCCGTTGGCGGTGCCGGTCAATGCGAGTCAACTGAGGGCTCTGTCGCGCCGCCCGAAGCGGGCCGTCGCCGGTGTCCGGCATCCACAGGTACAGCGTCCCGTTGGGGTACCCGCCCGCGATCAGCGGCCCCTCGTCCGGAAGTTCGATGCGGGCCAGGGCTGTTACGGGTCCGGCCTCCGGGCGGGCGACGACCGGATCGGCGTCACTGTCGAGCCGGCGTGCCCGCAGGGTGCCGTCCTCGTCGCTGGTGACGGCGAGCGTTCCGGACACGGTCCAGGGGCCAGCGCTGTCGTGGGCCGCCGGGAACTGCTCGGTGCCGGGCTCCATGGGGTCCGGGGACGTCGAGAGCACCGTCCAGCAGCCACCGATGTCGTCCGCGTCGCCAGGATGCAGCGCGATCGGCTTCGGGGCGTCCTGCACCGCACGAGGCTCGATGAGCAGGCAGTCATGGCGTCGCCCTCCAAGCCCTCCACAGCAGGTCGTCGTCTTCCGTCCGGCCGCCGTGCTCCTGCGGCTGTCACCACAGCCGAACGTTCCAGAGTGCTGGGTGGTTCGACGGTCGTTTGTCGACTGACTGCGTGGCGCAGCAGCTGTGGGCCGAGGGCTGCCCATGCGCGGCTGTGGAGCCAGCCCGCGCATGCGCACGCCAGCGTTCCGGGCCGCTGGAGCTGGACGACCACACCGTCCGTGAACAGGTCGCGCCGCATGATCACAGGCGCGGGCGCCGCCTGGCGACAAGGGCGGCGATGTCGTCGTCGAGCGCGCCGCCGCTGTAGGCGATCAGGTCGCTGTGGAGATGGTCGAGGAGCTGGTGGGGCGCCTCGACGCTCCATGAGCGGATGCGATCGGTGAGGGGATAGAAGGCGCCGCAGCGGTCACGGGTCTCAGTGACTCCGTCGGTGTACAGCAGGAGCTGGTCTCCGGGGTGGAAGGGGGCGAGGTCGACGTGGTAACCGTCGCTCACCAGGTTGCCCAGGTTGAGCGGCGGCGAGGGAGCGGCGGGATGCAGCTCACGGACCTCGCCGCGGTGCAGCAGCAGCGGGGGCGGGTGGCCGCAGGTGACGGTCCGGACGACCGGTTCGTCGTCCGGGATCTCGGCGAGGAGAGCGGTGATGAAGCGTTCCGTGGGCTCCGAGCCCGGAACCTCCGGGTACTGGGCGGAGTAGCGGCTCATGCTCGTCTCCAGGCGGCTCGCGAGGCGGGGCAGGTCGGGCGCGTCGTGAGCGGCCTCTCGGAAGGCGCTGAGCAGCGTGGCAGCCGCCTGAATCGCGAGCAGGCCCTTCCCCCGTACGTCGCCGATGAGCAGCCGTACGCCGTGCGGGGTGCGTATCGCCTCGTACAGGTCGCCCCCGATCCGGGCTTCCGCCGCGGCAGCCAGGTAGAGGCTCTCCAGCGTGACGTGCCCGAGGTGTCGCGGTATCGGATGCAGCACCGCCAGCTGGGCGGTCTCGGCCACTGAGCGGACCTGAAGCAGCTGATGGGCGCGTCGGCTCAGCAGGCGGTTGAAGGAGACGGAGAATGCCGCGATCGCCACGAGGGTGGCCAGCTCGGAGTAGGCGGTCGCGTCCCGCAGCGCATCGAAGTCCACCATCAGGCCGAGAAAGATGCCGCACGCGCCCACTCCGGTGAACACGGTCCCCCACAGGGGCAGCAGTGCGGCGGCGGAAACCATGGCCGTGGCAAGGAAGGCATCCGGCCTGACATCGCGGGGTGTGAAGAGGCCGACCAGCAGGCCGACGAGCAGCAGCAGAGCGGGCACGACGAGCAGCAACCTGCCCCGCGCACGACCTCTGCGCGGGACTCCGCGATCCTCAGGAGACCTCGCCACCGTGCCGCTCCCCAAGGTCACACAGGCCGAGCAGCAGCCTAGGTCCGGAAGCCAGGCCACCGATTTGGGCAATTTTATCGCCGTCCGCCCGAAGCCTACGCAGATGCGGCTCCCCCGCTCCGTGTTCGTCAGGTCACCGGCCGGACGGTTCCCGGTGCAGCTGATCGCGGCATTGCTGGGATCCGCCGGCATTTCTGCCTTCGAACGTCGGCATTTCTGCCTTCAAGCAAGGACTGTCGACGGCCGAGGAGACACCGAGCAAGCCCACTCTCACATCATGTACCTACGGCGGTTACGCAGAGTAAAAAAGCCATCGTGAACTCCCGCCCCAGAGCATCCGTCCCGACGCCTACGAGCCCTTGTCGCCGGCTTCCAGGAAATCGGCCTGCCTCACCAGATCCGCCGCGATGTCGTCCCAGTCCGGTCCGTGCAGCCACAGACTCTCGGCAGCCTCCCGCATCAGCGCCGGCTCGTCCGGCCGCTGCAACAACACCAGCCGATAGGCGAGATTCCTGACCCAGACCGGCAGCCGGCCGTCCACCCCATGCGGACTGAGCTCACGCAGCATGGCAAGGATGTCCTCCGCGTCCGCGAAGGTCAGTTCCTCGACGAAGTAGTGCTCCCGGTGTTCCTGGTCGCAATCCGGCGTGGGCCCGTACTCGTCTCCGTAGAGACACCGGGCATGCTCCGTCAGGGTGCTGTGCATGTCCTGGAGCCTACGACGCCCGTCCGGGAGACCCCGCCCGCAGACAGATGATCTTGAGGTCCCCATTGCTGATATGTTGTCAGCCGCCGCCTGACCTGCGGCGTAACGACCAATACCACGGGGGGAACACCCACCATGAAACGCGCTCTCGCATGCCTCGGCGCCCTGACCGCCATCACCGCCGGTCTCGTCATCAGCGGTCCGTCGGCTCAGGCCGCTTCGGGGTGCAGCACCACGACCAAGTACTACGACACGCACGGGTACTACACCGACGTCCCGACCGTCGGACTGCGTGGCACGAACTTCTGCACGCTGCGCCGCGGCGCCTCCAACAATGCCGTCTACACGCTCCAGGTCACCCTGGACTACTGCTACGGCAAGGACACGGGCGGCTTCGACGGTGTCTTCGGCGCGAAGACGGAGTCGGCGCTGAAGCAGGTCCAGAGCTCCCTGCACCTCACCGCCGATGGTGTCTACGGCCCCAACACCCGTGACGCGATGGAGTGGCAGTGGCGCGCCATGAACGGCTCGCAGCTGTGCGACAAGCTCTCGGTGCGCGGCCCGCTGCGCGACGCCTGACCGTCATCCGGCACTCCGCACGATGGCCCGCCACCGCAGGTGGCGGGCCATCGCCTTGTCCGGATGGGAGCGCGATGCGCGGGTCGAAACCGCACCGTTCGGGGGCGTCGACCAGGCCGTCCTCGGCTCCGTCGAGCGGGTCGCAGGACTTGATGGCGGCGTTCGTGAAGGCATCCAGCTCGGACGGGGTCGGGTAGGTCTTCTCCTGGTTCATGACGACCTGCGGCCAGAGGGTGGCGACCTCGAACTCGTCCCAGTTGACGGCGGGCGCGTTGGCCAGGATGCCGTCGTAGTCGTCGGGGTGGCGCTGGGCCTCCGCGTAGCCCTGGCGTCCGCCGGTGGAACAGCCGTTGAAGTACGCGTAGGAGGCGGGCCTGCCGTAGAAGCTGCCGATGACCTCCTTGGCGATCAACGCCGCCTCGTGCTCGGAGCGGCCGGCGAAGTTCTTCAGCAACGCCGCATTGACCTGGCCGTCGCTGTGCGGCGCCCAGCTGGTGTCGATGCAGGTGCTGACGCCGGCGTCGGTGGTCGCGGCGGCGTAGCCGTTCTTGACCGCGTTGGCCAGGCCCTTGCCGTAGTCACCGGCGGCGTAGGCGCTGCCGCCGATCGTCTGCAGGCGGCCGTTCCAGCCCTGCAGGGGCAGCCGTACCCGCACCTTGGCGTGATCGCCGGCTCCCGGGTGAGCGAGCGTGACTGTCATGTCGCAGAACGCCGGTACGTCGTCGACGTGGTCCGCGGGCAGCGGCCAGACCTCGGGTACGTCCACGGTGCCGGCCTCGTGCCGGACGGCCGTCACCTTCTCCACCGTGGTGCCGGACGGGGCCTTGACGGACTGCGGGGAGCAGGTGACAGGGGTGGATACGGAGGCGGGGCCTTGTGGCGGCAGTGCGGACGCGGTCGGCAGGTAGACCGCCGCCGTGATCAGCGGTACGCCGGTCGCGAGGGCAGCAAGAAGTCGTCATCTCATGGTGTTTCCCCGATCAAGAGGCAATGCAAGAGGCAATCAAGGAGTGGATGCAGGGCGGTCAGGCAGGGGGTGTTTACGGCAGCCAGTGCTTGTGGTGACGTTCGGCCCAGGTCCGGCTGACGTGTCCGCTGCGCATGGCGAGCAGCGCTTCCGGGTCGGCCAGGGCCTTGCGCAGGTGTGCGATGAGGGCGATGGCGATCGCCCAGGCCACGAGGTCGTGGACGAAGATCGCGCTGGTGCGGGAGATGAAGGGCAGCAGACCCACGCACCACATCAGCAGGCCGGTGAAGAGCATGACCAGGACGGCGCCGGCGAGGGAGCCCGCGTAGAGCTTCTGGCCCGCGTTGAACTTGCCGGCCGGGCGGGCCTCGGGTGCGGTCCGGCGCCGGAGGGCGTCGCTGAGCCACTGTCGGTCGTACGGAGCGAAGCGGTTGAGCCTGCGCAGGTCCGCGCGGAACGCGGCGGAGAACAGGCCCAGCAGGGAGGGCAGCGGCAGGGTGATGCCCGACCATACGTGGATCGTGGCCAACAGGTGCCGTCGTCCGATGAGTTGGGTGAGCGGGGCGAAGTAGAGGCAGGCCGCGGTGGTCACGCACAGCAGCATCAGGAGGGCGGTGGTCTGGTGGACCGTGCGCTCGGCGATGCTGAAGCGGCTTACGCGGTCGCGGAGTTCAGGCCGCCCTGTCGTGCCGGTCGGCGTCGTCGAGCCAGCCGTCGACGGCATAGCCGCGCTCCTCCCAATAGCCAGGGACGACCTTGTCGGTGACCGAGATGCCGGACAGCCACTTGGCCGACTTGTAGAAGTACATGGGCGCCACGTAGAGCCGGACCGGGCCGCCGTGTTCGTGGGTGAGGGGCTTGTCCTGCATGGTCAGGGCCAGCAGGACGTCGGAGCGGCGCGCCTGTTCCAGGGTGAGGCTCTCGCTGTACGCGCCGTCGAAGCAGGTGAAGCGGACCGCCGCGCCGCTCGGGCGCACGCCGGCGGCGTCGAGGAGGTCCGCGAGGCGCACCCCGGTGAAGGGGGTCTGCTTCACCCGCCAGCCGTCGGTGCACAGCACGTCGTGGACGATCCGGGTCTGCGGCAGGGCGCGCAGTGCGTCGAGGGTGTACGTCCGCGGTGTGCGCACCAGGCCGTCGACCTGTAGCCGGTAGGTCTTGGCGTCCTTGCGCGGCACCGAGCCGACGACGCTGTAGTAGCGGAAGCCTCCCGGGTTGGGCAGCAGGCCGGTCAGGCCCGTGGGGTCGGCCTGGGAGGCGGCGCCGAGGAATCTCTCCCAGCCGTGCTGGAGGTAGGGCGCCGCGGCGAGTCCGGCGGCGCCCGCGCCGAGGACGCCGAGCAGCGCCCGCCGTCCCACCGGGGCTCCCTCGGACGCCCGCTTCTGTGTTCCTCCTGGCATGGTGACTGCGCTCCTTCGCGACACACGTGTGAACTCTGCCGGCCCGCCGCCCCGAGTCATCATCACCGGTTTAACCGGTGACGATGCTGGCATGGGAGTCTCGGGCTGTCAACACACGCATCCGGCCGCGACGGTCGACCGGGGAGCAGTGGGACGCAAGTGGGCGCGAGAAGGAGGCTGTTACGCGGTCGGCGAGGTAGATCGCGTTTCGCGCCCGAGCGGGGTGAGGCGGAGCGGATGAACTTGCTCGCGCGGTTCCTGTTCCGCGGTGCGCGGGCGCATCTGCCGGGCGGGGCGCTCTCCGGCGGTGAACGGCCGCGTGCCACCCTGGCCTGCGTCCTGTGCGCCGAGCCGGCGCCGCAGTTGCTGCTGGACGAGCCGACCAACAACCTGGACCTGTTCAGCGCGGGGCGACCGGAGGGCACGCGCAACTCCTATCGGGGCGCATTCATGGCGGCCAGCCGCGACGAGCGGTTCCTCGCCGAGATCAGGGTGAACCGCTGGCTGTGGCTGGCCGATGGGAGCATCGAGGAGACGGGAGCGCCCGAGGTGTGAGCCGCCGGCGTGTGCAACGGCCCGCATCCGAGGCCCCGTGCCCGACGGGCCGACCGGCGATCGCGTGGGCCGGTTCCCTGTGCCGCAACCCGCGCGCGGGCTGCGGGTGGAGTGAGGCTTGCGCCCTGCCCGAGCCTTGCGCCATACCACAGTCACCTGTCAAGATGGTGACGTGAATCTTGACCATGTCTTCGTGTGCGGGCACCCGGCGCTCGACTTCGCGGCCACGCTGCGCGCCCGACGCTCGATTCGGTTCGAGATGTTCGTGACGCCGGACCGGCTCAACGCCTGGTACCTGGAGTCCGGGCTCGTGGACACGATCACACCCGGCGAGCCGGACGACGTCCGGGCCGCGATCGCGCTGCGCGAGGCCATCTACCGGCTCGTCACCGACCGCCGCCTCGGCGAGGACTTCGACCGGCAGACCCTGGCGGTCTTGAACGCCGCCGCGCGCCAGGTCCCGGTAACGCCACAGCTCACCCTGGGGGGCCGGCACACCGACGCAACCCCGCAGCAGGCCCTGGCCACCGTCGCCCGGCAGGCCGTCGAACTGCTCAGCGGCCCGGACGTCCCGCTGCTCAAGGAGTGCGGCAACCCCGAATGCACGCGTGTCTACATCGACCGCTCCCGGGGCCTGCGGCGGCAGTGGTGCGGCATGGAGTCCTGCGGCAACAAGATCAAGGCAGCGGCCTACCGCGCCCGCAAGAAGACGACGCCCACCGCGGCCGGGAGCTGAGTCGGCGGCAACACGTGTGCCCCGGTCAGTGGGCACATGTGTCGCCGCCGGGCAGACACGTCTACAGGTGGTCCTCGGCGTGGGTAGCTTGCACAGCATCGCCGACGACAGTGAGTGAACGCCACAACAGGACGCACCCCGGCCGAGGCAGCGTCCGGCTCGACGAAGGCCGGCGCGCCGCGGCGGGCCGGCCTTCGTCGAGCTGCCCGTGATGTACACCCTGGTCAGGGCCGACCGGGACGGGTGGAGTCACGCAGGGTGATTGCCGGTTACAGCCCGAGATCGAGGGCGAGGCACGAGAAGTACTGCCACGAGCCCTCGGGGTTGTACGTGGTGGCGGTCCCGCCCGCCCCGCTCTCCACCTCTTGGGTCATATCCTCGAAGCGGATGCGCTCGGGGAGCTTGCCAAAGCGCGCGTGCCGTGCCGCTGCCGCGGCGGCGTCCGCCGCGAGTTCCTTGTTCATGACCCGTACTCCACTTCGTCGGTGTTCTCATGCCGAGCGGATCGCGTCCGTCCTGATGTCGCACTTGACATCCCCGAGGATGCACCCGCATGCGTCACCAGTCAAGGCGGTGACGAGTGCGAGAGTGTGCACACGTGCGTCGCCGGACGGGCCGACGTCCGTCGAACGGTGACGGCCCTTGTACTTGGCGTAGGCGCCGAGCTCTACCGTGTCGTGCTCGCGACTGATGCCGCCCTTCGATCTTGTGGACTCACCGGTCAGAGGCGGTCGGCGTCGACGACGGCCTACGCGAAGGCGGTCGGCGCCTCCTAGGGCAGGTTGTGCCCGATGTGCGCGAGGGTGCGGTGCTCGTAGCGGCCCGTGAAGTGGTCGCGGTAGGCGGAACCGTCGCCGGCGGGGGTGAAGGAGTCGAGGGCCGGGTCGAGGGTGAACACGTCCCGGATCCGAGGCCAATCGAAACCTTCGACCCAGATGGGGAGCACGAGCCATGGCAGTCACCTACACCGCCCGAGTCGACGTCGACGGAGAGGGCCGTAACGGCGGCCACGTCCACTCTTCCGACGGCCTCCTGGAGACCCAGCTCGCCACCCCCAAGGAATTCGGCGGCGCGGGCGACGCGACCAACCCCGAGCAGTTGTTGGCCGCCGGCTGGGCCGCCTGCTTCCTCGGCGCCCTGCGTCGCGCCGCCGCCATCCGCAAGATCCGGCTCACCGGCACCACGATCACCGCCGAGATCGCGCTCACCCATGGCGACGACGGGGAGTTCTCCCTCTCCGCACTCCTCAGCCCGGTCCTCGGCGGCGTGGACCAGGCCACCGCGGAGGAACTCACGCGGTCAGCAGGATCCGTCGCACCGATTCCGGGGCCTGTGTCCACCATTGGGCAAGAGTCGCCCGGATCTTCGGGTCGGGATCGGCAGCCAGTCGGGCGCGCAGCTCCGTCGGCACATGATCGCGTTCCGCCAGGTGCTCACGCACCCGCGGGTCGTCGTCGAGCAGCCGCTCGAACAGCTCTCTTGGCGCGTCGTCCGCGCCAACCACCACGGCCGCGCGTATCGCCGGAGCCGGATGCTCGGCGAGCGTCATCAGGAAGGCATGCGGGAGGCTGCGGTTGAGCGCCAGGGAATGCGTGAGCCAGTGGTCGTCGAGTGCGATGATTTCGGCAATCATGTCGTCGGTCAGGTCCGAGCGCTCGGCAACGCCGCCGAAGCCGCCGCGGTGGGCGAAGAGGCGGCGGACGAGCTCGGGCGGTAGCGCGGGGTTCGTTGCGAGTGCCTCCACCACCTTGTCGAGGTGGACCGGCGGCAGCGTGACGTCCGGCACGGCAAGCGACCCTTCTGGCGCGGCGAGTTGACCGCGGAGTCTCTCCCGCGCGTCGACCGATCCCGCTTCGTGCCGATGACTCGGGGGCTCACGCGACTGCGGGCAGCGCTGGACTCACCAGGCCTCGCCGACCGGCGTTCCACAGGCTGGTGCGGCGCACCCGCTGGAAAATCTCCCGGTGCGTTCGAGGAACCTGCATACCATCCTTGGGGCACCGGCCGGCCGCCCGCTGTCGCGCTGTTCAGCCGCTTGGGGGGGGAACCGGGGTGGGACTGTGATGTGGCGATGGCGCAGGGAGAAGGGCAGGGGGCAGGAATCCGGTACTACGCCGGAGACCGACCCCTGGGGTGATCAGTGGCAGGACTGGTTGCGCCGTTCTCCGGTGGGCACCGACCTGCTGGCGTGGTGGCGGGACGAAGGCGGCACCTTCCTCGCCCACGCCGGCCCGGAAGGCTACCGTGCCCGGCTTGCCGAGCTCATCTCCCGTGCCTCGCCTCGGGACGTGGCGGCCTTGGGGATCGGGTGCACACGTCGTATCGACCGACCTTGTCGTGATCCCAAGACGTGCAGCCAGGACCCACCCGACGGCCAGGCAGTCACCGTCCCGAACCGCACGGGTCCGATTCCCGGCGCCTGCGGTGGCTTCAAGGACTGCTGGACCACGTACGGCATCAACGTCAAGTTCACGCCCGACGACCGGCACCGTGCGGTGCACATCCAGGACCCGTCGGACCGCTGCATGCTCTGGATCGACGGTGTCCGCGTTGCGGAGGGGCTCGCGCTGGAGCATTCCGGGTACTGGGCGAGCAGTCGGTTCTACGTGGTGCAGACCGAGGGTCCCAAAGACCACCCGGAACAAGGCCTGGCGATGGGAAACCTGTGCTGGAACATCCTGTCCCTGGTGGTCCACGACGTGGAGCGGGCCACGACGCGGGTACTCGTGCCCGAGGCCACGCAGACGTGGACCTGTCCCGTGCTGCGGGTGGACGGTGAGGCCTTGCGCGTCTACCCCGACTACGAGGTGTGCGAGGACGCCTCACCGGACCGTGTGCTCCCCATCGAGCCGCTGCCGTCGACCTGACCGCGTGCCCGCGCAGGGATCCAGGACCGGCCCTGGAGGCCGTCCCGAAGGGCGAACCAGGGCCTCCGCAAGGTGTGTTGACCGGTGTCACCTGAGTACGCGTACTCAGGCAACATCAACTCCGGGTCGAAAGAATCCCTGTCATGAACAGACCTGTGAAGCTCGGCTTAGTCGGGGCATGCACGGCACTGCTTGTCGTCGGGGGAATCGGTATCTTCAACCTCGTCCACGGGTTGACCGCCGGGGCATCGCAGGACGGCCAGTCCGGTTCGTCGGGCAGTTTCGATCCGTCCACGCTGTCGAGCACACCGCCGTCGAACACCGAGGCGGTCGAGCGAGCCCGAGCGTTCCTGGACAGCTGGTCCGAGCAGCGGTTGGAGGGTGCGGCCGGCGACACCGACAGGCCCGGCACAGCGGCCCCGGCGTTGCGGGACTACAAAGATGGCCTGCACCTGAGCAAGTTGACGTTCGACCACATTCTCTCGGCCGGTCCGTCGACGGTGACTCCGGGCGCCACCAAGGTCACTTTCGATGTGAAGGCCGAGGTGGCGGGCGGCACTTGGACGTACTCCAGCGCCGTGGCGGTGGTGCGCAGCACGAACGGCGTGTCGGCGGTGCACTGGAACAAGTCGGTGCTCTATCCGGGCCTCGGCGACGACCAGTCGCTCACCGCGGGCAAGCTCCCCGCCGGAGCGAGCTCGGCGAAGGTCGTGGCGAGCGACGGCAAGACGGACCTGTCCACGTTCGCCTCGCTGCGGGGCATCGCGACGACCATCGGCCAGAACGCCAAACCCACGGGCGGCACCACGGGCACCGGGGTGGCGGTGGTCGACGGTGACGGTGACGGGGTCAAGGCGCTGAAGGACTTCTCCAAGGGCCGGCCCCCGGTCATCAGGACGACCATCGACGCCCGCCTCCAGGCAGTGGCCGAGAGCGCCGTGAAGAACCCTCAACTCCAGGAGAAGCCCGCCGGAACAGTGGCACTCGACTGGAAGAACGGCCACATCCTCGCGCTGGCGCACACGGGTGGGGACGGAGACATCGCCATCAACGGCATCAAGTCGCCGGGCTCCACCATGAAGATCATCACCTCCGCGGCGCTGTTCGACCAGGCGGGCCTCACCGCGAACAGCCCCGCGCCCTGCACCGACTCCTTGGTCGCCAACAGCCAGCTGTTCCACAACGACCCGGGTCTGAAGGCCAACCCCGGCTCCACCCTCGCCCAGGCGTTCACGGTGTCCTGCAACACCGCCTTCATCAAGGACGGCTTCCACTACCTCGTGCACGACGGAGACGCCTCCGCCCTGCACAACGAGGCCGTCGACGTCTTCGGCATGGGCAGCTGGTCGATCGGCGGCCGGGTCGCCACGACCGATCCGAGCATCCCTACGGACGTTCAAGCCGGAGACCAGGCAGCCCAGTTCATCGGGCAGGGCAGGGTCACCGCCACACCGCTGTTCATGGCGTCCGTGGCGGCCACCGTACGAGGCGTCGGCTTCAAGCAGCCCATCATCCTGCCGGACCAGCACCAGCAGACCGCCCCTCGCCCCATCACCGCTCGGACCGCGGGCTACCTCCAGTCGATGATGCGCAGCGTGGCCACCAGCGGCACCGCTGCGCCGCGCCTCGGCGGGCTGCCGGGCGTCGGCGCGAAAACGGGTACGGCCGAGGAAGGGGACCACACCAACGGCTGGCTGACCGCGTACGACTCACGCATCGCGGTCGCGGCCCTGGTCGAAGGCGGCAGCTCCGGTGTGGACTCCGCCGGGCACGTCGTGCGACAACTGCTGACCGGCAGCTGACGGCGACAGCGGCCTGTGCCCAGTGCTGTGAGGGCACAGGCTGATCGCCGCCCGGGTACGCACCTGGTCGAAGCCCGGCCCCGGATACGCACCCGGTCGAGGACTTGTCCCGTATCCGCTCGCGGGTGCGTATCCCACGTCCACCCGGCCGCCTTACGGCCGCGGATCAGGCAACGGTCAGGACGATCTTGCCGGTGGTGCGGCCCTGCTCGCCGATCTCGTGCGCCTTCGCGGCCTGGGCCAGCGGCAGGACCGTCTCGACCACCGGCTTCAGGGCGCCCCGCTCCACCAGGGCGGCGATCTCGCGCAGGCCGAGGTGGTCGGGCTCGACCAGGGCCCACACCGCCCGCACGCCGTCCTGGGCGGCGGGCACGTCGTCGGGGCCGGGCAAGGTGATCAGCCGGCCGCCGGCCCGGAGCACCTTCAGAGAGCGCTCGGCCGTCTCGCCGCCCAGCCCGTCCAGCACCACGTCGACGTCGGACACGGCGTCCTCGAACCGTACCGCTCGGTAGTCGATCACCTCGTCCGCGCCCAGCTCCCGCAGCAGGTCGTGCTTGCCGGCGCTGGCCGTGCCGATGACGTACGCACCACGGGCCTTGGCGATCTGCACCGCGAAGTGGCCGACCCCGCCGGCCGCCGCGTGCACCAGCACCCGCTCTCCGGGGCGTACGTCCGCCACGTCCACCAGCGCCTGCCAGGCGGTCAGCGCGGCGAGCGGCAGCGCCGCCGCCTCCACATGCGTCAGACCCGCCGGCTTCGGGGCGAGGTGCCGGGCCGGCGCCACCACGTACTCGGCGTACCCGCCCGCCTGGCGCGGGAACAGCGGCATGCCGAAGACCTCGTCGCCGGGACGGAAGATCCCCACACCGGGCCCGACGGCCTCGACCGTGCCGGACACGTCCCAGCCCACCACCGGTACGGCGCCCCATTCGATCAGGGCCCCACTGGCGCGGGTCTTCCAGTCCACCGGGTTCACTCCGGCCGCGTGCACACGGACCAGGACCTCGTTCAGTCCCGGCTCCGGCCGCTCGACCTCCCGCTCGACCAGGTTCTCGGGTCCGCCCCACTGCTCTACGACCACCGCGCGCATGCTGTCTGCCTCGTCCTTCGTTTCGATCGGCTCGTCACCGGGAGATCCCCGGCGCGACGCAGTCCACGATCCGGCAGCCCGGCCTCCCGCGGTGTTGGCCGTTTGGCCACTGTGTGACAGGATCTGGCCATGAGCGACCCGCAGTGTGCAACCCTGGCCGACAAGAGGGACCAGGCCGCCGGAGCGCCTCGGCGACACCGGATCGCGGTGCTCGCCCTGCCCGGGGTGCCACCCTTCGAGCTCGGCATACCCTCTCGTGTCTTCGGCAGCGTGGAGGACGCCGAGGGTCACCCGCTCTACGACGTCACCGTCTGCACCGCCGACGGCGCCCCCGTGCTCAGCGACGCCGGCTTCACGGTGCAGCCCGCGGCGGGCCCCGAGGCGCTGGCCGCCGCGGACACCGTGATCGTCCCGCCCACCCACGCCATGCCCGAACTCGGCCGCGGCGGCCCACTGCCCCCCGAGGTCACGGCGGCCATCGCCGGCATTCGGCCAGGCACCCGGCTGGTGTCGATATGCAGCGGCTCGTACGTGCTCGCCGCCGCCGGACTGCTCGACGGCCGCCCCGCCACCACCCACTGGAACCTGGCCCCCGAGTTCCGCCGGGCCTATCCCAAGGTCAAGGTCGACGAGGAAGTCCTCTTCGTCGACGACGGCGACGTGCTGACCTCCGCGGGCGTGGCCGCGGGCGTCGATCTGTGTCTGCACATGATCCGCCGCGATCACGGCGCGGCCGCCGCCAACAGGGCCGCCCGCATGTGCGTCGTACCGCCCTGGCGAGACGGCGGACAGGCCCAGTACATCGACCGTCCGGTGCCCGAACCCACCGTCGCCAGCACCACCGCCACCCGCGCCTGGGCCCTGGAGCACCTCGGCGAGCCCCTGTCCCTGGCCCAGCTCGCCGAACACGCCCGGATGAGCCTGCGCTCCTTCACCCGGCGCTTCCGCGACGAGGTCGGCATGACGCCGGTGCAATGGCTCACCGCACAACGTCTGGAACTGGCCAAGCAACTGCTGGAGACCACCGATCTGCCGATCGACCTGGTCGCGCACCGAGCGGGCTTCGGCTCCGCGAACTCCCTGCGCGCGCACATGAGAACGACGTTCGGGGTCTCACCCGCCGCCTACCGGCGAACCTTCAGCCCCAGTGACCAGCCCCAGTGATCGCGCCGGTTCCCCGCACCCCGTTGCGGTGACCCGTATCGAGTGCGGAGACTTCGTCCTGCGGCGCTGGCGGGGACAGAGCGATTTCGCTCCGGCGTTCAGGTTGATCGAGGAGTCCGTGGACCCCCTTCGCCCGTGGATGCCGTGGGTCGACCAGCACAGCGAGAAGAGCACCCGAGACTTTCTCGCGCACGACCGGGCCAACCCCTCCAGTGCCGCCGTACCGCGCCGGTTGGGGTTCACCGAAGTCCGGCGTGAGCCGACAGCACCACCCGCGGCTCCGTCGGGCAGCGGCATCGAGGCGGTCTGGCGCCTCCGCCGCCCTACGCCGGCTTGTTGACAGCGATACCGCCCCCTGAACAGAACTTGCACCTGTACGGCGATGACGTCCTCGGCACGCGAGTTGTGGTCGCCTGTCGGTGCCGAGGACGTCGCCGGTCAGGGTGTGGGGGTGGGCACAGCCATGACCGGGTCGATCCGGTGGTGCGTCAGTTCAGCGGACGGCACAGGAGGGCGTCGGGGACTCCGTAGTGCAGCCACTTCCAGGTGTAGGCGACACCGGCGAGGTATTCGTCGTCGGCGCACTGGCCCTTGTAGTAGCCCGGTGCCCAGTCGCTGTCCTTCGAGCCGCCCGAGGAGGGGCGGTTGTCGCCGTGGTCGAACCACACGTTGCGGCCGGTGGTGGGCAGCGGTTTGCCGGAGGGTGCGCACAGCAGGGCCGACATGGAGTTGCCGTTGACGCTGTAGCCGACGGCGAAGGTGTTGTCGGGGCACTGGAGTTTGTTGTAGCCGGAGGCCCAGTCGCCGTGGGTGACGTACCGCTCGTCAGTGACGGTCACCCAGTCGCCGCCGGCCTTCGCGGGCTGGTCGGCGTCGGTGCACAGGCCTCGGCTGTCGCTGCGGCCGAGACCGACCAGCCGCTGGGAGTCCGGGCAGTTGCCCTTGCGGTTGCCGGGGCTCCAGTCCGGCTTGGCGAGCATGCGGGTGGAGACGTTCTGGTCGCCGAAGTCGAGGTCGAGCATGTTCCAGTGGTTGACCTGGGGAACCGCACCGGTGCGGCCGGGTGCCTCGATCAGCTTCTTCCAGTCGGCCGCGCGCCAGTCGCCGGGGTCGTCGAGGCTCAGCCGCTTGCCGGTGGTGTCGTACGAAATCAGGGCCCAGTTGTCCTGGGGCTTGCCTTCGGCGTCGGTCCAGCCGACCAGTGGCCAGATGGCAAAGTCGGTGTCGTTCCTGACCAGGATGTCGGTGAAATGGTCGAACCAGGCCTGCTCGTTGGCGTCGGTCGAACCACGGCCCGCGACGCCGAACTCGCTGATCCATACCGGAGCGGTGAAGTGCTGTCCGGACCGCGTGACGAACAGGGCCTCGTCGGTGACGACTTGGGCGAGTTGGTCCGGTGTGAAGTCGCGGTAGCGCGGGTCGCTGGTCGAGCCCAAGCCGCTGTCCGCGCCGGTGTTGGCCGGTCCGGTGTAGCCGTAGAAGTGGGCGGAGTAGACGAGCTTCCCGGAGTTGATGAGAGTGTGGGAGAGGTTGCCGACCGGGGTGAGCATCGGCCTGCCGTGGCTGAAGAGGGCCGAGGGGATGCCCTGCCAGTTGATGCCCTCCATGATGATCAGCATGTCGGGGTCGGCCTGGAGGATCTTGTTGCCGGCCTCCTCGAAGGCCGCATACAGGTCCTTGTCGTTGCCCCAGCCCCAGTTGGGGTTGTCCCAGGTGTCACGGCGGACCTCGTTGCGCAGGTCCGCGCCGACCACTCGCTTGTTCGCCTTGTAGCGGTTCACCAGGAACAGCCAGTCGTCCACCCACTGCTGGGTGGACTGGCCGCTGTTCCAGCGCTCGTTGCCGTCGAGGCTGCAGCAGAACCGGTAGCTGGTGGTGTGGTTGTTCAGGATGACCGCGAAACCGTCGGCGGTCAGCGCCTCTACGACCGCGTCGAAGATCTGCAGGGGGGTCTTGCCCTTCAGCTGCGGGTTGGCGGCGACGGCGGCGTCCGGCACCGGGGTGGTGTCGTGGATCAGCGCGTTGGCGAAGGGCAACCGGATGCTGTTGAGGCCCAGGCTGTGGAAGTCGGCGAGGATCTTCGCCATCGGCGTCCGGTCGAGTCCCAGAGGTATGTTGCGGGACATCTGATGGGCCTGGTGGTTCGCCGGGTCGTTGACGTCTCCGCTGCCTTCCCAAGTGCCTTGGACTCCGGCCCAGTTGCCTGCCTTGAGCTTGAAGCGGTTGCCGGAGGCATCGACGATGTAGCGTCCTCGGGTACTGAGCGGGCCAGTCCATGACGCCGCAAGCTGCGCGCCGGTCAACGGAGTTGAGGCAGCGGGCTGGGCTGCCTCGTCGGTGAGGGGCGTGGCCAAGGAGTCGACGGCCGGTCCCAGGTTGAGCACGGTCAGGGTCGTCGTGACTGCCAAGACCCGCGCGAGCAGCCTTCGGCCGACACGGGCCGATCCAACGGATCTCATGATGGTTGCCTCCAAAGGGATGAGGGGGGTGGGCAACTGCACTGGTCCAGGGCTTTCGGCCGCGGTTCCGGGGACCCGAGTCGTGGCCGGTCACGGTGCGCAAGGGCCACGTGAGCCACGTGAAGCAATCCCCTTTCCCGTACCAGAGCCCTGAGCACGGACGTGGGTGTGGACGGCACAGGTGGCCCCATCAAGTGAGCGGCGACGGTGGGGATTTGGCCCGGACGGGGCGGCCGGCCCTGAACGTACGGCTCCAGTGGGTCACGGAGGTGGCCAGAGCGTAGGGAACGGCGGGACCGTAAATCAATACTGGACGAAGTTATTTATTTCCCAGTACGTTGCCGCCGTGCCCCCGAACCACGCGCATCCGCTGGTCACCGCACCGGCCAACGCCGCAGTCCTGGCCCTGCTGCTCGCCGAGAGCCCCCTCAGCCGGGTCGAACTCGCCCGCCGCACGGGCCTGTCCTCGACGGCGGTCACCAAGGCCGCGAGACCGCTCATCGACAGCGGCTATCTGCGTGAACTGCCTCCGGAACGCACCGCTCCGGGGGCCGGACGCCCCGTCAACCCGCTGGCCGTCGTCCCTGATCGTGAGTTCTTCATCGGGGTCAAGATCAGTGCCGACACCCTGGACGGCACGGTCTGCGACCTCCAGGCCCGGATACGCGCCAGCGCCCACCGCCCGCTCGGCAACCGCGATCCGGATGCCGTGTGCGAGCTGCTGGCCGACCTGGTCGCCGAACTACTGGACACCGAGCCCGAGTTCAGGGACCGTACCCGGCACCTGGGCATCGCGGTCTCCGGTGACGTGGACCGCCAGGGCGGTCGCGTCCGCTACTCCGTCCGCCCCCGCTGGTGCGACGTACCGCTCGCCGAGATCGCGGGCAGGGCGACCGGGCTGACCGTCACGGTCGAGAACGACGTCAAGGCTCTGACCACCGCCGAGCACTGGTTCGGCGAGGGCATCGGTACCGGGAACTTCGCGCTGGTCACCATCGGCTCCGGGATCGGCTCCGCCGTCGTCGTCAACGGCGAGCTGCTCACCGGTGCGTACGGAGTCGCCGGTGAGTTGGGCCACGTCTGCGTCTACCCGTCGGGGCCCCGCTGCCACTGCGGCGCGGTCGGCTGTGTGGAGGCCATCGCCTCCAGCGACGCGATTGTCGCCACCGTCCGCCGCGCCGTCGCGGATCCGGACCTCGATTTCGACGGTGCCGTTCGGCTCGCCCGCGGCGGAGACCCGGTCGCACGGGAAGCCTTCGTCCGGGCCGGTCGCGCCATCGGCATCGGCATCGCCACCCTGGTGAGCCTCGTGGGACCGGAGCGCGTCGTGGTCACCGGAGAGGGACTCGACGCGTACGACCTCTTCGGCACGCACATCAAGGAGGCCTACGTCGCGCACTGCTTCAAAGCGGCGGCAAGATGTCCGCTGACCGTGCGTCCGCTTCCGTGGGAGGAGTGGGCCCGCGGCGCCGCCGTCGCCGGCATCCAGGCACTGTTCCCCTGAGACAGGGTGGGCAGAGAAAGGGATGGCGTGGAAAAGCGCCTCCCGGGGATCATGTGCCCATGACCGAGCAGAAGATCGTCCGCCCCACGCCCGTCAGCGGATTCCCCGAGTGGCTTCCCGAGGTGCGGATGGTCGAGCAGCATTGGCTCGACCTGATCCGGGCGGGCTTCGAAAGCTACGGCTTCTGCTCCGTGGAAACCCCCTCCGTGGAGTCTCTCGACGTGCTCACGTCGAAGGGCGAGACCTCGCAGGAGGTCTACACACTGCGACGACTGCAGGAGGATCCGCGCGACGCGTCGGATTCCAGGCTCGGGCTGCACTTCGATCTGACGGTGCCGTTCGCGCGGTACGTGGCCCAGCACTTCAACGAGTTGGTGTTCCCGTTCAAGCGCTACCAGATCCAGCGCGTGTGGCGCGGGGAGCGTCCCCAGGAGGGACGGTTCCGGGAGTTCACGCAGTGCGATATCGACGTGATCAATGTCGACCACGTGCCGCTGCACTTCGACGCCGAGTTGCCGCGGATCATTCACGGAGTCATGAGCGGGCTGAACCTCCCGGCGTGGACGCTCAACGTCAACAACCGCAAGATCCTTGAGGGTTTCTACCAGGGTGTCGGAGCGGACGACCCGCTTGAGGTGTTCCGCGCGGTGGACAAGCTCGACAAGATCGGCACCGACGGCGTCCGGGCACTACTGACGACGAAGGCGGGCCTGACGGGCAAGCAGGCCGACGCCTGTATGGAACTTGCGGATGTGCGCGGGACGGGCCCGTCGGTGGTGGAGGACGTCGCCGCGATCGGGGTGCGCTCGGACCTGCTGTCCCAGGGCCTGGACGAACTGGCTTTCGTGATGGACTCGCTCAGCGACCTGCCCGTCGGAAGTCTGGTGGCGAACCTGTCGATCGCCCGCGGCCTGGACTACTACACGGGCACCGTCTACGAGGGGAAGTTCACCGACTGGCCGGACTTCGGCACCATCTGCTCCGGCGGCCGATACGACAACCTCGCCGGCGGCTTCATCCGCCGCAGCCTTCCGGGCATCGGGATGTCCATCGGCCTGACCCGCATCTTCTCCAAGCTGCTGGCCGAAGGCCTGCTGCCCACCGGACCGTCGTGCCCGACCGAAGTACTCATGGTGCTGCCCGAGGACCGGCCGCGGGCGGCCGTCGCCGCACGGACCGCGGCCCAGTTGCGCCGCCGTGGCATGAACGTCGAGCTCTACCACCAGCCGGACAAGGTGGCCAAGCAGGTGCGCTACGCGGCACGTAAGGGCATCGCGTACGTCTGGTTCCCGCCGCTGACCGACGACCGGGAGCACGAGGTCAAGAACCTGGCCACCGGCGAGCAGGTCGTCGCTGATCCGGAGACCTGGGGCCGCGGCTGAGCGGTCTTGCGGGCACGTGGTCTTGCGGGCACGTGGTCTCGTGGGCTCGCGGGCACTTGGTCTCGCGAGTTGACGCGCAAGTGGCCTCGCGGGCGAGCGCTCTCGAGGATCAGGGAGCGTTTCCGAGCTCACGTCATCGGCGGTAGCAGTACGAATCCGAGGAGGCGTCACCGCCTTGCAGGCGTGTCTGGTGCACGCGCAACCCGAGGAAGTCCGGGCCGTGCGGGAAGAAGCCGCTGTCGACCGTCAGGCCGCCGTGCGAGGTGTCGGCGTCGAGTTTGATCATCCACGGGTCGATGCCCGAGGGGTAGATCTGTTCGTCCCAGGCGGCATACAGGGAGTTCGTCAGGTACACGCGCCGCCCGTCCCGGCTGAGCTCGACCATCTGGGATCCGCCGGTGAGCGGCATGTCCGGCTCGGCGGGGTGCGTCTGTCGGCCGACGACGCCCCCCAGCCGTACGGACGCGGTCTGCCTGGGCCGGAACGGGTCACTCACGTCGAACTGGAACAGGTCGCCGGTGCCCCACGCGGATACGTACAGCCACTGATCGTCGACCGACAGATCGATGTCGGTGATCATAGGGGGCACGGCGCCGAACGGCTGCAGCGCCGGGGGCAGGTCCTCCGCCGGCGCGGGCTCGGCCGGAATGGTGATCACCTTGCGGATCACGAAGTTCTCGCCCTCCCGGTTCCACAACCACACCGAGGCCGACAGGTCCTCCACGCTGACCACGGTGTTCGTGAATCCCCACGTCGCCTCGGGGTCGTGCGCCGGGCGAAGTTCCAGCACCATCTGGTTCTCGTCCCCGAGATCGACGCTCTGCAGATGCCTGCCGGAGTCGAGTTCCCAGAAGTGCAGTGAGTGGCCGTATTTGCGATCCAGCAGCAGTTCGGGGACAAGGCCGTCCTCGATCATCGAGGGGCTCCCCCACTCGCTGGTCACAGCGATGTTCTGGCGCAGATGCCACCAGACGTCGTAGGCGAGCCGCTGCGGTCCGCGCTCGGTCTCCCAGGCGCGCAGCACTTCGAAGCTCTCGTGGTCCAGCAGCGCGACGCCGCCAGGCCCGTCCGCGCCGTCCGCGCCGCCCAGGCAGGACAGGAACATTCCGTCGGGGCCGCAATGGAGTGTGTGCGGGCGGGAGTATCCGGCCTTGGCGGCCAGCACCTCGGGGTCGATCACCTTGACCAGGTGGGGGCGGTCGGGATCGGGGCTGGTGTCGAAGACGTGCAGCCGGGATGAGCGCAGTCCCGGGACGATGAGGTAGCGACGCGCGGCGTGATGGTGGCCGGCGTGGGCCAGCGCGCTGGAGCAGGCGTTCCAGCCGAAGTGATGCAGTTCGTTGCCCCGGTCGGGCAGCTCGGCGTGGGAGCTCACGCGGCCGTACCCGGGGGATGCGGGGTTGGTACCGACGGTGAACAACGCGTCGGCACGCTGTGCGGTCGGGTCGAAACCGACGACGTAGGCGAGCGTCTCCGGGGGCGCGGCTACGGCATCCGCCGGAGTGCGGTACAAGGTGGGGTCACTGTGATTGTCGCTGTGGTCAGCGTTCTCGGTCGTCCTCATGGCTGTTCCTCACTCCCGAACGGGAGCCTGGACCCGGGTGGGCTCCCGACAGAGCAGCCGGGCTCACTCGTTCGAGGTCGACGCGGAGACGGGTGACGGAGATGTCATAGATCGAGCGTTTCACACCCCTGGGAGCCCTGCCAAGGCGACAGCGCGGACCGCCCCAGGGCCCCTCCGCCGAGATCACCAGCTGCGCCCACATCGACGCCGACAGTGCCGACGGCGTCACCAGGAGGGCCAGATCACCTGGTTTCGGGACTGAGAAGCTGCCGCTGAAATTGCCTTCGGATCACAAATGGGGTACTGGCGGTAGACCGAATTACGAGATGGCGCGATGCAAGAAAGATGAGTAATGGGAAATTACGTCGCCCGGGAATCGGTAAAGGTAAATCACCGGATTAGGCATACGTCTGCGTCCGGACCCGCCAGCGGCGTCTGATCTACTACCAGCCCACGAACCAGGAACCGGGAGAGAAGCGATGGGCGTTCTGACCGACTACTTCCGCGCGGTGGACGCCGCATCGGTCGTGCGGGCACTGAAGCAGGCTGATGGCGGGTCCCCGCTCTGCGCAAATCCCCCCGTGTTCGATGGAGTTGAGGCCAAGCGCGTCGATCCGGCCGTCGTCCTGGCGCAGCTGATCGCAGCCATCCGTCAGGTGCCGTGGCGAGTGAACCTGGTGGAGGAGACGACCGTATGGCCGACCTCCCCGACCCCGGGCCCGGACAGCCCGGTTACCGAGGACGATCCGTGGGCGACGGGGCCGTGGGTATCGGAACTCCATCCCCTGACACGGGACGCGCTGGCAGGCGTACGCGACGCCGACGTACCGACCGTCGTCGCCCACTGGGTGCAAGCGGAGGAACTGCACGGAGCACGCGCCGAAGACATGCGGCCACTGGCCAAGGAGCTCATCTCGCTTGCCCGGCGGGCACACGACGCCAACCATCAGCTCTGCTGCTGGATGTCACCGTGAGGCTGCCCAATAGCCGGTCATCCGGCGTGCGGCAGCGGCCAGTTGGGACAGCCGACCGGGCCCGTACGGCAACACCTCAGTGCAGCTCATCGTCCCAGACCGTTGACGCCCAAGCCCCCGGACCGCCATAGTTACCGGCCGGTAAGGATTGCCGTAGCCGCCGCACCGGCCGTGCCCTCGCCCTGAAGACGATCCATCAGAAGTCGGCGGCCCGACCGACGGGGGACCCGGAGACCGTGACCGACCATGCCCGTGCAGCGCTGGAACTGCTACGCGTCAACAGCCACTTTGCGTGGTACGTCATCCCCCTCCTCCTCCTGCTCGTGATCTACGTCTACGCCGTGGAAGCGGAACGGCGGAACTGGAACGTGCTGTTCGCCGGCCTCGCGCTGTGGGGCATGGACTGGTTCAACGAGATATGGAACTCCCTCGTCTTCCACTTCACCGAACGGGCCCCGGTCTGGGGCGCGTCGGGCAGGACGGCCTATCAGATCCTCATCGGACTCAACATCGAGATCTGCTTCATGTTCGCCGTCATGGGCATCGCAGCGGCGAAGCTCCTGCCCCCGCGTGACACACGTGTCCTGGGGATCCCCAACCGCCCCTTGCTGATCGGCGTGAACTCGGCCGCCTGTGTGGCGGTCGAGATCTGGCTGCACCACGTCGGAGTACTCACCTGGGACTGGAGTTGGTGGCAGGCCGACGTCCCCTACCTCATCCTTCTCCTCGGGTACGCCCCGTTCTTCGTGGTCAGCTTCGCCGTGCACGACATGCCCCGAGTACGGACGAAGGCGCTCACCGTGGGCGCCATCCTCGGCGTCGACGCGATCGCCCTGATCGTGTTCGGATCGCTCGGCTGGCTCTGACCGAGAGGCCTTGGCCGCACCCGCCCAGCACCGCGGTCGCGTCACATCGCATGTGACAGCACATGTGACAGCGGCGTACGGAACATGTCACAGGGCTCGTACCGCCACGTACCGCCGCTTCCCCCAGAGCCCCACCGAATGGGATGTTTACCGGCCGGAGCGGCCCGCAACGGGCGGCACGGAGTGAACGGGGTGGACACCTTGACGCGCCAACAACACCGCACCGGCAAGAGCAGAACCGTCGGCAAGGCGGGGAGAGACGGCACGACCGGCGCAAGCGGCACCACGCGGCAGCACCGGGCGACCGTCACCGCCGCGGCGCTCGCCATGGCAGTCGCTGTCGCCGCACCGCTGACCCTCGGCACCGCGGGAGAGGCGGGGGCGGCGGCAGACCATCCGATCGCCTTCGCCCGCTACACCGCGGCGGCGCCCATCGAAGACCTCTACGCGATCTCCCCCAGTGGCGGCACTCCCGTCAAGCTCACCCACACCTCCACCGTCAGCGACGTGATGCCCAGCTGGTCCCCGGACGGCAAGCGGGTGGCCTTCGTCCGCTATGGATCCGGTGGCGCCATCGACGGCATCTGGACGATGAAGACCACCGGCGGCGGCCTGAAGGCCGTCCCCGGCACCAAGGGCGCGTCCGACCCCGCGTGGTCCCCGGACGGCAAGCGGATCGCCTACGCCAAGCCGGTCGGCACACAGCGCGAGATCTACGTGGCCGACATCGACGGCACCCCCGCCACCCGACTCACCCACACCGCGGCGGACGACCTCCACCCGAGCTGGTCCCCGGACGGCAAGTACCTGGCGTTCAACCGCGCGGACGCGGCCGGACACAGCAGGGTGATGCGGATCCAGCTGTCCACCCTGACCCAGACGGCCGTCACCGCGGCCGGCTCCCACGACTGGACGCCCGACTGGTCGCACAGCAACCACCTCGCCTTCAGCCGCGTGGACCCCACCGGCTTCGCCCACCTCTACGTCGTCCGCCCCGACGGCACCGGACTGCACCGCATCACCAACGCCCGCCTCAACGACAAGAACCCCTCGTGGTCCCCGGACGGCCGCCGCCTGGTCTTCACCCGAGGCGGAACCGACGACGCGGATCCCGAACACCTCTTCCTGGTACGGGCCGACGGCACCGGGCTGACGCAGCTCACCAAGACCGACTCCCACGACCTGGAAGCGGACTGGCGCCCGTAAGAGTCGATGAGACACCCACGCCCGGGACAGAAATCCCTGCCTGATCCGGTTGCGTAGGCCTGCCCGTCCGCTGTGGCCGGCTGCCCCCTCGTACGGTGGCCGGCCGCAACGGATGAGTTCCGATCGAGGGCTCAGAATGAACCCCATGGACCATCTGCTGCACCTCGACCGCACGCTCGACGAGCTGGACCCACCCCGTTGGCCCCCGGCCGACGCCGACGCGACCCGACTGATCCGCAAGGTGCACGGGTTGCGGCACGTTCCGCTGGGTCAACTCGGTCCAGCGGATCTGCGCGTACTCGTCTCACAGCAGGTGGCCCTGCCGTACGTCCTTCCCCTCGCAGTGCGACTACTGCTCAATGAGCCTTTGCTGGAAGCGTACTTCTACGAGGGAGACCTGCTGCTCGCTGCCGTCGGTGCCCCGGCATCCGCCTGGGCCCTGCTTCCCGACTTCGGCGCACGGCTGCGCTCCTCGATCGTGGCACTGCCGGAGGCAGCGGTTGCCGACCTGCCCCGCGGCGCCGCCGAGGAACTGGCCCGCTTCGTCGCGCAACACGACGCCCACCGATCCTGACCACCTGATGCGCGACCGCCGGCATGGCCCGCACCGTGACGCATCTCAGAACCAACCGGCGCAGTCACGCTGTTCGTGCACGGCGAGCGAGTGCGTCGCCAAGGGCCTGGCGGGCTAGAAGTAGGAGGCCATCAGGTCGCGGTCCACGGTGATGGTGTCGCGGTTCAGCGCGGGCAGTCCCAGGTGGTCGCAGATCAGCTGAGTCAGCTGCTCCTCGTAGTTGTCGTTCTCGTGGTCCAGCCCGGCCGCCGTGATGAGGGGGGCCATCGCGTTGGGCCAGTATTCGCCGCTGTGCTCCGGGCCCTCGTAGTCGATGCAGGAAGAGATCTGGCCGTCCTTGTAGTGGTACGCCTTGGGGCCGTGGGCCTTGGCGACGCACGGGTTGGGGATGAACACCATCAGCTCGGCGCCCTGGGGGCACAGCTTGCGGTAGTCGATGTCCGCGAACTCGCCGCGGGACGGGTTGAGCATGTGGTGCACGATGACACCCCAGTCGCCGGGTGCCGCATCGGGGCCATAGGCGAACGGCGGCCGGTGCAGCGCGCTCAGCCCCTCGGCCATGGCGGTCAGGCCGGTCCCCTTGAAGTACACCAGAACGGTTTCGTCGTCCCCGTACCGGTCGGCTCTCACCCAGGTTATGACGCCGTTTTTGATCCACTCAGTCATGCCCAGCACGGTAACCGGTGCCACTGACAACCCCGCGGCTATTGGCCCCAGCCCACAGGCGCATGCCATAAGCACCAACTAAATATGAGGCAGATAAGAATCGCACCCGCACCGCACGACAGGCACCTCACGAGAAGAGGTGGTGAATCAGCCATCAGACAACGTGGCCGGGACCAGTCCCGGAACAGACCCTTCACCCGACGTCAACTTCGCGTCCACAGAAGGATCATGATAGGTTCACAGCTTGTTCGGCCTCTTGCCCCACGCATTAGAGCCTCCATCACCCATATCGGAGCCCTCACTTGACGGGGCGTCCCCGGTACTGAATGGAGAGCGTGATAATGCCTGGCCCCACCGTTTCGGTGATTATTGCAGCGTACAATGCCATGCCTTATCTCGCGCGCTGCATCACTTCTGTCGCCGAACAGACCATCGGCCGGAGCGCTCTTGAGCTAGTCGTGGTGAACGACGGATCGACCGACGGCACAGCCGCGGAACTGGAGCGGCTGTCCGGCCTGTATCCAGGGTTGATGCGTGTCTTCCACCAGACGAATTCCGGCGGGCCGTCGGCCCCACGCAACGCCGGCCTTGAGCACGCGCAGGGCACGTTCGTGTTCTTCCTGGATGCCGACGACCATCTCGGCCCCGAGGCCCTTCAGCGCATGGTGCGGATGGCCGAGGACAACGACACCGACGTCGTGCTCGGCAAGATGGTGGGCGTCGGCGGTCGCGGTGCGCCGACGTCGATGTTCAAGCGCAACCAGCCACGCACGGACGTCTTCTCCTCCCGCGTGTACTGGACGCTCAACCCCATGAAGCTCTTCCGCCGGGACCTGCTGGAGCGTCACCGGCTCCGGTTTCCCACGGATCTGGCCATCGGCGAGGACCAACTCTTCGTCGGCGCGGCCTACCTGCACGCCTCCGGCATCTCCGTGGTCGCCGACTACGACTGCCTGTACTGGGTGCTGCGCGAGGACGAGGGCAACATCACCCGCCGGCTGACCGGTTCGGAGCGCCGGCTGCGGTTCCTGCCCCGCATGGTCGACCTCATCCTGGACAACGTGCCGCCCGGCCCCGGCCGCGACCACCTCGCACACCGTCATCTGACCGTCGAGGTCCAGCAGATCCTCGCCGACCAACTCGTCTTCGAGCCCCGCGACGTTCAGGAGAAGATGCTGAACCAGCTGGCCGAGGCCATCGAGCCGCTGTGGCACGAGGGGATCAACGACCGCCTCTCGGCGATGGCCAGGCTGCGCCTGCACCTCGTACGCCACCGAATGCTCGACGAACTGCTGAACGTCATCGAGTTCGAGAAGGAAACCAACCGGAGCAAGACGGCCACCCCCGTCCTCGTGGACCAGGGCAGGGCCCTCGCCCGCTACCCCTACCTCCGCGACCCCGAGCGCGCCGTCCCCGACATCTGCTACGACGTCACCGCCCAACTCGGCCTCCGCCACCACGTCACCCGCGCCGAGATGCACGGCACGACGCTGCACCTGGCCGGCCACGCCTACATCCACCGCGTGGAGACCCACGACGTCACCACCGAACTGGTCCTGCGCGAGCGCGACAGCGCCGTCGAGTACCGGCTGCCCCTCACGCACATCACAACACCCGCTCTGGGCAGGGATGTTGACCAGGGCCGGTTCTCGTACGACCTGGCCGGCTTCGAGGCGACCGTCGACGTCACCACCGCCGCCGACGGCCGGCCGCTCGGCGACGGACTGTGGGACATCTCCCTCGCCATCGGCGCACAGGGTGTGTCCAAAGAGGTCCGTATCGGCAGCAAGCGGTCCGCCGAGGTCTCCGGCAAGGCGAGCACGCGGGTCGCGACCATCGAGGACGGGCTGCGGGCTCTCACCCTCTACACCACGAAGCCGTACGGCAACTTCACCCTCGACCTCGGCGAGGCCAAGCACAAGGTGCTGCCCCTCCTCAGCCTCGACGAAGTCCGCCGGGCCGAGGACGCGGCGACCGAGCTGGAGCTGACAGGGCGGTGCGCACTGGCCGCCTACCCCGATGGTGTCCTGAAGGCCGTCCTCACAGACAGCCAGGGCTCAAGCATGACGTTCCCCGCCCGCCAAACGGCAGCCGCCGACGGCCACTTCACCGTGCGCATCCCCGTCACCGAGCTGACGATCGGTGACTGGAGTGGCGAACTGCGCCTCGGGCAGTGGACCTGGGCCCTACCGCCCATCCCCCGGGACCTCACTCCGGTCAAATGGCGCCGCCGCGGTCTGCCGTGGTACGCGAAGCCGGCCCCGGGCAGCCGCGATCGGTTCGCTCTCCACGTTGCCAAGACCGACCTCGTCAAGGCACTCACCAGCCGTCTCAAGTAGGGGGAGTCACGATCTACGGTTGGCGTACGAGGGTCTTCCGGCGGATCATGCGACTTACTAGGCTGCGCCGATGGAACGCGTAACCGACGTGCCCGAGAGCTTCGCCGAGTCTGCAGACGAGGCCCAGGCGAACGACTACGACAGCTTCGCCGAGGTGTACTCGGCGGAGAACGAGAACAGCCTCGTGAACGCGTACTACGAGCGACCCGCGATGCTGGCCCTCGCCGGAGACGTGGCCGGCCGCCGGATCCTGGACGCCGGCTGCGGCTCGGGCCCCCTGTTCGCTGCACTGCGCGACCGCGGTGCCGTCGTCACCGGCATCGACGCCAGCGCCGGGATGCTGACGCTGGCCAGACGGCGGCTCGGTGACGACGCGGACCTACAGGTGGTCGGCCTCAACGACAGGCTGCCGTTCGACGACGGTGCGTTCGACGACGTGGTCGCGTCGCTGGTCCTGCACTACCTGGAAGACTGGGGGCCGACGCTGGCCGAGTTGCGGCGAGTGCTCAGGCCCGGCGGCCGGCTGATCGCATCGGTGGACCACCCCTTCGTGGCCTACACGTTCCAGGATCCTCGGCCCGACTACTTCGCGACCACCAGCTATACCTTCGAATGGACGCTCAATGGGCAGTCCTGCCCGATGAGGTTCTGGCGCAGGCCGTTCCACGCGATGACCGATGCCTTCACCACCGCCGGCTTCCGCATTGCGGCCATCAGCGAGCCGCAGCCCGACCCGGCCGCCCGTGAACTGTTCCCCGACGACTTCCACGACCTTTCGACCAAGACCTGCTTCCTGTTCTTCGTCGTCGAGGTACCGCCGTCGGCTGTCGGCTCGGACGACTAGCCAGTCGGCGGATCACGAGCGGAGCCAATATCGTCGCGCGCGCTTCTGCGTTGTTGCCGCCGTGGTGGTCGGGCCGGGTGCGGTAAGTTCCCCTCCGACAGTCTGACTTGCCTTGAGAAGTGAAGTTCGGGATGCACATCCTGGAAGATGCGTCCGGTCTCTCCCCACGCGCACAGGACTTCCTGCGCCGCGCAGGCCGGCGTGAGCGTCCCATTCGATTCGAGTCGCCGATAGAGATGTGGCGGGTACGCGACCGCGCAGGCCGGCTGATACCCGCACCCATGGAACTCATCATCCGGTGCGAGGGTTTCGAGCAGCGGTTCGGCGGCCTGCGCTATCAAGTCCGACAAAGTTGGGTCATGGGCGGGGAGCGGTACGAGAGCACCCGTGGGTGGGAGTACGACCACCTCGGGCTGCGTACGCGAGCGTGGCAGGATCCAGGCCAGGGCGGCTGGTACTTCGAATGGACCGGAGAGCGGGTGTCCAAGCCGTGCCGAGACCTGATCCACACCGACGGAAGCGTGGGCACCGATGTCGACGGCGGCAGTCCGTACCTCCCACTCGCACCCTCGGTCCCTCACCTGATCGAATCCCACGCCCTCACCGACGCGGTCTCGGCATGGAGGCCCTGGCCCGTGGGCGACTCCGCTGCCGCCACGGCTGCTGAACTCCTCACCGGGCTCGTCGGCGTGCCCGAAGCCTCCTGGGCATCCTCACGTTGGCGCCTGTCAGACACCGTCGCCGTCCTGGACCGAGACAACTGGGCTCGCGAAAACCCGCGGCGCCGCACACGCATCTGGTCCCGCGAGGAAGCCGGTCACCATGAGGTTCAGGCAGCCGTTGACCGGGTGCGGCACCCTCGCAATGACAGCGCCGCTGGGACGGGCGGTTACTCTGAGCACCCACCCTTCTGACAGGGTTCCGGAGTAGGAGACAGTCATGGGTGTTGTATCTCGAACCTGAGCCGGACGCGCCCTTGCGGGCGTGGTGGCTGGGAGGCTGTCGTCATGACGGGCAAAGAAGAGGGCCCCAGGGCGTGTTCGAGATGTGATCGCAGGGTCCCGTGTCCCCCGTTGCGGTCGATGCAGGTGTGAGGTGCTCGGATCGTCGGTCGCTCGGCGTACCCGACCGGATCGGGCACAGGATGTCGGGTGCGGCAAGGTGAGTCCTTCCTAACGTTGGTGATCGAAAGGGAGGGAGGCCGGGGTGCTGGAGCGGCTGAACCAGGCCATGGAGCACATCGAGTGCCACCTTGATCGGCGGATCGAGGGGACCGACCTCGCGCGGATCGTGGTGACGTCGGAGTACCACTTGCGGCGGCTGTTCTCCGCGCTGGCGGGGATGCCGCTGTCGGAGTACATCCGGCGCAGGCGGCTCACACTCGCCGGTGCTGAGGTGCTGGCCGGGGATCGCACGCTGTTGGAGATCGCGGTGGGGTACGGCTACACGTCGGGTGAGGCGTTCGCGCGTGCGTTCCGCGTCATGCACGGCGTCGGTCCCGGCGAGGCCAGACGGTCCGGTGCGAGTCTGCAGTCTCAGCCACGGCTGTCCTTCCGTCTCATCGTCGAAGGGAGTAGCAGCATGCGATACCGGGTCGTGGAGAAGGACGAGTTCCGTGTGGTCGGCAGGAAGGCGCGCGTTGCCCTCGTGCACGAGGGGGTGAACCCTGCCATTGCCGACTTCATCCGGGGCATCGGGCAGCAGACGCTGCAGCGAATTCAGAGTCTGTCCGACCAGGAGCCGCAGGGGATCGTAGGGGTGAGTGAGAACATCGACCCGAGTCGGGCGGAGGGGACCGAACTCGACTACTACCACGGGGTGGTGACCCGTGCCGCCGTGCCCCAGGACATGGATGCGCTCACCGTGACAGCCGGCACGTGGGCCGTCTTCGAGAACACCGGGCCGTTTCCGCAAGCACTCCAGCACCTCTGGCGAGACGTGTTCACGCAGTGGTTCCCGTCCAATCCATACCGGAGCCGGCCGGGACCGGAAATGCTGCGGGTCCGGCTGTCACAGGACGCCACACAGGCGGATGCGGAGCTGTGGATCCCCGTGGAACGGACTGAGGTCTGAACGACAGCGTGCGGCGGCCCCGAGCCCGCCGCACGCTCCAGCCGCTGTTGCCCCCGACAGCGCCGATGGGCCGACCGCCAAGGGACCAGCGGCAGGCCTTGGCCGAGCCCCACGCTCACTCTGCCGACGCCGGTCACCCCGGCAATCGCGCCCCGGTCCGCACCAGCCCGGCGCCGAGCCCGCGTGGCCTGCCAAGTGTCTTCACTCTTGGCGTCGGCGGCGCCGCAGCCCGTGGCGATCACCGCAAGCGCACCGACGGCTGTGCGGTGCCGAACCCGCGCACCAGGCGTTGTGCCGCGCCGGACCGCAGCCAAGCGCCCGTCGTGACCGCCAGAGCGGCGACCCCGTACGCCCATGCCTGGAGCGGGAAGCCCGGCAGGAGTCGGCCCGCAAGGTAGAGGACGGTCCCGGCGAGGGTGACGGTCAGCCACTCCCAGCGACCGTCCAGGGCGACGAAGGCGATGACGAGGAGCGAGTACCAGGGATAGCTGGGCGAGAAGAGGAGAAGGGCGGTGCCGGTCATCAGCAGGGCCCCGCGCCATGGGCGGGCGGGGTCGCCGCGGCGCCACACGTACAGGGCGGTCAGGGCGAGCAGTACGGCTGCCGTGGCGCCCGCGGCGGCGTTCGGCAGCAGGAGTCGCAGCAGGGCGAAGCGACGTACGTGGCCCGGGTCGTAGCCTTCCTCGTGGAGGTATCCGGGCAGGTAGCCCAGCACCCCCGTGCCGGAGGCGAGGACGTAGGGCAGGTAGGCAAGGGTGATCGCCGCGACGGTGGACGCGAGGACGCGCATCACGCGTGCCGGACTGCGCTGCCCGGACAGCGCACCGGGCAGCGCGAGGATCGGCAGTATCTTCACGGCGATGGCGGCGCCGAGCAGCGCGCCGCGGCGGGCTCCGGCGGTCGTGGTGCCCAGTGCCAGTACGGTGAACAGGACGCCGAGCGTGTCGATGTGGGCATTGTTGACCGCTTCGAGGGCCACGGCCGGGCACCAGGCCCACAGAGCGGCCCGGGCCGGCGCCCGCTGCGGATCGCCGCGCCGGCGCAGGACGACGAGCAGGGCCACCGTCGTACCGAACGTCAGGACCGCGCCGCCGACTTGGAGTGGCTTGTGGCGGCTGTCGGGCGGGGAGACGGCGTGGACGGCCAAGTACCAGCCTTCCGCGACGGGCGGGTAGATGGTGGGCACGGAGGGCCGGTTGATGCGGACGCACAGGCCACTGTCGGTGTGGGTCAGCGCCCAGCCCTTGCAGGACGGGCCGCTGGGGAAGAGCCAGTTGTCGCGCAAGGGGGCCAGTTCGGGGGCGGCGGGCGGATAGGCGTACGGGGAGATACCGGCGGCCTGGACGCGACCGTCCCAGGCGTAGCGGTACATGTCGTTGCTGGTACGGGGCTGCGTGGCGAGGCCGGCCAGCGCCACCGCCGCCGCGCCGAGCAGGACCAGGACGGTCGCCGCGCGGGCCGGAACCTGACGTACGGTCCACGCGGCGGCCGCGAACAGGGCCCAGGCGACGGCGTATCCGGACAGCAGGCGGCCGGGGGCGCTCAGGTTGTCACCTGCGTTGAGGGTGTCCACGACGGCGGCGGTCAGCGCGGTCAGGAGCACCGTGGTCGCGGTGATCGCGATCCGGGACCTGCGGCGGTTCGCCGGAGTGGCGGGGTGAGGAGGCGGCGGCACGGAAGGTGCGGAAGGTGCGGAAGGTCCGGAGTCCTGTCGGTGAGGGGTTGTGGTGTCGGTCATGGGTGCGCGGGCCTTCCGTGGGCCGTGAGGTGCTCGTCGTGCGTCCTGGGAGCGGCCCTCGGTTCGGGCGGTTCGGGTGGTGGAGTTCCACGAATGCGCGGCCGTCGGACGTCCACCGGCTCGTGAGAGTCCAGCCGGAGGCGTCCGCGGCATGCAGCAGGGCGGTCGTGCCGACGCGAGCCCAGGCGAAGGGGCGGCCGTACCGGCCATGGGCGTTCTCGACGCGTACGGTGAGACGTTCGTCCACGTCGTCGCCGGCCGCCTCGACCAGCAGACGGCCACCGGGCCGGACCAGCCCCCGCAGCCGGGCCAGCAGTGCGACCGGGTCGCCGCCGATCCCCACGTTGCCGTCCATCAGCAGGGCGGTGCCCCAACTGCCCTCTCTCGGCAGGCGTTCGAAGACGGATCGCTGCAGTGCGGCTCCGCCGTGCCGGCGGGTCCGTTCAACGGCCGTCGGGCTGACGTCCACGCCCAACGCCGCCACGCCGCGTGCGGTCAACGCGGCCACCAGGCGTCCCGGTCCGCAGCCGACGTCCAGGACGGGGCCGGTGCAGCGGCGCAGCACGCCGATGTCGGCGGCGGTGGGGGTGGCGCACCACCGCTCCACGTCCAGAGGGAGCAGTTCCGCCGCCCCGGGCATGCGTGGCGCGATGCGGCGCAGGTACAGCGGTCCGCGGCCGGTGCGGAGGGAATGGGCGTAGGGGTCGTCCGTCCAGGGCTCGCCCGGCTCCCCGGGCGCTCGCGGCTCGGTGCGCTGTTGCGCGGTGACGAGGTGGGTGGGCAGTGGGAGGACGGTGTGCGCATGCGGTCGTGCCACGGCCGGCTCGACCCGCCCCGCGGCGGAGGACTCTGTACCGGTTGCCATACCGATGGCCGTGCCACTTGCCGTGCCGCTCATCGGACGGCCTGTGCGAGTGAGGCCATGGTGGTGGCGAAACGAGACGAGGGCGGGCAGAGGCCGGCCACCGCGGCGGCGTCGGCCGCGGTGTCGACGTCCCGCAGCGACGGCAGGTCACGGACCGTCAGCCTTGCCTGAGCCAGTCTCAGACGCTGGATGGCCCCCGTGCGGTCGGTGGACATGGGCACGCCTCGTACGAGCGACCGGGCGCGGGCCGGTGCGGCGAGGCCCAAGGCCCAGAAGCCGCCGTCGGAGGCCGGACCGAACCAGGCGTCGAGGCCGTCCTGGCCGACGCGGGACAGCAGGTCCACGGGCATTTGCGGGGTGTCCATGCCCACCAGCAGGGCCGGGCCGTCGTCGCAGAGCTCGAAGGCACCCACTATCCGCTCGTCCAGGCCCCCGGATACCTGCGCCGCCACCTCGAAGCCCGGCGGCAGCCAGGGACCGGGGGTCCCGTCGAGGACGAGGACCCGGCGCCGGGCGGGGGCCCGGAGCACCGTGTGGAGGGTGTCGGTGAGCGCCGCCTCGGCCAGGGCCGCGGCTTCCTGGGACGTGTAGGGCGGGGTCAGCCGGGTCTTGACCCGCCCCGGCACCGGCTCCTTGGCGATGACCAGCAGCGTGGCCGGCCCCACGGCGGCGCTCATCGCGCGACCCCCGTGACTTCCGTGACCTCCGCGGCTCCTGTGGCTCTCTTGGCTCCCGCGACCGCCGCGGCCGGGCCGGTGCTGGGCCGCTCGGCAAGGACGGCGCGCATGTCCCGTACCGCCTGCCAAGTTCCCCGCCAGGTGCCGGTGACCTTGGACCGGCCCGTGCGCGGCTGGTACGGCACATCCGTCTCCTGCACGCGCCAGTCGGCATCGGCGGCGCGGACCACCATCTGCAGCGGATAGCCGGAGCGTCGATCGGTCAGGTCAAGGGCCGTCAGCGCGTCCCGGCGAGCCGCGCGCATGGGGCCGAGATCGCGCAGGCGCAGGCCGGTGCGGCGGCGAACCAGGCGGGCCAACTCCAGGTTGGCCAGCCGGGCATGGACCGGCCAGGCACCGACGGTGGTGGGCCGGCGGCGGCCCAGGACCAGGTCGGCGGAGCCGTCGAGGACGGGCCCGGCGACCTGGGGCAGCAGGCCGGGGTCGAGGGAGCCGTCGCAGTCGCTGAAGCAGACGACATCGGCCGTGGCGGCGGTAAGACCGGCGTGACAGGCGGCGCCGAAGCCACGGCGCGGCTCGTGGACGACGTACGCGCCGAGGGAGCGGGCGATGTCGGGGGAACCGTCGGTGGACCCGTTGTCCACGACGATCGCCCGCCAGCCGGGCGGAATCCGGTCCAGCACCCAGGGCAGGGCATCGGCCTCGTCGAGGCAGGGCAGTACGACGTCCACCAGGACGGGGGCGGGGACGGGGACGGGGACGGGGGAAGTCTCGATCACCCCACTCACCCTACGAACGCAAAGCAGACATAAGGGATTTGAGGTTCTTACGGATCGCTGACGCCGGTGTTCCTATGGAGACGCCCGAACTCATCCCCATGGGAGTTCCTACTCCGTCACGACCGGCGGCAGCGGTTCACAGGCCGCGTGCCAGGCAGGGGGGAGCGCGGCGACGCCTGTGCGCGCGGCGATCACCCCGCCCGCGATGGCGCAGGTGGTGTCGATGTCGCCGCGCCCGGCGACCGTGACCCACAGTCCCTCCTGCAGGTCGTCGAGGTGCCCCGCCGCGCACCACAAGGCGTACGGGACGGTGTCGGGCCCTGACATCCGGTAGCCGGAGCCCAGGACCTCCGCGGCGTGCCGGACCGAGGTGCGCTCCGGCATCCGGGCCGCGATCCGCACTCCCGACCGGACGTCGCTGTCGGGGAGTCGTTCGGCGACCGCCTGAAGAAAGTCCGACCTGGCCGGGGTGTGCCCGCCCCGGCTGCGGGTGGCCAGCGCCGCGGCGAGGGCGACCGCCATCGCTCCGGCGAGCGCCTCCGGGTGATGGTGCGAGACCGCGCCCTGGCGAGCGGCCTGCTCAGCGACCGCATCGAGGTCGGCGGAGTGCCAGGCGCCGAGCGGGGCGGCGCGCATGGCCGCGCCGTTGCCCCAGGAGCCTTGACCGCCGAACTGCCCGGCGACCACCTCCTGCCAGGGCTCGCCCGCGCCGATCCGGCGGAGCACGTCATGCATCGACGCTCCGTACCCGCGGTGCGTGTCGTCGGCGTAGGCCGCCGCGAAGCGTAGGGCGAGGCGGTCCTGGTCGACGATGCCGCCGCCCTCGGCGAGTTCCCGTACGAGAACGAGCGCCTGGGCGGTGTCGTCACTCCAACGCCACAGCGGTTCCGGGGGCAGCGTCCGCGCCTCAAGGCCTGCCTGACCGTCCCGGCGCAGGATGCCGAACCAACGGTCACCGAAGGCGTCGCCGAACGCGAGCCCGTACAACGAATCCAGCACAGCAGTGGGCACGGTGATCATCGGGACAGTTTCGCAGCGCGACGGCGCTTCCGCGCTCCGTTTTGGAGCGGACGGGCTTAGCGGTCCCGCTCGTACCTGCGCGGAGCACCGCCTGACATGATCAACGGGTGAATGGTGAACCCGCAGGGCCCGACCGCACGAGGTACGTCCTGTTCGATGTCGACGGCACGTTGATCGACGCGGTGAGCAACCAGCGCCGGGTCTGGGCAGCCTGGGCGGAGCGGTACGGGAAGGATGCCGACGAGGTCTATCACGTGGCCCTGCGGACACGGCCGTTGGAGACGTTCGCCCAGGTCGCTGCGGACGAGGATCCGAGCGAGTGCCTCGCCGCGCTGCACGAGTTGGAGGACGAGGACGTCCGGTCCGGCGTCTACGCGGCTTTCGACGGCGCCTCGGAGCTGCTGCGCGGCCTGCCATCCGGGTCCTGGGCGCTGGTGACCTCGAACTATGAGCACCGGGTGCGGGGCCGCTTCCTACGAACGGGCTTGCCGATGCCGAGCGTGATCGTGGACGCGGCCGCTGTCGAGGAGGGCAAGCCCTCTCCCGTCCCGTATCTGCAGGCCGCCGCACGGCTCGGTGCCGCACCGGAAGACTGCCTGGTCATCGAGGACGCCCCGTCCGGAGTACAGTCCGGGTTGCGCAGTGGGATGACGGTGTGGGGCGTGAACGCCGCCGTCGCGGTCGAGGGCGTACATCGTCACTTCGTCAGTCTGCGCGAGGCGGTTCCGCACATCCTGGCCTTCGCGTCCGGCCGTGCCGGGAACGCCGTAGCCACCGTCAGCAAGGCGAAGGCCACCGCGAAGCCCAGCATGGTGAACACGCCCCGGGGCCAGAAGATGTGACTGTCGACGAACGACCAGCAGGCGGCGAGCAGCACCATCGCACCCGGCAGTATCCGTACCCCGTGCCGCCGCACGAGCACCGCGCACGTGGCGAGAGAGGCGACGGTCAGTCCGTACACCCCCGCCCGGCCGAGCGCGTCGCCGGTCGTGAACAGCCGCCCGGCCGCCCCGTGGACGCCGTGGCCCACCACGGTACCGGCGGAGATCCCGGCAACCGCGTCGAGCCCGGAGTAGTAGACGGCGTAGCAGAGGCACCCGGCCCAGGCGAGGACCGTCAACGCCCCCTCGGCATCACGGCGCGGTCTGCCCCACAACGGCACCACCAGGCCCAGGGCGATCAAGGGGAACACGGCCAGCAGGGCTATGTGCAGTCCCGCCCACTGGCCCGCCGTCGCCGCCGTCAGGTGCCGGGGGTGCACCAGACCGGCGACGGCCAGCACCAGTGGAGCGGCTGTCACCAGGGCAGTCGTACGAAGAACTCGGAGGTTTCGCATCCGGTCACCGTAGGAGGCCGGTCCGCCGCGCAGCGCCGCTGCCGGCAACGCGTAAGACACCCGTAAGACGGCGGATCGGGATGTGCCCCGGCCTTGCTCACGACGGTGGCCGCCGGCCGCGGGCGAGTCTTCGCACGGCCATCGTCAGCACCGTCACCATGGCCACAGCCACCAGTGCGATCAGCCAGTTGCGCGGATAATCCAGGGGCAGCACAGACGAGTTGGCCCTCGGGCCCGGCCGCAGCAATACCGGCAGCGCCACCACGGTCAACGCACCCGCGACCACCAGGGCCCCGCGCACCGGCCCGCGCAGGCCACCGCGCACACCGCCGCGCACCAGGAGCAGCCCCACCAGCAGCACCAACGGGGCGATCAACGCGTCGTGCAGCACCACGGCCCCGCCCAACCAGACCAGCACGCCGGTCAGGTCACGGACGTCCATCAGCAGGGACACGCCGACGCCCATGAGCGCCAGGCCACCCGCACCCGCGAGGAAGCGCGTCACCTTCATGCCAGCACCTCAAGTCGGCCCACCCACTTGGTCTGCAGTACACCGGGACGGTCGGGGGCGATGAGCCGCGCCGGGTAGCCGTGGTCGGGAGCGAGTTCCTCGCCGTTCAGGCGCAGGGCGAGCAGGGTCAGGGGATCTCGTGCGTGCTCGTGTCCCATCTCCGACACCCGGTATCCGCCGCGCAGTTGCAGTGACACCACCCTCACCCGCGCATGCGCGGGCGCGTCCGCCCGCTCCAGCAGGTCCACGACCCGCACGCCGGTCCAGTGCGCGGATTTGCTCCAGCCCTCCACACAGGCGATGGGCAACTCCACCTCGTGTTGAGGCAGCGCACGCAGTTCTGCCAGCGTCAGGGTGTACGGTCGCGGCCCGGCCACCACCAGGCGGTACTCCTCGTCCGCGATCCGGCCGACCCCGGCGGCCTCGGCGGTCCGGTTGACGGGCAGTGCCTGCGGGCCGTGGTCCGGCTGGCGAGGCGCCAGCAGGACCAAGTCCTTCAGAGGAGTGAAGGACTGGCCGACCGTGGTGAGGGTGACGGCACCCACGGCCGCACCCACCGCGGCGAGCAGCGACCGACGTTCCGGGCCGTCCTGCGGTGGCAGAGCGAGCGTCCCTGACGACCGTCGGCTCCAATGTGTACGAATCTCGGGCGCCTTGACCGCGATGTGCAGGCACAGGGCCCCGACCACCAGCCACGCCACCGCGTAGTGGACCGGCACGAACGAGAAGGGCCACGGATACCACTGGGCCGTGTTCAGCAGACCGGTCGCCAACTCGAATCCGGCCCCGGCGACGAGCACCGCGATCGACAATCGCTCCAGCGCGTGCCGCACCGACCGCACTGGCGGCCACTCGAACAGGCGCGGATACACGGTCCACAACTTGGCCAGCAGCAGCGGAATCGCCGCGATGCCGGAGGCGACATGCAGGCCCTGAGAGACCCGATAGCCCCATGCCGGACGGCTGGGAATGTGGTCGGCCAGCCAGTCCGGCGGATGTTGCATGAAGTGACTGATCAGACCGGTGAGGAAGCAGACGGTGAAGGCCGCCCCCAGCCACCGGCCGATCGAGGTCGCCGTGCGGGCGTCATGCAGCCTGCCCTTGAACACCGGCGGAGAGACACGCAGTTTCATGCTCTCCATCCCACTCGGCAGGAGGCCGTTCCGGAACACTTGAAGTCTTACGGACCGGGGACGTCTGCCGACCGACGCCATCACCTGCCCGCCGCAACGGGCGAGGGCGGTTACAGGACAGACCGCAACCTCAAGGATTCCTTAAGCAAGCCATAAGCCTGGCCGCCTGACCATACGTTACTAAGGGTTACAGCGCGTCGCCTGAGTAGCATGCTCATGGCTTGATCCCATAAGGAACGGGTCGATACCGCTGCGATTACCCTCTCCCTTCAAGGAGACTAAACGTATGTGTGACAACACATTTCACCGTCCAGGGCGGCCACTTCATACCCTGACTTCGCGCCCGAATGAAATACCGGAAACATGATGATCCACGGCTCTTACTACCGCAGGCAGGCGACCACGGCCATCGCGCAGGCCCTGGCCAGCCTGCCGCCCACGTATCGCGAGGCCATCGTCGAGTCCTATGCGGCTGGACGCACCACCCGCCAGACGGCAGAGGCGCTGGGCCTCCCCCACGACACCGTGAAGTCGCGGATATACCACGGACTACGGCATCTCAGGCAAACACTGCAGGAACAGGGATGGCCCGATAAGGCGCCGAGCCAGTAACGAACTTGAGAGCAGGCGCAACCAACGGCACGCATCGCTAAAGCTGTCGTCGAGACAGCCCCAGCGATGGACGTCTGTCCTGGGCTGTTCAGGAAAGCAATCTTTGGAATGAATCAATCAAGGCCTGCGCACGGTGTCGCTCCGGAGCCATGTACGCGCTTCGTCCGTCCGGTACTTCAGCACCAAGTGGCGGATGTGCCACAGGCTCGGCTCCTCGACGAGCAGAAGGCCGTGGCCGAGACCACGATCGGTTCGCCGCTCCTGGAGGGGGCCGGCGGTGCACCCCCGACCCAGACACGGACACACGCGCGGGCGCAGGCGGCGTCGCCGTCGCCGCGCGGCAAAGTGGAACCAGTCGCCCCTACTGTGCTCGGAGGCTCTAGGAGTCGGCCTGCTGGCGGCGGCAGCGTTGACCGCGGCGCTGAGCAGTGGCTGCACGGACGACCCTCCGGCCACTCAGGGAAGGGCGCCGATTGCGGGCTCCACCGGCATGAGGCAGCCGTCGGCCTCGTCAGCCCCTTCGGACAGTCCCTCTACACCGCCGACCGAACCCGCGCCGGTTTCTTCCAGACCCAGCAGACAGCCGACATCGGCATCCACGTCCCCCAGTCAGCCGCTCTCAACCCACTGCCACAACTCCCCTTCCCGTTGCACCCACTCGATCGCCCGAGGCGACACCGGCCCTGACGTCAAGCGCCTCCAACCATTCCTGCACGGCCAAGGTTTCACGTACGTCTCCGCCACCGGCCTCTTCGACGACGCAACCCTCCGTGGAGTCGTCCAGTACCCGCACGACCGCAGCATCACCGGCGATCCCCGGGGCGTGTTCGGCCCGGCAACCCGCGCATCGTCGGAGACCGCTCAACGCTCAACGGCGCACGCGGGATAGCTCCTTGGCGCATGGCGATCGCTGGACGCCGCTTCATTGCCCTGCCTCCAAGTGCGGGTACGCGTGCCGCGGCGCCGCAGCAACTCACTCTTGACCACCATGTACTTTGCGTTGCAAAGTTGGAGCTGTGGGCGGCCGACCAACTGCCCACTTCTCAGCGCTGCCGAAACGGGAACAAACAGGGGGACATCGTGGGAACACCGTCACTGAGCAGCTCGGGATCCGAACCGAGGGCGAACGCGGCCGGCCTGTTGGCGGCGGCGGAAGGCTTGCGGGCGAGGACCCGCGCGCAGATGCACAACTCGTGGGTCGGCCTCCTCGGCTTCGGCCTCCTGGCGCTGGCAGCCGTTCCGATCGCCCGGTACGCCTTCAATTTCGGAGCCCACGGACGCTCCATCATGTCCTATCCGACCTTCGCCTACGCCGAGTTGACCGGCCTGTGTGTCGTCCATGAACCCGGAACGCCGTGCTTGAAGGGCGAGTTCGACGGCGCCGTCCTGCGCTTCGCGGCCTGGGGCGTGTGGTTCGCACTCCTCCCCCTGGCATGGTTCCTCTTCGCCCGCTGGTACCGCCTGCACGGTGAGGCCCGGGGCATCGTCCCGCGCCGCGCCATATGGATCCGTACGACCGCCATTGCCACCGTCGCGATCACCACAGCCCTGATGGCCCTGCTGTTCGGCAGGCACCAGTCATGGGAGGCCGTGCTGCTGGAGAACGCCTACGCCTCTCCGTGGTACCTGGTCGGCATCGGACTCTTCGCCCTCGCACTGGCCGAACGCAGCTGGATCACGGCGGCCGCCGGTCTCGCTCATGCCCTGCTGCTCACCGGCTACCTCGGGGCTTCCTGGGGCACCGGATGGCTGCCCTGGCAGCACCCCACCCACCCCGGCTGGGCCGACGGACCGCAGGTCAAGGCGCTCCTGCTCGCCGCCATCCTGCTCCTCGCCGGCCTGGCCGAACGGGCGACAACCCGCCACCGAGCCGCGCCCGGCGCCGCCGATGCGGATACGGTTGCCCCATGAGCGTCGAGGACTCGACCGCCGCCGGGGATGAAGAGGCAGAACTCCATCCGACCCAGTCGCTCGACGACACCGTCCACCAGCGTGTGCGGCTCGGCATTCTCACCATCGCCCGAGAAGCCGACCGGGTCGAGTTCAGCTTCTTGAAGAAGCAACTGGCCGTCACCGACGGAAACCTCTCCAGGCACCTGAAGGTGCTGGAAGACTCGAATCTCATCACCGTCGAGAAGGGCTACGCCGGCCGGCGTCCCCGCACATGGATCGCGCTCACCCGCGAGGGCGCGCAGGCTCTGGACGCCGAACTTCGTGCCCTGCGCGCACTCGTCCTTCGGTTGGACACCCCCCGCCCCACGCCTGGCCCACCCGACGCATGACCACGGGCGCCCGCCGCACCGGCCGCTGTGGTGGTCGTCCGGCTCGCGCCCACGGTGGCTCGGACTGGTTCCGGACGGCTGCCGCAGTGTCCGCACCGTCACACAGCTGCGGTATCCGGCTGATCCGCAGCTCGGGCCCGGGTCTCGGCGGCCACCGATATCAGTCGCTTGGCGTGGATCGGGCCTGGCAGAGTGTCCGGCATGAGTTCCCGGCCCGCGCGTCCCGAACAGGCCCGTCACCACGACCATGGCACGTGGCTCGTCAAGTTCACCAGTCGGGTGCTCGTGGTCTGCCCGAGGTGCGGTGGCCGTGCGCTCGTTGTGCCGCGGCCCGGTCTCGCATCGCCGAAGTACTTCAGTGAACTGCTCTTCCAGCCCCGCCGTCTCAGCTGCGCCGGCTGCGGCGCGGTGGCGGACTGGACCGCCGAGCAGCGGGGCGTCGGCCTGATCGGTGCCGTGGTCGGCGGCACCGAAGACCCCTTCTTCCGGCGGCCGCTGTGGCTCCAGACCCACTGTGCGGGACGGATCCTGTGGGCCTACGACGAGGAGCACGTCGACGCCCTCACCGCCTACGTGGGCGCCCGGCTGCGTGAGCGGCGCGCCTCCCCCACCATGTCGATGTTCGCCCGGCTGCCCGCCGGGATGAAGTCCGCTCGCCACCGCGACCAAGTGCTGGCCGGCCTGTCAACCCTCCGGGCCCTCGCCCGGCGCTCGGCCCCGGCCGACCGCTCCGACGCGGCCGCTGTGGCGCCGCAGGTCGCACTGTCGCTGTTGACCGACTTCGAGAACCACACCACTTTCAAGCCGGGCGACCAGCACGTCGCCGCCCTCGACACGCTGCTGGACCACGTCGTCGCCTGGAGCACCGCCCTCGCGCCACTGCGCGCCGCTTCCCCGGCCACCGTCGCTTGACTCCCGGAAGGGACTCACCCGTCCGGACTCGGATTCCGCCGCCGCCGCAAGATCTGTAGAAGGCTTTCCACCGGAGGCCGGCAGCACGGCGGTCCTCGTCAGCGACGTACGGAGGCCCTCATGTCAGACATCCCCAGCGACTTCACCTACACCAAGGAACACGAATGGGTGCAGACCACGGGAAACGGCCGGGTGCGCATCGGCATCACGGACCACGCGCAGAAGCAGCTCGGAGACATCGTCTACGTCGAGCTCCCGAAGGTCGGCGCCACACTCGAAGCCGGTAACCAGTTCGGCCTCGTGGAGTCCGTCAAGTCCGTATCCGACATCTTCGCGCCCCTGACCGGCACGGTCGCCGCCGTCAATGAGGAGCTGGAGGGATCCCCGGAACTGGTCAACGCGGATCCGTACGACGAAGGCTGGCTGGTCGAGCTCACCACCGCCAAGGCGGCCGAGTTGAAAGAACTCCTCACCGCCGCTCAGTACAAGGCCTACATCCAGGGAGAAACCTGAACCGCGTGCGGAACAACCGCCCGCTTCCTCCGCTAGACGATGTCCAGGACCTCACGGACCGGACGCCGAGGCGTGCTGGGCCCCTGGGGGCCGTAGCCCAGGCGCAGCACCATCTGGACGTGCCCGGTGCCCGTAACGGGGTCACGAGCCAGTAGGCGCAGATCCCGGTTCTCCAGGGCATGGGAGGTCAGGGAGGTGGCGAGTCCGGCGGCGGTGGCCGCCAGGAGAACCCGCTCCATCGCCTGGCCCGCGCGCAGCCAGTCGGCGGGTGCGTCGCCCGGCGTGCTCAGCAGCGCCAGGTGAGGGTTCTTCTCGAAGGCGGTGGCGCCGCGATCGGCGACCGGACGGCGGCCGGCGAAGTCACGCAGTGGGGCTCTGCCGTCCCGCATCCGAGGCCCGAACGCGTACTCGGGGACGCCGTCGGTGGCGACGTCCGCCTCCGGGCCGAGCCGGGTCCAGCGGCGCAGTTCCTCCAGCCCCTCCGGATCCAGGGCGTCGCGGCTCTCCGCGTCGTGGACCAGCTCCAGCACTGTCTCCGTTTGCCAAGGCCCGGGAAACTGCAACTCGGCACCCTCCTGGCCGGCCGCCGTTCGCAGCGCGGCCTGAACATCCTCCGGGATGGCTTTCTCCTCGAAGGGGTACCGGCTGGTGTGCCGCTCGTGGATCGCGGAGTGCAAGGGGGCGAGGTCGTCCTCGTGCGGCACGGTCCCCGGCGCTCCGCCCAGCTCGACGCGGGCGAGCAGCAGCGGTTCGGCTGGGTCCGGCAGCAGGCGGACCATCGGGGCGAAACCGGCGTGCGCGGCGGCCACACGCAAGTTGAAAAGCGCCGCCCCACAGCCGATGTGCAGCGCCCGGTTTCCGGGGTCGGAACGAGGCATGGCGCGGTCCGGATCCGCGAGCAGGAGGAGGGAGCGCTCACTCGTCACGAAACGGAACCGCCACGGCTGCGCATTGTGCATGGACGGTGCGGCCACGGCCTCCGCGACGAGGTCTCTCGCCGCTTTCTCATCCGCTTGCCGTGTGTTCATCGCGCCCTCCTCACCCACCACGCGGGCCCGGATCGTCTGCCCGGTGGTGTCCGCCCGTCGGCCTCGGGCACCCGCGCGTGCCTCGTGTACAGGCTGCGCATGATTCGGTGCTCGGGGCAAGCAGGCCCAAGGGGGTCCGGCCGCCCCGCACGCGTATGGCCGAGTCTGCCACGGCCGGCCAGGGCTGACGGTCGTCCGCGGCAGGGCCGCCCGCGCGACGAGCCGACCGCCGGTGACCGTGGCGGTGAAGGCCCGATGGCACGGGGCCCATGGGCCGGACAGCCCTGGGCCGTGGCCGGTGCCGGCAGAAGTCTGGATCTGCCCAACGATGAGAGTGAGTGGATCGCATGACTGCCAAGGACATCGGCACCCACGTCGGCGCCACCGGTGGCGTACAGGTGCGGACGGAGGGGGATGTGGGCGCGGAAGAACTCGCGTAAGTGCAGGCCAAGCTCGACGCGGTGCTCGACCGCCCCGGGACTCGTGCCACCAACGGTGTCATGAGGATCGTCAAGTCGGCTGCGCATCACGCCGAGCGGCTCTGGTCCGCGGAAGCGGAGTTCGTGGTGGCGAACTCCCTTGTGGTCGTCCACGCCCGGGAAGCCACGGCGCGCGAACTCGCGGACCGCTTGGCGGACCGGCTGCGCGGCCGGATGAATCGTGCCCAGCACCGCGGGGACGCGGCCCGCAGGTCGGCCACCCCACCGCCGTGGCGCGGCGGTCGATCCGACACCGGTCCGCGATAGAGCGCTCGACGGGATCCATCGACGAGCGCGCCTTCCTCGACGCCCTGCCCCAACAGGCACTGAACGCCTACGAGGACCAGTGCGCACCCGCCAACCCGCGCACGCCCATGCTCGCGGACATGCAGAACCTCATGCGCGCCACCTACTACGGAACCGCCCAGGGCCGGCCGGACGGGGACGGGAGCCGCACGCGTGACGCGGCGCCCCGCACCAGCGAGCGCCGCTGACCGGCTCGGGAGACGAGCCCTTCGCCGCCTCCACGACGAGCCGACGCCGGTCCTGAGCGGCGCACCGCCGCGGTTCGGCCCCGAACCGATGCCATGCGGCCCCTGGGACGCCGCCGCCGTACGCGCTTCACTGGACGTGTGGAGGAGGTCGTCATGAACAGCAGAAGGTCAGCCCCGTGTCCCCGTCGGCGTGGCCCGGTGATGCTCGTCGCCGCGCTGTCCGTGCCGCTCCTCGTCGCCGGTGCCTGCGGCACGGCCGCCGGTCCGCCACCGGCGGCATCGGCACGGCCCGGCGAGTCCGCCTCCGCCGGATCAGGAGCGTCGGGCGGGACGTCGAGCGGACCGGCTTCCCCAGGTACCACCTCGTCGGCCACCGCACCGCGAGCCCCGGCGACCGGCTCGACGGGAGCCGCGGGGCGGCACATCACGACCGCCGTGTACCTCCTGCACGCGGGCCACATCTCGCCCGCGCCTCGTACCGTGACCGCCCCGGCCACCGCGGCCGGATCCGTCCGCGCCCTGCTGGCCGGCCCCGACGGCTACGAACGGGGGCACGACCGCACCTCGGCCATTCCGCCGGGCACGACCCTGCACTCGGTCGCGGTCCGCGACCAGGTGGCGACCGTCGACCTCTCCGGCCGGTACGACGACGGCGGCGGCACCGTCTCCCTGCGGGCGCGCCTCGCCCAGGTCGTGTTCACGGTGACCCGCTACCCCGGTATTCGCAAGGTCGGCTTCGAGCTGGACGGCAAGCCCGTCTCGTCCTTCGGCGCGGCGGGCATCGTCCTCAACGGCCCTGTGGGACGCGCGGACTTCGAGGACGTCTCGCCGGCCGTCCTGGTCGAGTCCCCGCTCATGGGTGAGGGCATCAGCAGTCCCCTGCGGGTCCGGGGAAGCGCCGACACCTTCGAGGCCGAGTTCCGGCTGAAGGTGACGGACGTCTCGGGGCGTACGGCGGCCGACGTGCTGGTCCGGGCCTCGTCCGGCACGGGCACGCGTGGGACGTTCGACGTCACGCTCCCGTACAAGGCGGCCCGCACGGGACCCGGTCTGCTCACCGCGTACTTCATCTCGCCCGAGAACGGCAGGCCCGTCATCGTCGACACCGTACCGCTGACCGTCAACCGCTGAGCCCGGCGCCCGCGCAAGTGCGCAGGCCGCCGGGTACCTCGTTGCTCGCCGGGGCGGCGAACGCCGAGCTGCCGGGGGTGGGAAGTCGGGGGCGGGCCATTCGGCCGGGGCGAGGTTCTCCCGCGCCCCGTCATCCGTGGGGCACAACGGCCACCGGGCAGTCGACGTGATGGATCGCGGCCTGCGTGACGGGCCCGGTGCGCGGCCCGATGGGCCGCTGGGTGAGACGGTGGCCGACGACCAGCAGGCTCGCCCCGCTCGCGGCCCGCACCAGCACGTTCGCGGGTTTGTCCTGCACCACGGTCTCCTTGACGTCCACACCCGGGTACTTGTCACGCCACACCCGCAGTACGGCCTGGAGGAAGCCGAGCCACTCGTCCGCTCGCCGGGGCTCGTCCACCAGGGCGATGTCACCCTCTCCGAGGCCGAACGGACCGGGCGCGGCGGCGCAGCGTGCACGGCCCGCAGCCGGGCATGCCGGAGCCGGGCCGCCTCGAAGGCGAACTCGATGACCTCGTCGCACGGCTCCCCGACGTCGATGCCGAGCACCACGTCCCGGTAGCCGGTGCGAATCGAAGCGCCCCCGTCGTCCGCCGGGAGACGCTCGTCCGACGCCTCCTCCCCCGCCCGCACCAGGACGACGGGCCGCGACGCCCCCGCGACCGCCCCGAGGGCGACCGAACCGACGAGGAACCCGGTGAAGCCACTCAGCCCACGCGATCCCACGACCAGCAGATCGGCCTCGTCGGCCGCCGTCACCGTGCGCGCCGACGCCACCGTCACCGAGGCAGCACGGCTCATGGCCGAGCACCGCATCGAACGGCTGCCCGTCGTCGACGAGGACCACCGGCTCGTCGGCATCGTCACACGCCATGACCTGCTTCAGGTCTTCCTGCGCGGCGACGAGGACATCCGGCGGGACGTGCAACGGGAGGTCTTCGCCCACACGCTCTGGATCGCGCCGCACACCGTCGAGGCCGCCGTCGAGAACGGCGTCGTCACCCTCACCGGCCAGGTGGAACGGCGCAGCGACACAGCCGTAGCGGTCGGCATGGCGCGCCGTCTGGACGGTGTCGTGGACGTCGTCGACCACCTGTCCTACCGCCTGGACGACAAGCGGCTGCGGCCCGCCGAGCAGGCCCTGCACGGCGTGGCGGACGGCTGGCTGCGCGGGCTGTGAACGAGGGCTCCGGGTTCCACCGGCGGATCACCTTGTCTCCCGTTCACCCGGCTCGCCGACCGTGACCACATCGACGAAGGAGGTGCGGACGGATGCGCGGCGGCAGAAGCGTGAGAAGTCCGCTGTGGCGATGGCGGAGCAACCCGCTGCGGCGGCACGACGACATCGTCGAGGCCTGGACCGTACTGGCCGTCTGGCTGAGCATCCTGCCGCGCGGCGCCGCAGCCGGCTTGGTGACGGCCCACGCCGCCAGTGAGTCCTTCGCTCGGCAGCGCGCCGAGCGGCATTCCGTCCCGGCGGTGCTCGTCACCGACGCCCCACGGACCCTCACCGAGACCTGGGGAAGGGCGACCAAGTGCGGGCTACGGTGCGCTGGACGGCGCCCGACGGCACATCCCGCACCGCCCGGACCTGGGTGGAGCACGGCGAGAAGGCCGGGACAGCGATCGTGGTCTGGCAGGACGACAACGGTCGGTTCACGCCGAGTCCGACGGGTCCCGGCGAGGCGACCCTTGAGTCGGCTGTGCTGGGTCTCGTGGCCGCGGGCGCCCTCGCCGGCCTTTCGGTCGGCTCCGGAGCGGTCGCCCGCGCACGGCTCGACCGGAGGCGTACGGACGAGTGGGGCCGGGAATGGGATCTGGTCGGCCCGCGGTGGGGCCACGGACGGGCTGACTCGGCGTCACGCTGCTCAGCAGCGGCCCGGTGCTCCGGCGCCCGTACATGGAGCCGGACCGACCGTCCACGCGCCCGGCCGCGGCTCGTCAGGTGCGTCGTACGAACTTGTCGTGCCGCGGAACGGTGGCGCCACCGCCGGCCCGCACGGCTTCCACCGCCGCCTGGTGCAGCTGCCTGCTGTCCTGCGCGGAGGCGCAGGAGACCGGACTTCCGGCAACGGTGAACCATGTGGAAGTGCCGCTGTACTGGACCGCCACACGAACCTGCCTGCCGTCCCAGGTGGTGTGCAGGGTCAGGTCACCGGTCACGGTTCCGGCCTCGTCGGTGCGGACGCCTCCCCGCCCGGCGAACACCCCTGTCGTCGTCCACGATGCTTGGGCCATGACCATCAGCCTTCTTTCCTGCTCGCGCTGCCTCCCATGGTCGCTCGCATCGCCGATCCCTGCCCGGGACGACGTCGGTGCACGGCTGCCTCGGCTCCGACGGCGAGTCGGGACGTGACGGAAGGAGGGTGCCATGTCACTGAGAGTGGCCGGGTTCCCCGTGGGGCGGGTGCCAGCCGCGTCACGGACACGGTCACGCCGGCGTGGACCCGATCGCCGTCCCGGCGCTGCTCGTCACGCCGGCCGTGCACGAGTACCTCGCCGGAGCGCTCATCGGGCTGATGCTCGCCACCGGGCGCGCCCTCGAAACGGCGCGCCCGGCGCCGGGCCGCACACCATCTGCCGAGCCGAGAGCGCCGTCAGCGAGGCCACGGCGGCGGTCCCCAGCACGAGCGGGCCGCGCAGCGGCGCCTGCCGCAGCTCAGTCCCGCGGAGCGCGAAGTCCGGAACGTCGTCGCAGGTCACCGACGCATCGACGGCGACCGCGACGTCACGGTCTCAGGGAAGCGGCGACCCCGGCGGCCCATGCTGCGATCGCGATGAAGTCCCGGAAGTCGCCGCCCTTTCCGGAGCGCAGGATCATCCCGGCCATGCGTCCCTGGGCGCCTTCTTCGAGGCATCCTCCGAACGTGACGTGTTCGCGGACGTCCAGCCGGGTCATGGTCCGCTCGACGCCGGGCACCGGCGGAATGTTCCGTTCGGAGGCCGACGCGTCCAAGGGGCCGCTGCTGAAGAACCACACCGGGCGCTCCGCGAGCTCGGCGCGGTGCCGTCGGACGAACCGGCGTGCGTCCTTGTGCCAACGTCCGGCGTACAGGGCGCCGCCGACCACCACGGCGTCGTACGACGCCACACTTCCCACGGACCCGGCCGGCAGCGCGTCGACCCGCAGCCCGTCCTCGCGCAGGACCTCGGCAACCGTTTCGGCGATCCGCGCCGTCGATCCGTTCTCCCTCGACAAGGGCATCTTCGCCGCCTCGCCGTTCGAGACGCTGGACCGCGCGGGCGTGGGTCGGCTGATCCGGATCGCCGTCGCCGAAGGCCGCGCGGCGCGACCCGGCACGATGCTCATCCTCATCGCCGGGCCCTACCGTTCCGGGACCGACGGCGACCCGCGGGCCATGGCCGCGAACCTCGCCCGCCTCGAAGCGGCGGCGTGGCCGGTCTTCGCCGCCGGCCACCTCCCCGTGATCGGGGAGTGGCTCGCCCTGCCCGTCCTGCGCTCGGCCGGCGCGGGACCCACGGACCCCCTCGCGGACCAGGTCCTCTACCCGACCGCCGACCGCCTGCTCGCCCACTGCGACGCCGTACTCCGACTCCCGGGTGACTCCACCGGAGCCGACCAGGACGTCGCCACCGCCCGTCGCCGCGGCCTGCCCGTGTACCACCACCTGGACGAGATCCCGCGCCGCACCCCGCAGGAGACCGCGTGAACCCCCGCCCCGGCATCGACACCCCTGACCACCGCGGCCGCACCGGCCTGGACCGCGTCGGACGCGGCCTGGACCGCAACCCCGACATCGTGGTCCGCGACGTCGAGCTCACTTCCCAGGGCTGGCACGTACTGCGGCGCACCACCTTCGACTACCGGCGCCGCGACGGACGTTGGACCACCCAGCAGCGCGAGACATACGACCGCGGCAACGGCGCGGTCGTCCTGCCGTACGACGTGGAGCGCGGGCAGGTACTGCTCATCCGTCAGTTCCGCTACCCGGCCTACGTCAACGACCACCCGGACGGCATGCTCGTCGAGGCCGCGGCCGGGCTGCTCGACGGCGACGACCCGCTCGCCGCCGTCCGGCGCGAGGCCGCCGAGGAACTCGGCGTCACGCTCGGCCCGCTCACCCACGTCCTCGACGCCTATATGAGCCCCGGCTCGGTCACCGAGCGCCTGCACTTCTACGCGGCCCCCTACACTCCGGCCGACCGCACCGGAAACGGCGGCGGACTGGAGGAGGACGGCGAGGACATCGAAGTGCTCGAAGTGCCCTTCACCGAGGCCCTCGCCATGGTCCGCGACTGACGCGTCACCGACGGCAAGACCATCCTGCTCCTGCAATGGGCCGCCCTGGACGGTCCCTTCGCCCCCACGGCGGTCACTGACAGACACCGGCCTGAGACCGACTGAAGCTGACTGACACCGGTAGACCGCGCGCGACCCCACGCCGACTTATGAAGCAATGGTCAGATCGTCGTCAGCGGCTTGTCTCGCGCGAGCCCCGGCTTAGGATCCGACCATGTGCGCCCATGTCCTGGTGGCCGAGGACGACGTAAAGCAGGCGGGGATCATCGGCCGTTATCTGGAACGCGAGGGTCACTCGTCACGACTCGTCCACGACGGCCGAGCGGCCCTGGACGAGATCCGCCGCCGACCCCCCGACCTGCTGGTCCTCGACATCATGATGCCCGTCGTCGACGGCCTGGACGTATGCCGCATCCTACGCGGCGAGTCGACCGTCCCGGTACTGGTGCTGACAGCGCGCAACACCGAGGAGGACCTGCTCCTCACGCTCGACCTCGGTGCGGACGACTACCTCACCAAGCCCTACAGCCCGCGCGAGCTGATGGCCCGCGTACGCAGCCTCCTGCGGCGGGCGGAACGCCTGACCCTGCCGCGGGCGCCGGTCCTGCGGGTGGGTGACCTCGTCGTGGACCCCGCATGCCACGAGGTGCGCCTCGGCGGCCGGGCGGTGGAGTGCACCGTCGGGGAGTTCGAGATCCTGACCGCGCTCGCCGCGGAACCGGGCCGCGTCTTCACCCGTGGTCAACTGCTCAGCCTCACCCGCGGTTCGGCCCACTTCACCACCGAACGCACAGTGGACGTCCACATCCTGAATCTGCGCAAGAAGCTGGAGCCCGACCCCAGGCGGCCGGTCCTTCTGCTGACCGTGTACGGCGTCGGATACAAGCTCGCGGGCAGCGGCGGCGGTCCGTCCGCATACCCGGCCGCGCCGAGCCCCTCCGGCCCCCGCGGGCACCATGAAGCCTGACCGCACCGCCGCCGTCCGGCTTCCCCCGCACCGGAGCCTGTTGTTCCGGCTCCTGGTCTCGGCGTTGCTCATCGCGGTGTGCGCGATCACGGCCACCGCCTGGCTCGCCGTCCGCAGCACCGAGGCGGCCCTGCGTCGGCAGCAGGGTCAGGTGCTGACCGACGACACCGGCGTCTACCGCAGCCTGATGAAGTACGCCGCCACCCACCGGACCTGGGCACGAGCCGGGGACCTGGTGGACGACCTCGCACGCCGTACGCACCGGCGCATCGTGCTGACCACCCGGGACCGGGAGCACCGGCGCCTCGCCGACTCCGACCGCGGCGCCGGGCATCCACCGTCACGGGTGTTCGCCGTCCTCGACCCCCTGCGCGTCGACCCGGTCCTCGATCCGGCCGGCGGCCAGGACCCGGGCCGTATCGATCCACAGGTGTCGGGCCCGTACCGGCTGACCGCGGCGGTGCGTGGCCGGCTGGCGGGCCTGGCGGACAAGGCGGCTCTCTGCCTGGAGGACAGCGGGTACACCTTCCGCCGGGACGTGTCCGCGGCCGGCCGGCCGCGGATCACCTTCACGGATCACGCGTCGCTGCGGCGGAGGATCGAGGGGTACGGAGAACTCCAGAGCAAGGTCGCCGAGGGGTGCGGACTCGACGTACTCAACATGCCGACGAGGAGTGAGCGTGCCGCCCTCGCCGACCTCAACGACCGCTTGCGCACCTGTCTGGAGCGTCAGCGCCTTCCTGTGGTCCGCCTCGGTACCGATTTCCTCCCCGTCAAGCCGTTGCCCCGGCAGGGAGGAGCCGTCACGGCGGCGCAGAACTGCGTCGACACGAGCCGACGCGAGCAACTCACCCCGTACGTCGCTCCCGTGGCGCTGTTGTACGTGGGTTCGGACACCCGCTCCCCCGTCCCCGGCTTCGACCTGTCCGCGGGCAACACCTCCCGCATCGTCGCGGTCACCGGATGCGTCCTGCTTCTCACCGCAGGGGTGACGGTCCTGGTCGGTTCCCGTCTGGTGAGGCCACTGCGGGCGCTCACGCGTGCGCTGCGCCAGCCGGACGGGACGACGGCCAGGGTTCCGGTCACGACCCGCGACGAGATCGGTCAACTGACCGCCGCGTTCAACCAGTTGTCCGAGCACCGCGCCCGCGCGGAGGAACAACGCACCGTCATGGCCGCGGACATCGCCCATGAACTGCGTACTCCGCTGAGCACCATACGCAGCACCCTGGAGGCCACCCAGGACGGCATCCTGGTCCCGGACCAGGACGTGACCTCCTCACTGCTGGAGGAGGCGCTGCTGCTCCAGCACATCATCGACGACCTCCAGGACCTGTCGGCCGCCGACGCCGGGACGTTGACCCTGTACCCGGAACCCCTGTGGGTGGCCGACGTTCTGCATCAGGTGGCCGGCGCGCACCGCGCACAGGCGGAGGCCTCCGGCGTGACGCTCACCGTCGAGGTCGACGGGGAACTGGAGTTGCATGCCGACCCGGTGCGGTTGCGGCAGATGATCGGAAACCTGGTGTCCAACGCGGTACGTCACACCCGCTCCGGGGATGCCATCACCCTGCGTGCCTGTCGTGACGGGGCAGCGGTGGTGATCGAGGTCGCGGACACCGGCGCCGGGATCGCACCCGGCGACCTCCCGTACCTCTTCGACAGGTTCTGGCGTGCCGACAAGTCACGCAGCAGACAGACGGGCGGCAGCGGCCTGGGGCTGTCGATCGTGCGCAGGCTCGCCGAGGCACACGGGGGCAGCGCGACGGCGGAAAGCGTCCTGGAGGTCGGCACCGTGATGACCCTGCGGTTGCCCGCATGACGGCGCCACCGGTTGGCACGTGTCCTGCGGCCCGTCAGGCGAAAGGGCCCTCCAGCGTGAAGCGGCGCAGGTTTCGGGCGAAGGCCTCGGCCTCGCCCGGCGCCCACGACGACACGCTCGCCATGATGTGGGCCGCCAGGCGTGAGCGCAGCTCTTCCACCGCGTGTTCACCCTGCTCGGTGAGGACCAGCAGATGTGCGCGCCGGTCGGTGGGGTCCGGTTCGCGGCGGACGAGACCGGCCGCTTCCAGGCGGGAAGCCCGACGGGTGACGCCCGAGCGGTCGAGGCCGACGTCGGGGGCCAGTTCGGCGGCGCTGCGGGGTCCGATGCGGGCGAGTGCGCTGAGGACGGGGTACGTCAGCTCGTCCACGGCCTCACCCATGCCCTCGGTCAGCTTCTTGTGCAGCTGCGCGCGGGTGGTGCGCCGCAACAGGATGCCCAGCGCCTCGGCGATCTCGTGTCCTACGTCGTTACTCACACCCCAAGAATAGCGTGCGCTGCGCACGCGTCGAGTGCTACAGTCAAGGCGAAGCGTGCACAGCGCACGCATTTCGAGATTTCTTGTCCCCGAAGGGAAGTTCCATGACCCGCACCGGCATCGAGGCCGCCCTCACCGACCTGATCTTCAACCGCGATCTCACCGTGGAGGAGGCCGCCGACCGCCACTTCACCCCGGAGTACCGGCAGCGCACCGACGGGCGGTGGGACGACCGCGCCGCGTTCATCAAGCACATCACCCACGTGCGCGGACTCGTCGCGGAGGGCCGCGTGGAGGTCCACGACGAGCTGCACGACGGCGGCAAGTACGCCGACCGGCACACCGTGTACATCACGAAGACGGACGGCTCGACCGTGACCATGGAGGTCTACGTCTTCGCCGACCTCGCCCCCGACGGCCGGTTCAGCCGCATAGAGGAGACCACGTTGATGCTGCAGGGCTCCGACGCCGACCGCAACATCGGCAGCGCCCGCTAGCCCCCCGGCACCGGACCACCGACCCGTGAGAACGGCCAGGCCGACGGCCTGGCCTTCTCGGCTGCGGTCAGTCGAGTTCCCTCGGCCCGTAGGGCGCGGATTCCGCTCCCGTCTTCAGGGCCCAGTAGCGGTCTCCGTACGACCAGTGCCACCACTCCGTGGGGTAGTTGACCAGCCCGGCAGCGGTGAGCGCCGCGCTCAGGAGGTTCCGGTGAGAGCGGGCCTCGCCGCTGATGTTGTCGGCCTGTGTGTAGCAGGCGCCCGCGCTCTCCTCCGGCGTCGCGTTCATGCGGGTGCCCAGGTCGAGTTCACGGCCCTCGTCATCCGCGAGGGTCAGGTCAACGGCCGCGCCGGCGCTGTGCGGTGCGATCTCGGGAGGGGACACGTAACGACTGGCTGCCGAACGCACCTGCTCAGCGGGCCAGTTCGGGTGATGGGACCGCAGTTGGGCTGCGTATTCGTCGAAGTAGCGGCGCTGAAGGGACGGCGGGCGATACCCCTCGACGAACAGCAGCCGTATTCCCTCGGGCAACAGTTCCTGCGCCTTGAAAAGCCGGCCGAGCACTCCTTCCCGCAGGTGTGCGAAGGCTCCGCCGGAGTCCTGCCACTTCCGCTCGTCGACCAGCAGGCGGCCGTCTCGTCGCACATCCACGAGCCGTTCACCGCACTCCTGAACGGGCACGGCCGCGACCTTCGGATCGGGCATCAGGACGATCTCAGTCATGACGCGATCATCTCGCGGCCGTGGCGGGATCAGTTGGCGTTGAGCACGACCGTGGGGTGCAGACGCGCCGCACGGACCGCGGGGTAGAGGCCGGCGACGACGCCCATGACGAGCGTGGCCGCCAGGCTCCCGCCCCGTGCCCGCAGCGGTACGACGGCGATCCAGCCCTGGATCCGGGCGAAGGCGAAGGTCGCCGCCGCACCGAGCAGTGCGCCCGCCGCGCCGCCGAGAGCCGACAACAGCAGTGATTCGGTGAGGAACTGGAGCCAGACCGCTCTCTTGGTGGCGCCGAGCGCGCGGCGCAGTCCGATCTCCTGGCGGCGTTCCAGCACCGAGATGACCATCGTGTTGGCGACTCCCACGCCGCCGACCAGCAGTGCGACCGCGCGAGTCCGAGCATCAGCGTGGTGAGCCCCTTGTCGGTGGCGGCCTTCCCGGCGAGTGCGTCGCAAAGGCGGGACACCTTGACCGAGCCCTCGTTGCCGGGGCTGACCGAGCGGGCGAGCACCGCGCGGACGTCCTCGACGGAGGCGTCGGAGGACCGCTCGAAGATCGTCGTGGGATGGCCGTCGAAGCCCAGGTACTTCTCCGCCGCCGGAAATCCGACGAGGGCGACGCGGTCGAGATTGGGGACGAGTTCGACGGGCTTGAGGATGCCGATGACCACGACGTGCTCGTCGTTCATCACGATCGTCTCGCCGGGCGCGGTGATGCCCGGACGCTCGGCCGCGACGGAGCCGAGGACGGTGACCGGCAGCCGCTCTCGCGCGGCGTCGAGCCAAACACTTTGGGCCACACCGGTGTTCAGGGCCGTCAGCAGATCAGGCCGGGCCGCCCGCGCCGTGACGCCGGCCGGCTGCTCCTCGGGAACCACGTCGCTGCGCCGGATACGGGCGTGGACCTGGCCCGTCGCGACCTACACCTACGTTTCAAGGTCGCACTGGCTCCCGGCCGTTCGGTGTCGGTCGCGGTGGGCAACTGATTCTCAGCGGTGCCGGGCACGAGTGCGCCCACGCCGCGCGACCAGACTCGCGACGTGGGCGCATGCCCGTGAGCGTCCGTCCGCCGCCGGATCAGCCGCGGCGGCGACGCCGGTACCCCGCCAGAAGGGCGCTGCCGACCAGGACAACCGCGGTGCCGGCGATCCACGTCCACGTTGTCCAGTTGTCGCCCGGCCCGCGCGGCGGCTCCGGGGAAACAACCGACACCGTCGCCCCTTCGCCGGGCTTCGGCGGGCTCGTCACCGGTTTGGGGACGGTGACGTTGGCTTCGCCGTAGCCGAGTTCGGGAAAGGCACTGCGTACCGTGACGCGCCACCGTCCCTCGGACAGGTGCTCCCGCGTGGTGAATCCGCCCGCCACGTGGGGTACTTGCACCAGGCGCCACGGTCCGACGGTGCGGCCGTCGGGCGCCTGCGCCGTGAGCGTACCGACCACGTTGTCGTCCACCGGGTCCTGGTCGTTCTCGTAGGTGCCCAGTGCCAGGACCTGCCCGGACCGGTCGAGTGAGACCCGGAAGGTGATGGTGTCGTCGTGCGCGGAAGCCGGATGGGCTCCACTCACCACAACGACTCCGGCGAGCAGCGCGGCCGCCGCGGCCGTTCCCTTCAGGCGCATCCCTGGCCTACCTCCTGGCGGAGTGTGTCAAGGGACCGGAGTCCGGTGCGCTCGTCCGCGGTCACTGCACCTCCTTGGTGCGGAACGTCGCAGCGGGTCCCGGTTTGGTGGTGCCCTTCGGGGTGTGGGCGGTGACCGTGACCTTGTAGTCGGTGCCCGGCCACAGTGATGTGAGGCTCAGTCGAAGGCCCTTCACGTTGCCGAAGGAACGTCCGTTGACCCGGACGGTGTAGAGATCCGCGGTGGGGACGCCGCGCCAGGTCAGCACGGCCGATGTGGTCTTCACCTGGGTGGCATGTGCTGTGGGCCCGGTGGATCCGCCGGGGCCGTTGTCCGTGCCCCCGCCTTTCGACAGGAAGGTGTTGTCGGCCACGTTCCAGTGCGTGGCCAGATAACTTCCGGGCTTCGGGGCGGTGTTGTAGTAGTCGTCGTGGTTGCAGTCGAGTCGGGCCTCTTTCGCGCGATCCGGGCACAGCACCTGCATGCGCGGGTGGTAGGGCGCGTCCGAATAGCACATGATGTCCCACTCGTCCACGCAGTGGCCGGCCTTGGTGCTGTGTGGAGCACTGTCGTTGACGGCGCCCAGATTGTGGCCGAGCTCGTGCGCCGCGACCTGGCCGTTCCAGCAGCCGGCGTCGACGCGTGCGTAGGAAGGACCGAAGTTGCTGCGGTTGTTGGCGCCAGCCTGTTCGTCCCCGGCCATGGTTCCGATGCCGCAGTACACGTTGGAGTCCGCGAAGAGCACGTACTTGCGGTCACGCCGGTCGTAGCCCTTGGCGCTCAAGGCCCGGTTCAGCGAGCTGAAGTCCTGCAGCTCGGAGGCCCCGACTTCGACATCGGTCAGTGCCGGTTTGCAGGACGAATCCGTAAGGAAACGGATATGACGTGTTCCGCCGGTCTCCGCGGCACTGGCGTTGTAGATGGTGTCGATGTCCGCGGCCCAGCGCTGGAAGGAAGCCTGGTACTGGGCGAACCGGTCCTGGCCGGGGGCGTGCACGTAGAGCACCTGAACCCTGTTGCCCGACTTGCCGTCGCCGATGCACGGGATCGACGCGCCGGGCGCGGAGGCGCCGCCGTCTGCACGAAGTTCACGCGCACCGCTTCGAGAAGCGGCTATGGGAGGGGTGTCCTTGCTGATGTCGATGCCCTTGGGCGCGGCGTCCGGGCCGTGGCTGCACTGGCCGGAATTGTCCAGGTGGTACAGGCCGACGCACGGATCATCCTTCGGTGCTGCCTTCAGCCCGGCGTAGACCATGCCTCGGTCGGCATCGCTCTTCGGGGGTTGACCCAGCGGAGCCGGCTCCTTCGTGGACTGCGTCGGTATGTCTCCGCTGCTGGCCGAGCTGTGGGGTGTGCCTACCGAGCCGGCGCTTCCCGCCATGGCGGCATGGATACCGACGGCCGCGGCGCCCAGTCCCGCCAGGGTGCTGAGCACCACGAGGAGCGTCCACGGTTTCTTCCTGCCGTGTTTTCGTGCGGTCTCTTTGCTCATGATGGCTGTTCCTCCATGTGTCGTCGGAGGCGAGGTGACAGTCGACGCCGTGCCATCGCTTGGACGGACCGGTCAGCGGCGGTCGGCCACGGATCGACCCGCGGCGCGCCCGGTGCGGCCGGGGGCGGTCCACACGGGCGGGTTCACTGTCCTCGCCGAGTAGCCGGCGGTCGCCGGATGAGGTGAGCGACCGGCCGGACATCGCCCGGCAGGCAACGGGGGGTTGCCCGAACTACGGGGCGGAGCGGCAAGGAGTCAAGGACCAACGATCGTCGCGGCCATCCTCCGCCGGAATGAGTTCGCCCGAACCTTCGTCAAATCACTGACGCCAGAAGGCGGGGCCAGTAGCCACCCGCAGCGCTCAAATACTTCGGGACTCCCGAAGAAGAGTTCGGTGCATCATCGGCGAGACATGACGGCGTCCTGGCTAGAGTCGCGGGATACGTAGCTCCCCCTGGTACAACGACACACGGCGAGCAGGGGGCTACCAACTCCGGCCGGCCGATCCGTCAAAGTCGTGTCTGCCGGACCTCGAATCGAATGGAATTCATCGATGCGGTCTGATGGCCCGACTGCCGACTCCACAGCCACGAAAGAAACGCGTGGTGACAGGATCATCGCCCATTGCGGCTTCGTCGTCGTAGTGTTGGTGAGCGCGGCGCTTGCCCGGTTCACGGCTCACCTCGCCGGTTTCATCACCGCCGGATCATTCGGCGCCCTGTTCGTAGGGGCATGGGCGGTCATGCTGAAACGCGGCCTGTCCCCACGACCGGCAGCGCGTCGCGCCTACCTCTACGCCTTCACCTGGACCAATTGGCTCTAGGGTCCGGCAGATCAGCACTGGGGAAAGTTGAGAGCGAGGCCGCCGCGGGCGGTCTCCTTGTACTTGGTGCTCATGTCCGCGCCGGTCTCACGCATGGTGCTGATGACGCTGTCCAGCGGGATCAGATGTCGTCCGTCGCCGTGGATGGCCAAGCGCGCCGCGGTGATGGCCTTGGCGCTGGCGATGGCGTTGCGCTCGATGCACGGGATCTGAACGAGTCCGGCTACGGGGTCGCAGGTCATGCCGAGATGATGTTCGAGGGCGATCTCCGCGGCGGCTTCGGCCTGGGCGGGGGTTCCGCCCATGAGTTCGGTCAGGCCCGCGGCGGCCATCGCGGCAGCGGTACCGACCTCTCCCTGGCAGCCCACTTCGGCTCCGGAGATGGACGCATTGCGTTTGACGATGATGCCGATGGCTGCGGCGGTGAGCAGGAAGCGGACAGTGCTGTCGTCGTCGGTGCCGGGCACGAACTGGTGGCAGTAGTGCAGGACGGCCGGGATGATGCCGGCGGCGCCGTTGGTGGGGGCGGTCACGACCCGACCCCCAGCGGCGTTCTCCTCGTTGACCGCCAGGGCGTACAGGGCGACCCAGTCCATGGCCGTCAGCGGGTCGGCCGGGTCGGTGTGCTTCTGCAGCCGGTTGTACAGGGCGGGGGCGCGCCGGGGCACGTTCAGCCCGCCGGGCAGGATGCCCTCGTTGCCGCAGCCGCGCCGCACGCAGTCGCGCATGACCTTCCAGATGTGCAGCAGCCGGTCGCGGACCTCGGATTCCGATCGCCATACGGTCTCGTTGGCCAACATCACGTCGCTGATGGGGCCTTCGCCGGCCAGGGCGAGCAGTTGCTCGGCATTGGTGAACTGGCAAGGGGGGACGCCAGGTCTGTGGTCTGGGGTCTCGGAAGGATCGTCGAGCAGGAAGCCGCCGCCGATCGAGTAGTAGGTCTGACTGTCGAGGACGATCCCCTTGCTGTCGAAGGCACTGAGCGTCAGCGCGTTGGGATGCGCCGGCAGGGTCCTGTCCTGGTGAAAGCTGATGTCGAAGGCGGCAGCCTGCGATCCCGGCAGCCGGATCCGGCGCTCCGCGGCGAACTGCCGGAACCGCTGGTCGGCGCTGGTGGCGTCGACCGTTTCCGGCTCCTCGCCCGCAAGTCCGAGCAGGACGGCCTTGTCCGTGCCGTGACCGATGCCGGTGGCGGCCAATGAGCCGTACAACTCAATCCTGATCGCCGCGACTTCGGTCAGCACGCCCCCTTTGTCGAGTCCGCGGACAAAGCGGCGACCGGCGCGCATCGGAGCAACCGTGTGTGAGCTGGAGGGGCCGATCCCGATGCTGAAGAGAGCGAACGTACTGATCACGGGAGCTCCATGGGGCTGGGTGACGAAGGGCGCGGCGGCGGGGTTCTTCTGGAAGTACCGGATCATTGGTTTGCGCGATGAATTGCCGACCAGGGTGAGAATGGTGTACTCCCGAAGTTCCCTGTCCGGCGGCACACGATGGCCACTGACGCATACGGGCATTCGCGCCTGGCTCTCGCTATGGCACCGACCACATACTCATGGGTCACGTAGCGCTCGACGGACAGGGCGTGCCACGATGCCGGGCACCAACTCGCCGTGGAGAAACGGGAGTACACGTTTCCCTCCCGGCAGGTGAATGGTCCCCCGTTCTCACTGGGAGGTGCTCCAATGGCCGAAGAGGACCTGCGGACCCATTTGTGTCGCCTTGGTCTGACCCACCGACAGGCGGACATCTATATGGCTCTGCTCGCCATCGGTCCCTGTAGACAGGAAAGTCTGGCCAGGGACCTGGACCAAGAACAGGAACAGGAACAGGAACAGGATCTGGAAGGAGAGTTGGCGCAACTGCGCAAGCTCGGCCTGATCACCGTCTCCGGGACCGACGTCTGCCAACACGTGCCGGTCGAGCCGACCATCGCGCTGGAATACCTGGCGCACGCCCGCACGGCCGAACTCCGTCAGTCGCACCAGGCCGCCGTCAACGCCTATCGCGACTACCGGCGCTCCGTCAGCCCGCAGGCGACGGAGAACCTGGTCGAGGTCGTCACCGGTCCCTCGATCGCCGAGCACATCTGGAACATCGAGGAAGCCGCCGAAACCCAGGTCCTGCGGTTCGACTCACCGCCGTACCACACCCACGGCAGCGCCAACCCGATCGAGGTCGAGAAGCTCAAGAACGGTGTCGAGTACCGGGTCGTGTACTCCAAGTCGGCGATCGAGAACTCCGCGTACTACAGCATCAACATCCAGCCCTGCATCGCTGCCGGGGAGCATGCCCGTATCCTTCCGACGGTCCCGGTGAAGCTGACCATCTTCGACCAGCGGCTGGCCATCGTGTCGATGTCCTTCGTCGAAGCCGAAGTCAACGACTCACTGCTCATCGTCCACCCCTCCAGCCTGCTGTCGGCGCTGACTGGGCTGTTCGAGACCTCATGGCGGACCGCGCTGCCCATGCATCTGAACGAGCGCGTGCCCTCGGCGCTCAGCCCCATGCATCGCCGCATCCTGGAGCTCCTGGCCACCGGCGTGACCGACGAGACCATCGCCGAGCTGCTGGGCGTGAGCCGTCGCACGCTGTCCCGCCATCTGGAGCAGCTCAACACCCGTGCCGGATCGCTCACCCGCTTCCAAATGGCCCTGCACGCGACCCGCAACGGATGGATCTGACCGGGGCGGGCATCGTCACGTCCCGGTCGCCGACATCCGCAGGAGGAGTCGGGCGCCGGCCGCGGTGAGCGACCAGCGAGCGGAGTCGTTCGCGGCACCGCCTCCGCCCGCGTCCACGGCGGGGGCCACGGCGATATGGGGTGCCTGCTGGGCTGTCTGTCCCACAGGCACTACCGCCCAGCAGCGCTTGCCAGACGTACGCGTTCGCTGCCGTGGAGCAGGCACATCGCGTCGATCAGCGCGAGGCCGCGTCCGCCTTCGTCGTCGGCGTCCGCCACCCTCGGCAGGGGCATTTCGGTGCTGCCGTCGACGACCTCGATCACCACGAACCCGCCCTCAAGGTCGACGTCGACGGTCAGTGGGCCGGACGCGTGGCGTACCGCACTGGTGAGCAACTCCGTGGCCACCAGCTCCGGTTGAAAGGACACGTCGACGTCGAACGGGGCGTCCCACCTCCGCACGGCGGCCGAGATCCGGTGGCGTGCGGCGTGGACCGCCGCGGGGATTGCCTCAAGTGCGAAACGGAACCGGTGGCGGGACATGCGCATCTCCTCAGGAGCACGGCTTGTTTGCTTCCCTTGTAGCCGCCCCCGCTCCGCGAGAGTGGCCAGCCGTCGCTCATGGCATCAGGTGGTCACCGGAGCGAGCGGCGTCGTCCGGATGTCACGGATCGCGCTCGCGCCCTTCTTCGCCACTGGCGACACGTCGTCACCACGCGGGCCCAACTGACGGTACACCAATCGCACTTGGATCCCGGGGGCCTTCCCATCCCCCCTCTCTCCCTGGAGCCTACGTGCGTCCATCTGCCCGAATAGCCGCTCTCTCCGCCCTGGTGGTCACCGCCGCCCTGTCCACACAGGTCTCTCAGGCGGCCGACGCGAAGACACCGTCCGGCGGTGAAATCCGCACCTCGGCCGACGCCCTCACGGGGCGGTACATCGTCGTCCTCAAGGACACGGGAGCCGCTCCGGTACGGGACACGGCCCTGCGGCTCGCCCGCGCCCACGGCGCCAGAATCCGGCACACCTACAGCACCGTGCTGCACGGGTACGCCGCCGAGATGACACCGCAGCAGGCACGTGCCACGGCCGCCGACCCGCGCGTGGCCTACGTGGAGCAGGACGCGGAGCTGCACGGCTCCGCCACGCAGAACAACCCGCCGTCCTGGGGCCTGGACCGCGTCGATCAGCGCAACCTCCCCTTGGACAAGAGCTACACGTACTCCACGACCGCGAGCAACGTCACGGTCTACCTCGTCGACAGCGGTCTGCGCACCACCCACAAGCAGTTCGAGGGCCGCGCCTCCATCGGCGTGGACGAGGTGGGCGACGGCCGCAACGGACAGGACTGCATGGGCCACGGCACCCATGTGGCCGGAACGGTCGGCGGCAAGGACCACGGCGTCGCCAAGGGCGTCAAGCTCGTCGCTGTCCGCGTCCTGACCTGCAACGACTCCGCGAGCACCTCGGCCATCATCGCCGCCGCCGACTGGATCACCGCACACGCCGTCAAGCCGGCCGTGGTCAACATGAGCATCAACGGCTCACGCAGCAGCAGCGAGGACGACGCGATCAAGAAGTCCATCGCCTCCGGCGTCACCTGGGTCGTCTCCTCCGGCAACAGCGGCAAGGACGCCTGCAACAACTCACCGGGCGACATCACCTCGGCGATCGTGGTCAACAACGCCGACTCCAACGACACCCGGCGCTCCAGCTCCAACTTCGGCCGCTGCACGGACCTGTTCGCCCCCGGCACCGGCATCGTCTCGGCTTGGAACAGCGGCGACACGGCCACCCACACGCTGTCCGGCACCTCCATGGCGGCTCCCCACGTCACCGGTGCCGCCGCGCTGTGGCTCTCCGCCCACCCGAACGCCACGCCCGCGGATGTGCAGACGGCGCTGATCAGCAGCGCCACGCCCGACAAGATCCGCGACGCGGGCAGCAACACCCCGAACCGCCTGCTGTACACGGGCAGCACCGCTGCCAGTGCCCGCAGGTAAACCCCACCGCACCGATCCCCACAAGGAGGGTTACACGATGCGTCTTTCCCGCATCGCCCCACTGCTGTGCGCACCCGCGCTGGCTCTCCTGGCCATGCACGTGCTCCCGGTGAAGTCGGCGGAACACGCCCACAACAGCTCGGCGACCAAACCGGTCGCGTCGGCGATCCCGCAGTACGACCACGTGGTCATCGCCATGTTCGAGAACAAGAACTACACGTCGGTCAAGGGCAGTTCCAACGCTCCCTACCTCAATTCCCTGGCGTCCCAGGGAACGCTGTTCACCAGCTCCTTCGGCCTGACCCACCCCAGCCAGCCCAACTACATCGGACTGTTCTCCGGCTCCCAGCAGGGCGTCACGAACGACGACTGTCCCAAGTCGTTCCGGACCGGCAACCTGGGGCAGCAGCTCCTGGACGCGCACAAGACCTTCAAGGGCTACTCCGAGGCCCTGCCCAAGGCCGGCTCCACCGACTGCAAGAGCGGCAAGTACCGGCGCAAGCACGCCCCCTGGGCGGACTTCCCCACCGTGAGCGGCTCCGCGTACAACGTGCCGTTCTCCACGTTCCCCAGCGACTTCACGAAGCTGCCGACGGTGTCGTTCGTCATCCCCGACATGTGCAACGACATGCACGACTGCTCGATCGGCACCGGTGACTCCTGGCTCAAGAAGCACATGGACTCGTACATCCAGTGGGCCAAGAGCCACAACAGCCTGTTCATCGCGACCTTCGACGAGGACAACTTCACCAGCGTCAACCAGATCTACACGGTCATGGCAGGCGCCCATGTGAAGGCGGGCAAGCAGTCCAGCACGCAGATCAACCACTACAACGTGCTCCGCACCCTGGAGGACATGTACGGGCTGCCCGCCCTCGGCAACGCCGCGAACAAGTCCCCCATCACCGACGCCTGGGACACCTCCTCGGCCGCCTCCCGCAAGGGCTGACCCGGCCCGACGCGAAAACCGTCGGCGGCCGGAACACGGCACCTGGTTCCGGCCGCCGGCCCCTCCCCACCGCCCCGAGGAAGCGAGCACGGCCGTGTACCTGTCCACCATCGACCGACCGCCCAAAGACCGCCCCGACCGAGGCCGGCGCGCCGGCCTGGCCTCGGTCGGGGCCAACGTCCTGGCACTGGGGACGGTGAGCCTGCTCACCGACGTCTCCGCGGAGATGGTCACGGCCGTCCTCCCGCTCTACCTCGTCCTCACCCTGCACATGAGTCCGGCGGCGTACGGCATGGTCGACGGCCTCTACACGGGCGCGACCGCCCTGCTGCGGCTGGTCGGGGGCTTCGTCGCCGACCGCTGCCGCAGGCGCAAGCCCGTCGCGGCGGTCGGCTACGGCGTCTCGGCGCTGGCCAAGCTGGGCCTCGTCGCCGCCGGCTCCTCCGTGCCGGCCCTGGGTGCGGTCATCGTCGCCGACCGCACCGGAAAGGGGCTGCGCACCGCCCCGCGCGACGCCCTCATCACCCTGTCCGTCCCCGAGCCGCTGCTCGGCCGGGCGTTCGGGGTCCACCGCGCCATGGACAGCGCGGGCGCGTTCGCCGGGCCGTTGGCCGCGCTCGGCGTGTTGACAGCCGTCGGAACCATCACCCCGGCCGCCTTCAACGCACTGTTCCTCACCAGCTTCTGCGTGGCCGCCGTAGGTCTGCTGGCGCTCGCGTTCCTGGTCCGCGACCACCGCGACAAGCGCCCGTCGGCCGCGCCCGTCACCCTGCGCGCCGCGGCGGGCCTGCTTCGCGCGGCCCCCATCCGCAGACTCCTGTACGCCGCCGGGCTCCTGGGGCTGGCCACCATCGGCGACGGCTTCGTCTATCTGCTGCTGATGCAGCGGCACACCGTGACGACCGGCTGGTTCCCGCTGCTGGCCGTGGGGACGAACCTGGTCTACCTGCTGCTCGCCACTCCCCTCGGCGCGCTCGCCGACCGGTTCGGCCGCCGCACGGTTCTGCTCTCCGGTTACGGCGCGCTGGTGGCCGTATATCTGCTGCTGGGCAGCCCGTTGGACGGTATGCCGCTGGCCGTCGCGGTGCTCTGCTGCCACGGCGCCTTCTACGCCGCCACCGACGGGGTCCTGATGGCGCTGGCCGGGCCCGTCCTCCCCGCCGACCTGCGCACGACCGGCCTGGCCTGCGTGCAGACCGTTCAGGCCGTGGCCTACTTCGCCTCGTCGGTGGCCTTCGGGGCCGCCTGGGCGAACTGGGGAGGCACCGACGCGGCCTGGGCCGCGGCGGGCGCCGCCGTCCTCGCGGCCGCGGCGACCTCCGTCCTGCTTCCGCGCCCCACGACCCCGAAGGAAACGGTCACGGCATGAGCAAGCGCAACAAGCGGCTCCTCACCGGGTTCATCATCCTGGGCCATCTGATCGCGCTGGCCGCCTTGGCGGCCCTGGCCATCCTGGACGCCCGGGAGGCCGGGGCGTCCTCGCGGTCGGCGGCGACCGGCACCGTCTCGCTCGCTCCCGGGCCGCGCCTGCTGGCCCGCAGCACGGCGGCGGACAGCCAGGGCCGCCTGGTCGCCGTACCAGCCGACTCGCCGGGCGGGAGCAAGGTGGTGTCGACGCTGTCGTGCAGCAGGCTGTACGCGGCCGGGGGCACGGGACTGTGCCTGCGCCTCGACCCGGGGCTGACGACCTACCAGCTCGCGGTCCTCGACCGGAATCTCCGGCCCACCCGCGAGATCCCCCTGGTCGGAGTGCCCAACCGGGCCAGGGTCTCGCCCAGCGGGCGGATGGTCGCCTGGACGGTGTTCGTGGCCGGCGACTCCTACAACGGAGGGCGGTTCTCCACCCGCGTCGGCATCCTCGACACCCGTACCCAGGAGCTCATCCCCACGTTGGAGGACTGGAGGATCACCGTGGCGGGCCGGCCGTACAAGGCCCGGGACCTCAACTTCTGGGGCGTGACCTTCACCGCCGACGACCGCCGCTTCTACGCGACCATGTCCACCGCCGGCCACCGCTACCTGGTCCTGGGCGAACTGGCCACCCACCGCCTGCGCACCGTCCGGGACAACGTCGAGTGTCCCTCCCTCTCCCCGGACGGCACCCGTATCGCCTTCAAGTCCGCCGTCGACGGCGACCCGCACCACGGCTGGCGGCTCTCGGTCCTGAACCTGGCCACCCGCCGGGTCACCCCGCTCGCCGAGACCCGCAGCGTGGACGACCAGGCCGCATGGCTCGACCCGCACACCGTCGCCTACTCGCTCCCCCGGGGACGGGGCCACTCCGACGTCTGGAGTGTGCCCGCCGACGGTTCCGGCACCCCGCGCCGGATCATCCCCGACGCGGAGTCGCCCGCCGCGCTCGGCCCCGCGCCGCGGAACGGGTGAGGCGACCGCTCCGGCCACCGGGCCGCGCCGAGTGCCACGGGATGTTCGAGCGCGCCCTGTCAGTGGGACCGGCCGGAGTTGAGGCGGGCGGCCTGGCGGGTCAGGTGGTCGCGCTCGGCGAGGTTGGGTGCCTTTCGCGCCGCCTCGGCGTACAGCCGTGCCGCCGTCGCCGGGTCGCCGTCGCGCTCGTGGAGGTACGCCGCCACCGCGGCGTACCGGGGCAGTGAGTCGTCCAGTGCGGCGAGCGCCGCCAGGCCCGCGCGGGGTCCGTCGGCCTCGCCGACGGCGACCACGCGGTTGAGGCGGACGACCGGGCTCTCGGTCAGGCCCGCGAGTTCGTCGTACCACTCGACGATCTGCACCCAGTCGGTCTCCTCGGCGGTGAGCGCGTCGGCGTGCAGCGCCGCGATGGCGGCCTGCGCCTGGAACTCGCCCAGCCGGTCGCGGGAGAGAGCCGTCTGCAGGATCTCGACACCCTCTGCGATCACCTTGGTGTCCCACCGGCCACGGTCCTGCTCGGCGAGCGGTACCAGGCTGCCGTCGGGCGCGGTCCGGGCGGCGCGCCGGGCGTGGTGGAGCAGCATGAGCGCGAGCAGCCCGGCCACTTCGGGGTGGTCGATCGCGGCCGCGAGCTGCCGGGTGAGCCGGATGGCCTCGGCGGCGAGGTCGACATCGCCGGAGTAGCCCTCGTTGAAGACCAGATAGAGGACGCGCAGCACGGTGGCGACATCGCCGGGCTGGTCGAACCGCACGCCGGAGACGGTGCGCTTGGCCCGGCTGATGCGCTGCGCCATGGTCGCCTCGGGCACCAGGTAGGCCTGGGCGATCTGGCGGGTGGTCAGCCCGCCGACGGCGCGCAGCGTGAGCGCGACCGCGGACGACGCTGTCAGTGACGGGTGGGCACACAGGAAGTAGAGCCGGAGCGTGTCGTCCGCCGAGGGGGTGGGCCCGGGGGCCGGTTCCTGGTCGAGGAGGTCCTCACGCCGGCGACGGGCGGTGTCCGACCGCGTCGCGTCCAGGAACCGGCGCCAGGCCACGGTGACCAACCAGCCCTTCGGGTCCCGCGGCTGGTCGGCCGGCCAGACGCGGACCGCTTCGACCAGCGCGTCCTGCACGGCGTCCTCGGCCGCCGCGAAGTCTGCTCCGCGGCGGACGAGGATTCCGAGCACGCTCGGTGTGAGGCTCCGCAGCAGAGCCTCGTTCAGCTGGGTCACCTGAGAGGTCACTCCGTGATGGTGGGCGGCGCGGCCAGGAACGGGCGCACCTCAAGCCACTCGTGGATCGGCTTCCCGCCCGCCCCGGGGGCGGCCGACAGTTCCCCGGCCAGTTCGACGGCGCGCTCGTAGGTGTCGACGTCGATCACCATCCAGCCGGCGATGAGGTCCTTGGTCTCGGCGAAGGGGCCGTCGGTGACCGGCGGGCGGCCCTCGCCGTCGTACCGGACCCACGCGCCCTCGGGGGCGAGTGCCTGGCCGTCGACGAACTCGCCGGTCTTCTCAAGCCGGGCCGCGAAGTCGTGCATGTACTGCATGTGCGCCGAGATCTCCTCCGGCGTCCACTGGTCCATGCACACGTCGTTGACCGGAGCCGGGGCGCCTCGGTAGTGCTTGAGAAGCAGGTACTTGGCCATCGTGGTTCTCCTCGGTGCTGGTGCGACCCATTGTCGTCGCGTTCACAGCGGGGACGGAGCCGTCCACGGGATCTCGACATCGCCGGCCAAGATTTTTTTCGGGTTTTCGTGGATCGTCCCCGAAGCGTGGTTCGGCACGGTGTCACGCGATGGATCACATGGCGGCGTCGCGTTCCTGATGACTCGGCCGTTCCACCTCGGTCCAGTGCTCCTGCAGGGTGCGGACGGTCTCCGCGATCGCGGGGCGCCGGGCGGCACCGGTGCGCCACAAGGCGTACAGCCGCCGTACCGGGGCCGGATCGAGCGGCACTTCCACCACCCCGGCGGGTAGCGGGCCGCGCCCCAGGCGTGGGATGAGGCAGATGCCGAGACCGGCGGCCACGAGCGCCACCAAGGTCGGGTTCTCGTCCGCCTGGTGCACGATCTCCGGCTCGTGCCCGGCGATCCGCAGGGTCCGCACCAGCCACTCGTGGCACACCCGGCCCGGCGGCTGGCACACCCACCGCTCACCGCCGAGGTCCTCGCGCCGCACCGCGTCCAGCCGCGCGAACGGATGCCCGCGCGGCACCAGCAGCGTGCACTGGTCGTCCCCGATCACCGCCTGCTCCACCCCGGGTGGCAGTGCCAGGGGGGGCGATGTCCCAGTCGTGCACCACGCTCAGGTCGATCGCGCCCTTGGCGACCATGCCGATGGACAGATGCGGGTCGACCTCGCTGAGCCGCGCGTCCAATGCCGGATGCCGTACGGCCAGATCGGCGAGGACGCCGGGCAGCAGCCCGCGCGCCGCCGACGCGAAGGCGGCGATGGTGAGCCGGCCGGCCGGTATCCCGCGCCGCTGCTCCAGTTCGGTCTCCGCCCGCTCCACGATGGCCAGCAGTTCCTGTGCCGCGGCGACGAGTGGATGCGCCTCGGCGGTCAGCCGGACGCCACGCCCGTCGCGTTCGAGCAGCACGGTTCGGGTCTCCCGCTCCAGCTTGGCGATCTGCTGGGACACGGCGGACGCTGTGTAGCCGAGTGCCGCGGCGGCGGCACCGACGCTGCCGTGCACGGAGACGGCGTGCAGGGCGCGCAGGCGTTGGAGGTCGAGCATGGGAGCCTCCCGTCGAAGGCAGGGCGACTGATGTCAGGGGCAAGGCGACTGATTAGCGTTGCTTCATCCAACCATGCAGCAATCATCGCTGGTGCTTCATGGTCCCCGCGGGTGATCCTCGACGCATGCGCCCCGCACACCTGGCTCTCGCCGTCCTCGTCGCCGCCGTCTGGGGCGTCAACTTCACCGTCATCGAGATCGGCCTCGACCATTTCCCGCCCCTGCTCTTCTCCGCCCTGCGCTTCCTCGCGGCCGCGGTTCCCGCCGTGCTCCTGGTCGGCCGCCCCACGGTCGCCTGGAAGTGGATCATGGGGGTCGGGCTGGTCCTGGGCGTGGCCAAGTTCGGGCTGCTGTTCGTGGCGATGGACAACGGGATGCCGGCCGGTCTGTCCTCCCTGGTCCTGCAGATACAGGCGGTGTTCACGGCCCTGTTCGCTTTCGCCGCCCTGGGGGAACGTCCCTCGCGGACGGGCGTGTTGGGCATGGGGGTGGCCCTGGCCGGGATCGCGGTCGCGGCGGTGGACGAGGGCGCGTCCGGTCCGCTCGGCGCGTTCGCGCTGTGCGTCGCGGCCGCGGCGTGCTGGGGCGCCTCCAACGTCCTGACCCGCAAGGCGGCCCCGCCGGACGCGCTGAACTTCATGGTCTGGGTGAGCACGGTCCCGGTACTCCCGCTGCTGGCCCTGTCGCTGCTGACGGAGGGCCCCTCGCGCGACCTGGCGGCGCTGCGCACCCTCGACTGGCAGGGCGCCGGCACGGTCCTCTACGTCGCCTGGATCACGACCGTCTTCGGCTTCGGCGCCTGGGGTTGGCTGCTGCGACGCCACCCCGCGTCCACGGTGGCCCCCTTCTCCCTGCTGGTCCCGGTCTTCGGGATGTCGTCGGCGGCCTTCTTCCTGGGCGAACCGGTGAGCGGACTGCGCTGGTGCGCGGCGGTCCTGCTGGTCGGCGGCGTGGCCCTGACCTCGCTCGCGCCCCGGCGCCCGGCAGCCACGATCCACCCGGTGGGTGCGCCGGCGGGGAACGCGGTCGTCGGTCGATCGTGAGGGCACGGCCGTGCTGGACACCCTGCTTCGAAGGCCGTCAGGGCAGACGGCCGCCAGGAGCGGCACTTATACCTGGACGCCTCACACATCACTGGCACGAGCGGAATTCGGCGCAATCGGGTCAACAACGCGCGGCTCCGGGCCGTTCTGGCCGATGAGCTGAACAAGTCCCAGCAACACGAATCACCGGAGGCAGAATCATGCGGATGCGTTCCATCGCTGCGGCAGCCGCTCTGGCGGGCACTGTGACACTCTTCGGCGCCACAGCCGCCCAGGCCGACCCCGATCCGACCGTCGGCACGGCGATCGGCAGCCCCGGCGTCCTTTCCGGAAATGTCATCCAGATCCCGGTGGACGTCCCGATCAACCTGTGCGGCAACAGCATCAACATCATCGCCCTGCTGAACCCCACGCTCGGCAACGCCTGCGTCAACAACTGACACGGGCTTTCCTGCGGATTCCTGCACCCAGGTATCCACCGCGACCGGCCGGGGCACGCCCCGGCCGGTCGCGGCGTTGGACACTCAGCCCGTTTCCCATCCCGTGTTCCGCCGGCCCACACACCGTGGAGCGGGTGTGGTTCCCTCCGTCCAGCTGGGCCGGCGCGGGCGGACGAGCGTCGCCGAGCGCGAGAGGAACCATCGCTGGCCCTCCTGGGGAGTGACGGTGCCGGGCCGTACGTCCCAGCAGCCGCCTTCCCCGGTGAGGGAGACCGCCGACAGGGGCGGCACGGCGATGTGCCAGAAGGCTCTCGCCGGTACGGCCAGAGCGTGGATGAGCGCGGCCCGGACGACAGCCGCCTCGGTGATCGCCACCGCGTGGCCCGTGTCGGGCGCCAGACCGCTCAGCCAGTCCGCTGTCCGGCGGCAGAGCTGTCGTACGGACTCGCCCTCGTGTGGTGCGGCATCCGGATCCGTGAGCCAGGCAGTGAACCCGTCGGGCTCGGTCGCGACGATGTCGTCGATGGTGCGGCCGCACCATGTGCCGAGGTCGAGATCGCGCAGCGCAGGCTCGGGCAGTGCCATCAGGCCGATGGCGTCCGCGGTCTGCGAGCAGCGGACAGAGGGGGCCCGGACGGCGAACACCTGGGGAGCGAGGCCCGCTCCCGCGGCGCGTGCCATATGCAGGCTGTGTTCACTCAGGGGAGCGTCGCCGAGGAGCGGATCCAGGGTGGCGTCACCGCCGGGCGCACACAGAAACGTCAGGCGGATCGTCATACGACCGACCTCCTCCTTGGCACCGCTGACTCCGGATGGTCCGAGACCACGAGGCGGACGCTGTTCAACCGTCTGTCGAAGCCGAGCGTGGGGCCGGGCAAGCGCCCCCGGCACTGGTTGAAACGACCACCACCACCTCGTGGCTCATGACGTCCAGAGTCAGCGAAAGCCTCCCGCCGCCATATCCGTCAGGTGTCCGGAGCCACCCCGCCGACCGGCCGACGCGGTACGGCCACCCGGCCAAGCCGGCCCATGGGGCCGACCGTGCGCCGAGGACGAGTATCAGATACCCTCCCCGGGTATGGTCGGCCCGGCAGGCGGGCACTGAGTGAGAAGGGGCAGCACCGTGGAGAGCATCAGGACAGGCAGGCGCGGCATCGCCCGGCTGTCGGCGGTGTGCGCGGTGCTGCTCGGCCTGTTCCTCATGCATGGCGCTCCCGCCACGGCCGCGGAGGGCTGCCACGGCGCCGCACCCCTGATGGCGGCCGCGCCGATGACCGACGGCCACGATCCCGCCGGGGTCACCACAGGCGCGTCGACCGCGCACACCTTTGGCCCCGCCGTCCCGGCCGCCGACACCTCCGGGACTGCCGGGACGCTGTGCGTCTCGACCCCGGCCCACGAGCGGAGCCCCCTGCCCGCCCCCGGTCTGCTCGCCGTAGCAGGTGCGGGAGTCGCCGCCCTGTGGGTGCTGAGCCGACTACGGGCAGCGGCGGCCGACACCACGGGCCGGCGCGGGCCACCGGCCTGCGGACGACAACTCCTGCTCCAGGTGTGCACCGCGCGGACGTGACAGGACGCGCCGGATCCAGGCCCAGACCGGAACCGGAACCGTGCCCTGTTCGTCTCCGCGCACCACCGGTGTGGTGCGCCCACCCCGAAAGACACCAGGTCGATGACCTCCACTTCCCGCACCTCCCCCACCCGCCTCACCGCGCACGGCCGCACCCTCGCGACCGCCGGCGTCGCAACCGTCCTCGCCCTGACGCTGGCCGCCTGCGCCTCCTCCGGCGACTCCTCGGGCATGCCGGGGATGGACCACGGCGCCAAGGCCTCCGCGTCGCCCTCGCCCTCGCCCACCGCATCGCACGCGATGGACTCCATGCCCGGCATGGCCCACATGGCCGACGGCAACGGACTGTCGGACACGCAGGACGGCTACCGGCTGACCTCCAAGGACGCCACCCTGCCGTCGGGCGAGCAGGCCGCCTACCGGTTCACGGTCACGGGGCCGGACGGCAGGCCGGTCACCGACTTCGCCGTCGACCAGACCAAGCGGATGCACTTCTACGCCATCCGCTCCGACCTGACCGGCTTCCAGCACATCCACCCCACCCCGGCCGCGGACGGCACCTGGAGTGCCGACCTGGCCTCGCTCCACCCGGGCTCCTGGCGGATGTTCACCTCCTTCACGCCCGCCACCGGGGCCGGCAAGGGCAAGGACTTCGTGCTGTCGCGCACCCTCACCGTGCCCGGCGACGCCCGGAAGACCTCGCTGCCGGCCCCCGCCGGCAGCACGCGGGTCGACGGGTACACCGTCACTCTCAAGGGGCAGCTCATGGCGGGGATGGCGCACCCGCTGACCGTCTCGGTCGCCAAGGACGGCAAGCCCGTCACCGACCTGGAGCCCTACCTGGACACCTACGCGCACCTGACGGCTTTCCATGAAGGCGACGCCGCGTTCGCCCACCTCCACCCCACCACCGACGTGACCGGCGATCACGGTGGCCCGGAGCTGAACTTCCAGGCCGAACTGCCCACCTCCGGCAACTGGCGGCTGTTCCTGCAGTTCCGGACCGGTGGCAAGCTCCACACCGCCGCCCTGACCCTGCACGTCGGCTGATCAGGTGCGGGGCGCCGCCCCCAGCGGCGGCGCCCCGCGCCCCGGCCGACCGGACGGCTCCCCGACACGGGCGTGTCCCCGGCCGTACGCAGCATCCCGCGGGTAAGGCTTCACAGATGCACGCCGTACTGCACGCACTGTCGATCACCGCGTCCATGACCTGGGAGATCACCTGGGCCCTGATCCTGGGTTTCACCCTGTCCGCCGTCGTCCAGGCCGTGGTCCGCAAGTCCACCGTCGTGTCCCTGCTCGGTGACGACCGGCCCCGCACCCTCGCTGTCTCGGCGGGCCTGGGCGTGGCGTCCTCTTCCTGCTCCTACGCCGCGGTGGCGCTGGCCCGCTCGCTGTTCCGCAAGGGCGCGAACCTCACCGCCGCGATGGCCTTCGAGATCGCCTCCACCAACCTCGTCGTCGAGCTCGGCGTCATCCTGGCGCTGCTGATGGGCTGGCAGTTCACCGCCGCCGAGTTCGTCGGCGGCCCCGTCATGATCATCATGCTGGCCGTCCTGTTCCGGCTGTTCCTGCGCGAGAAGCTCCTGCGCCAGGCGCGCGAACAGGCGCAGCAGGGCCGTGCCGGGTCGATGGAGGGTCATGCCGCGATGGACATGTCCGTGCGACGCGAAGGCTCCTTCGCCCGGCGGCTGTTCTCGCGGGAGGGCTTCACCTCCGTCAGTCACGTGTTCGTCATGGAATGGGCGGCGATCCTGCGCGACCTGGTCGCCGGCCTGCTCATCGCCGGCGCCATCGCCGCCTGGGTCCCGGACTCGTTCTGGGGTGCCTTCTTCTTCGAGGGGCACGCGCTCGCCGCCAAGCTGTGGGGGCCCCTCATCGGCCCGCTGGTGGCGATCGCCTCGTTCGTGTGCTCCATCGGGAACGTGCCGCTTGCGGTGGTGCTGTGGAAGGGGGGCATCAGCTTCGGTGGCGTGGTCGCCTTCATCTTCGCCGACCTGCTGATCCTGCCGATCCTCAACATCTACCGGAAGTACTACGGCGCGAGGATGGCCGCCTTCCTCCTCGGCACCTTCTACGTCGCGATGGTCGTCGCGGGATACACCGTGGAGTTCGTCTTCGGCGCGCTCGGCCTGATCCCCGACCAGGCCGACGCCGAGCTCCCCATGGAAGGCGTCCGATGGAACTACACCACCTGGCTCAACATCGCCTTCCTCATCCTCGCCGCCGTGCTCCTGGTGCGGTTCCTGCGGACCGGAGGGCCGGCCATGCTGCGCATGATGGGCGGCTCTCCCGACACGGGCCGGAGCCACGGCGACCGAACGCCGCACGGGCAGCACGCGGGGGACGCCCAGGGCACGGACGGCTGAGGCCCGGTGCGTGGGGTCGTGCCGGCAGGGGCGCTGACCGATTCCGCTCAGCGGTCCCGTTCAGTGGTCCTGTTGACCGACTCCGTTCACCGGTTCAGTTCAGCGGCTCCGTCACCGGTTCAGTTCACCGATTCCGTCCGACGGGCAGTTCCAGGCAGAGCTCGTAGCCGCCTTCGGCCGTGGGGCCGGACGTGACGGTGCCACCGAGGAGCTCGGCCCGTTGGGCCAGGCCGACCAGGCCGTGGTGGGCGCTCGGCAGGGCGAATGCCTGTCGGGTCGGGGCGGTGTTGGTGATGGTGGTGTAGAGGGCGTCGCCCCGGTGGTTGATGCGGACCGTTGCCGTGGCGCCGGGAGCGTGTTTACGGACGTTGGTGAGCGCCTCCTGGACGGTGCGGTAGACGGCTCGCTGGACCGTGGGCGGAAGCTCGTCGGGGAGGTCGGTCTCCAGCTTCGCCTCGATGCCGCTGGCGTCGACCAGACGCCGCAGGTCGGCGAGGGACGGCTGGGGGGTGAGCTCCGTGGGGCTGCTGCCGGAGGCTCGCAGCACATTGACCATGTGCCGCAGTTCGTCCAGGGTTTGCACGCTGAGGCGGCGGATCGTCGCCGCGGCCTGCCGTGTTTCGGCGTCCTGGCTGCCCACCTGCAGCACTCCGGCCTGTACGGCGATGAGACTGACCTGGTGGGAGACCACGTCGTGCATCTCCCGGGCGAGTTGGGCGCGCTCCTTCGCCAGAACGCTCTGGGCGGTGAGCAGCCGCTCGTGCTCGCGGGCCTCGGAGATGTCGGCGAGCCGCAGGGAGAGTTCGCGCCGGGCCTGCACGAGTTGCCCGAGGAATACGGGAGCGGCCGCGACGGCCAGGGTGTAGCTGAGGTGGAACAGGTTGTTCGTCTGGCCCAACTCGGCCGCGTCCATGGACGACCACGGCCAGGGCATGAAGTCGCTGACCGCGTAGATCAGGGCGCAGCCTGCCAGCAGGAAGCGGTGGCGGCTGAGGAAGGAGAGCGTGTAGAGCGCGGCCATGGGGGCGACCACCGCGTCGGTGACCAGGGCGGTGGGGAGCGTGAGGAGGAAGGTCGTCAGGGGCAGTCGCCGACGCAGCATGAGGGCAAGGGAGCCGACCAGCGCGCAGGTGGCGGCCGGTTGGTCCTCGATCGAAACGTGCGCCCAGGCGTCCGCCAGCGCGGCCGCGACGAGGCCGACGTCGACCAGCAGATCCGGATGCTGTCGGAGCCTCACCGGGCCCCCTCGTCCTGCTGTGTGGTGAGCAGGCCCGCGCGTTCGGCGACCAGAACCGCCTGGACTCGGCTGCTGACCTGCAGTTTGCCGAGCACGTTGGTGACATGGCCTTTCACGGTGCCGGTGCTCAGGTGCAGCCGTTCGCCGATGTCGTTGTTGGCGAGCCCTTCGGCCATGAGGACGAGCACGGCACGCTCACGCTCGGTCAGCCGGGCGGCGAGGCGGACGGCGCCGGGCTCACGCCCACCGTTGTCGAGGAAGCCGTCCACCACCCTGCGGGTGACCTTGGACGACAGGACGGTCCCGCCCTCGGCCAGCATGCGCACCAGGTGGGGAAGCTGTTCGGGGTCGGTGTCCTTGAGCAGGAACCCGGCGGCGCCCGAGCGCAGGGCCGTCGCCACGTATTCGTCGGTGTCGAACGTGGTGAGCACGGCGACCACCGGAGCCTGCGCCATGCGCCGGAGCTCGGCCAGGATGGTGAGCCCGTCCACGTCCGGCATCCGGATGTCGAGCAGGACGACGTCCGGCTGCAGCTCCCGCACCGTGCGGACGGCCTGGTCGCCCGCTACCGCCGCGACGACCTCGATGTCGTCCGCCGCGTTCAGGATGTGCGTGAAACCCGTACGGATCAAGGCTTCGTCATCGACCACCAGTACCCGGATCACGTGCGCTCCGCTCGTCGCATACCCCCGCGTGATGCGTACCCCCTCGGGAGCCATCGCCGGCCGACGGACACGGAGATCCCGCCGGTTGGCGGCGTGCCTGTCCGGGCCGCGAGCCGCCCTTCGGGCTGTCGTGGGCGGCCGTTGCGGTGACGTTGGCCCGTCCCGTGGTCCGGGCGGCTGTCGTAGGGGGTAGGGCGTCCTGGCAGAGAAGGATCCGAGCGTACGAGGTGATCGGGCGTGTATGTAGCTGTACGGCGGTATGCCGGGGTGACCGATACGGTCGAGGCAGGGCGTTTGGTCAAGGAGGGGTTCGTGCCCCTCATGCGCCAGATCCCCGGCTTCGTGGCGTACTACTGGGTCGATGCCGGAGACGGCGTCATGGTCTCGACCAGCGTCTTCGAGGACCGGGCCGGCGCCGAGGAGTCGGTCGCGAGGGCCACGGACTTCGTACGGGAGCAACTGGCGTCCTTGCTGCCCAATCCTCCGGAGGTCATGGCAGGAGAGGTCGTGGCTTCCGCGTAGCCCGACGCGGCGTCACTTGTCGAGTTCCTCGCCGGCGTCCCGCAGCTTGCGCATGGCGGTGGTGAGTCTGCCGAACCCGCCGCGTCCGAGGGGGGTGAGGACTCGGGTGCGCAGTACCTGCGTCACCGTCCCGGAGATGGCGCGGGCCGTGCCCTTGCCCTGGTCGGTCAGTTCGAGGTAGGTGAGGCGCCGGTCGTCCTCGCAGGCCGTACGCCGGGTCAGACCTGCGGTGCAGAGCCGGTCCGCGACCTTGGTGAACCCACCGCTCGACATACGTGCCTCTTGTGCCAGGCGTGTCATCGGCATCCGGTGGTCGGGGGCGGTGAGCAGGCGCACCAGGGTGCCGGCGGCACCCTCGCCGAGGTTGTGGCGCTCGGCCAGTTCGCTCACGAGGGCCTCCTGTGTGGCGCGGAATCCCTCCATGACCTGCATCCACCCGTCGAGCAGTTCACGATCGGCGCTCTGGTCGGCACCCCGGCCGTCACCGCCGTCGGCGGGGGGTGTTGGCTCCGCGCCCTTGCGGCCCCTCGTTTCGCGCTCCATGGCAGTCCTAACGCCCGGGCGGCGCGAATGTTCCTGGTCGCTTCAGTGCCGAGGGACCGGCCGTCCAAGGAGGAGGCGGGTCATCAGCCCGCTGCAGACGCCGAGGGCGACGGCTGCGGCCGTCCACCCCGGGGCCCAGGGAAGCAGGCCGATCGCCTGATCGACCGACCAGCGGCCGGGTCCGGTGAGCGTCAGCACGGCCGGCAGGATCATCAGGACGAGCGGGTACTCGTAGCCGTTGTCCTGCACCCATAGGCCGTTGCGCCACTTCACCGTGACCGCGACCGTCATGACTCCGCCTGCGATGGCGGCCGCCAAGGGGGTGAGCGCTCCGGCGCAGAGCAGCAGCCCCGCGGCGATCTGGCCGCCTCCCGCGGCGGCCGCGGTGAGCCGGCCGCCGCGGAACCCGTCCGCTTCGAACTCCGCCGCCCCGCCCTCGATCCCGTGTCCTCCGAGGCGGTGGCTGACCTTCTGGATCCCATGCCCGACGAACAGCAGGCCGACGGCCAGCCGCAGGATGAGCAGTCCGGTGTTCATCACACTCTCCTCGTGCGTGGGTGGATGGTGCGGTAGCGGTGAACCGCCGTGCGTTACAGCACGAAGCAGGTGTCGAAGATCTCGGTCGGTGCCTCGGGGGCGAAGCCGCGCCGGGCGCGCCAGTGCCGGTGCTGTTCGGACTCGGCGACTGCCTGGCCGAGCAGTTCGGCCTGTCGCGCGCCCGAGATGCTGGGCTTGACGGTGGCCTGATAGCCCCCGTAGTGGGCGACCGGGCTCCATGCCGGGCTGATCGCGGGTATCGCCTCGTCCAGGCCCTCGTACTCGGCGGCGGCGTAGACGATGCGGCCGCCGGTAACGGTGAGGAGGGACTCGATGTGCGGGATGTCCTGCTCGGGGACGGTGAAGAAGTCGTCGGACAGGACGGCGAGGTCGCCGTAGAAGCCCGGCTTGAGGACGCCCTTGACGTCCTGCTCTCCGGTGAGTTGGGCGCCGGCCCGGGTGTACATGGTCAGTGCGGTCTCGCGGCCGACGCGGTTCTCCGGCGGGTGGATCGTCAGGTCACCGATGGTCCGGCCGGAGACCAGCCAGTGCAGCGCTACCCACGGGTTGTAGGAGGAGACCCGGGTGGCGTCCGTACCGGCGCCGACGATCAGGCCGCGCTCCAGCATGGCGCGCACCGGCGGTGCCTCTGCCGCGGCCCCGGCGCCGTAGCGGCGTACGAATGCCTCGCCCTGGAAGGACATCCGGTTCTGGACCGACATGGCGCCGCCGAGCGCGGCGACACGGTCCAGGCTGTCCGCGGAGACGGTCTCCGCGTGGTCGAACAGCCAGCGGTTGCCGGCCGGGAAGAGGCCCTCGGCGGCGAGCTTCTCGAAGACCGCGAGGTCGCGGCGGATCGTCTCGTCGTAGGTGGCGTGCAGGCGGAAGCCCCAGCCGTTCTCCATCAGCAGCCGTACGGCCGCCTCGAAGTCCCCCTCGTAGCCGGCGGCCAGTTCGGGCCGGGGCTCGGTGAAGTTCTCGAAGTCGGCTGCCGACCAGGTCAGGTTCTCCCCGGCGCCGTTGAGCCGGAGCCATTCGTCGCCGCCCCCGGGCCGGACCATGCCGATCCAGCGCTTGAGGTCGTCGATCTCCTGTCCCGCCGTCTGCGGGAAAAGGTGGTAGGCGATGCGCAGCGACAGCTGACCGGCCTGGGCGAGGTCGATGACGGTGCCGTAGTTGTCGGGGAAGTTCTGGAAGCCCCCGGCCGCGTCGATGGCCGAGGTGAGGCCGAACCGGTTCAGCTCGCGAAGGAAGTGCCGGGTGGAGGTCTTCAGGTCCTCGCCCTGCAGGGTGGGGGCCGCGGCGAGGGTGGAGTACAGGATCAGCGCGCTGGGGGCGGCCAGCAACATGCCGGTCGGCTCGCCGTCGCGGCCGCGCACGATCTGCCCGCCTTTGGGGTCGGGGGTGGCCTTGGTGTAGCCGGCCGCCTTCAGCGCCGCGCGGTTCATCAGGGCGGACTGGTACAGGTGCAGCACGAACACCGGCGTGTCCGGCGCGGCCGCGTTCAGTTCGGCCAGGGTCGGCAGACGCTTCTCGGCGAACTGGTCCGCCGACCAACCGCCGACCACCCTGACCCACTGCCCCTTGGGAGTACGGGCGGCCTGCTCGCGCAGCATCGCCAGCGCCTGGCGCAGCGTGGGCACGCCGTCCCAGCGCAGTTCCAGGACGTAGTTCAAGCCGCCGCGGATCACGTGCAGATGAGAGTCGTTCAGGCCGGGGATGACCCGGCGGCCGAGCGCGTCGACCACCCGGGTCCGCGCGCTGACCAGCGGGGCGACGTCCTTGTCGTCGCCGACCACGGTGACCTTGCCGTCCTTGATGGCGACGGCACTGGCCTGCGGGCGCATCGGGTCGCCGGGGTAGATCTTGGCGTTGCGGACCACGAGGTCGGCGACGTGGTCGTCGCTGACAGCGGGCAGGCCGACCACGGGCATAGTGGCCATGGCGATCATCTCCAATGGGGGTGCTCAGAACTCCCAAAGGCAGGGAGTACTCAGAAGCCGTGTGGGGGGGGTGAAGCGGCTGCGGGGGCCGCAGTGGGGGGATGAGCGATGGAGGATAGGGATGGGAATGGGAATGGGGATGGGACCGGGGCTTGCGTCAGCCGGCGGGTGAGCCGCGCGGCACGGCCAGGGCGGCGGCAGCGGTACCGCAGGTGCTGGCCAGCAGAGGCCAGCCGAGCCCGGTGTGCTGTACGAGCAGGGCTCCGGCGAACGCGCCGGCCAGCATGGCCAGTACCGAGGCCAGTCGGCGCCCAGCACGCGGATTGGTACCGCCCGCGAGAGTCGAGTCGGATGCCAGTCCGGTCAACGTGAGTGTCAGCACCGTCGTGGTCACATCCGGCACGGCGAGCTTGCGGACCGTCCCGTTGCGCAGGCCCATGGCCAGGGCGATCAGGGCGATGAGCACGTGGACCGCCTGGTTCGCGGTGAAGGCGACGGCGGTGGCCGCGGCCAGCAGCACCATTTCCAGCAGGAGGATCCGACGCAGCCGGTACGACGACGGACGACGGCTCAGTACGGCCCCCAGTCGGCCGGCGATCCCCGCTCCGAGCAGGAAGGCGGCCAGCGACACCAGCGAGCCGAGCACCGAGAAGCCGGGGACCCCGGCGGCGGCGAAGCCGATGATGACGACGTTGCCGGTCATGTTCGCGGTGAAGACATGCCCCAGCCCCAGATAGCTGATCGCGTCGATGAGGCCACTCACGGCCGTCACGGTCATCAGAGCCGGCAGCAGCGGCTCACGACCGCCCGGCGCGCCGGGCGCGGAGGAATGAGGGTGGTTCACTGTCGTTTCCTTCGGTCACGGCCCGTATCCGGTTCGGATTGCTCGCGCCTGCGGACGTGGGCCTGTGCCCTGAGTCGCCTGGCCGGCCCCGGGCCGACCAGGCGCTGCCTCGCTGCCCATGACAGCGGGCCGGCGCCGGCTCCGGGAGTGGTGCCCTCGGGCCGGCGCCCGGCAATCAGCCCGCAGCGTGGGCGCCGATGACGGACTGGGCGTAGACGACACCGAGACCGTAGGCGCCGCCGTGCTCCTTGACGATCTCCATGACGGGCAGGTACGTCTCGGCACGGGCCCAGTCGCGCTGCAGCTCAAGCAGCACCTGGATCCACGTCACCGGCACCGCGCCGGCCCTGCCCATCCGCTCGATGGCGTGCTCGTGGGCCTGCGGAGTGACACCGCCGGAGGCGTCGGCGACCACGTACACCTCGTAGCCCTGTCCGAGCGCGGACAGCACGGGAAGTACGAGGCACACCTCGGTCCACAGACCCGAGATGACGATCTTCCGTCGGCCGGTGGCCTTGATCGCCTCGACGACCGCGCTGTCCTCCCAGGCGTTCATCGTGGTGCGGTCGATGATCTCCTCGCCCGGGAAGACCTCGGCCAGCTGCGGCAGGAGCGGGCCGGAGAACGACTCGGCGGCCACGGTGGTCAGCACCACGGGGACGCTGAACGCCTTGGCGGCCTTCGCCAGGCCCACGGTGGCATTGATGATCGCGGTGCGGTCGCCACTGCCGGTCCCGAAGAACATCTGCGGCTGGTGGTCGACGAACAGCATCACGGCGTTGTCGGGAGTCAGCAGGTCCGGGCTGGGAGCAGCCTTGACGTTGGCGATGTTGAACATGACGGTTTCCTCTGTTTCTGCTGGTACAGGCAGGGATCCACGCCTGGCGTGCTTGGCGGCGGGCCGCCCGAACAGCCGGCCGAGCAGTCCCTGCATTCGGTTCTTGGATGCCGACATCACGGCCTCCTTGGGTGTCGCGCCGGGGTGGTTGGTCCGTCCCCGGGCAGGACGCTCACACCAACCAATCTTGCAAAGAAGAAGTTTCCAAGCAAGAGGTTGAATAATGAACTACATGAGAGGTGCATCACCCACGCATCTGCTCCGACACCTGCCGAGCCACAGCCGTACGGTGCCGGTCACCGTCCCCTGGAACGGTCCCGGGCCCCGATCTCCCATCCAGGCTCAGGCCGGCGGCAGCCATGCGGACCGTTAAGATCGTCGAACGGCATCGCGTGTCGGTCACCGGCCGGGTGAGGCATGGAGGTGCCCGTGAGGTTGCCTTACGGAGGCATTCCACACATGTCAGTCGAGTTGAATCACACCATCGTTCACGCCCGGGACAACCGGGAGTCCGCCGAGTTCCTGGCCCATGTCCTGGGACTCGAGGTCGGGGCCGAGTGGGGGCCGTTCATTCCGGTCGCCACCGGCAACGGGGTCACCTTGGACTTCGCCAACATCCCGGTGGAGTCGATCGTCATGCAGCACTACGCGTTCCTCGTCTCCGACGAGGAGTTCGACGCCGCCTTCGCCCGGATCAGGCAGGCCGGGATCAGGTACTACGCCGATCCGCACCTGAAGCAGCCGGGCGAGATCAACCACCACCACGGCGGCCGGGGGCTGTACTTCATGGATCCGGCAGGACACGGCATGGAGATCATCACCCGCCCCTACGGCAGCCATCAGCCGTCGGCCGCCGCCTGACGTAGCGCCACGAACACTGCGGCCTCCCGTGTGATCACCGGAGGCCGCAGGTCTGTTCGGTCGCAACTCGACGGCTACTGCTTCGCGTCTTCGGCCGAGGTGTGCGCTACGAGGGCGTTGGCGTGGCCGTGGCCCAGACCGTGTTCGGTCTTGAGCCAGGCCACGAGTTCCATGTGCTTGGTGAGCTGCGAGGCGCGGATGAGCTCCTTCCACTCCGATATCGGCCGTCCGTACTTCTCCTCGATCGAAGGGAAGTAGCCGGCCGGGCCCTTCACCGGTGCGGTCATGGTGAGTCTCCTGTCGGTCGGTGCGTTGTGGTGCGTGGTGTCATGTGTGTGCCGTGCGGGCAGTGAAGCGGGGACCTACGGCCGTATGGTGAGGGCCGGGTTGGCCAGGCGGACGGTGAGGGCGGTGAGCCAGAGCAGGCCGAGTCCCGCCCCGGCGGTGAAGGCCGCCACCGTGGCCGAGGAGGCGGCGAACCCGGCGAGGACCACGGGCGGCCCCGAACCGCCCCAGTCGCGGCAGGAGAGGCGGACGCCGTCCGGCCGGCGCAGGCCGAGTACGACGCTGACCGCGTCGACGGCTTTGACTACGACATCGGAGCTGTGCGGGTGCGTGTCGCCTCGGCAAGAGACGAGGCTGCGCTGGCGAACGTTCTCGCCCTCTGGGGGATACGGCCCGATTGCTTCGACTACCCGTGGACCAGCGACGATCCAAGGTAATACGCGGGGTTACCGATTTCGCTACCGATTGCCGATTCTCAACTCCCGATTCCACAACTCGTCGCCCCTCGCAGTTCAGTTGAGCTGCGAGGGGCGACGTTGTGCGCCTTACCTCTTTGGATCAGGCGTCCGCATACTCAGGCCGCTTGACTGCGTCCCCGAGGCGACGCCGGCGTCGGTGTCTGTCGACACAGGCTGACGAATTCGTAGTCGGCCCGGTACGGCACCTCCGTGGTGGGGGTCTTCACAGGGTCGCAGGGGCCGGTCGGTGCGGCCCCGCCGCTGGTGTTCAGACGGCGGATCTTCACCACTTCGGCCAGCTTGCCGGTGGTCCGGCCGGACTGTGTGGCCGTCAGCTCCAGTTCCGGGATGTTGCCCGGACCCCGCGGCGTCTTGCTGGTGACCGTGCCGGTCACGGCGCTTCCGTCCCGGGCGACCCACTGCGGCGGTCCGGAGTTCGGATTGACGAACGAGTGCTGGATGCCGCCCTGGAGGGTGGCGCGGACACCGCGCTGGGTGAAGGCGAAGGTGCCGTCGGCCTGTTGGGTGCAGGCGTAGATCTGCACGCCGGAGATCACGGAGGCGCGGAAGGTGCGTTCGACGGGCGCCGGGGAGCCGTCGGCCGCCACGCCCGTCTGGGACGCGAAGCCGGCACCGGTCGCCGCGGCGAAGCCGCCGGTGACCAGGCCGGCGCCGGCGATGAGCCAGACGAGCTTCTTCTTCCGTGTCGCGGTTCGCTTGCGGGACATACTGATCCTTATCTCGATCGTCACGAATGAAGAGGGGGTGATTTCGAGCCCGCGAAAGCTTGAACTGCATGCTTTTCGGGCGGAATTGCCGAGCTTTTCCGGCCGACACCTTCTTCGCATTCCGCGGCGGATGTCAACCTGGTCGAGGTTTCCCGCGGGGACCGACCGGAAGATCGATCTGCTGGGCGATCTCGTGTACGTGCCGTCCGGGCCAGGCACTCAACTCCCACTGGGCCTCTTTTGCATCCGCGCCGAGAGAAGGTGGTGGTCGGACGCGTGCGACTTCGGTGCCGGGCGACGAAGAATTGCAGGTCAAGGATGCGACGAGGAGTGATTCGGGGTTTCCTGGACAGCCTACCGAAATCTTTACCCGAACTACCGAGATGCCTTACCGAAACCATAGGGCGTACCGGTTCATGGAACTCGTACGACAATGGACTGCATTCGCGCCGTTCGGTGCGGACCATCCGCGTTCGCGCGCTACCCCTGCACGCGACCGAACACTTAGCAACCTTCGGTGGAAGCTGCCGAAGACACCTAGTTCGATATGAGGAGCCCTCAGTCGGCCGTGCGAGTGCCACCGGTACTGACGCCGCCGCTCGGGATGGGCTCCACCGTCCGCGATCCACCAAAGGCACATCCACACCTCATGAAGCTCCGCGCTCCGTCCCCCTCCGCCCCTCTCCCCCGTTCGCGGCCCGCATGGCAGCGGCGCCTCTCCTGCGCCGCCCTCGGTTTGCTGGTCCTCGCCGTGCCTGGGTGCAGCGGCGCACAAGACGGTGCCGCTGCCGCGAAGCCGGCCCCGCCGCCGAAGTCCCTGACGGGCCAGCAATTGCGGTGGCACACATGTCCCGACCCCGCGCCCTCCCAGGGCCCGGGGCGGGCACCTGGGGCGCGATGGGAGTGCGCCACGCTCCAGACGCCCCTCGACTGGGCCCACCCGCAGGGCCGGAAGATCGGTCTGGCTCTGGTGCGTACCAAGGCCCTCGACCACGACAGGCGCCTCGGTTCGCTGATCTTCAACTTCGGGGGCCCCGGCGCTTCCGGGGTCAGCCTCATGCCGTCCGTCGCGGAGGAGTTCGACCGGCTGCACCACAGCTACGACCTGGTCGGCTTCGATCCCCGCGGTGTCGGCGCAAGTCAAGGCATCAAGTGTCTCAACGGGGCTGAACTCGACCGCTACTTCGCCCGGGACACCACACCGGACACGACCGAGGAGCGGGCGTACAACGCGGGCCAGAGGAAGCGGTACGCGGCGGCATGCCAGAAGAACTCCGCGGACGTCCTGCCCCACGTGGACACCGAGAGCTCCGCGCGTGACATCGATCTGATGCGTGAGGTGCTCGGTGACAGGAAGACCTCGTACTTCGGCATCTCCTACGGCACGCTGCTGGGGGCCGAGTACGCCCATCTCTTCCCCGACAAGGTCGGCCGCATCGTCCTCGACGGAGCGGTGGATCCCGCTCTCGGGCGGATCGCGGCAGATCTGCAGCAGACCAAGGGCTTCCAACTCGCGCTGAACCACTGGATGAAGAGGTGTTCGACGAGCAAGGACTGCCCGACGGGCCAATCGGTCACCGCCGGCAACCGCGTGCTCGCGAGCTGGCTGCGCGCACTGGACGCGGGGGGCCTGCCGACGTCGAGCGGCCGGAAGCTGACGGCGGATCAGGCAACACTGGGCATCGCCACGGCCCTGTACAGCGAGCAGTTGTGGGCAGTCCTGACCAAGGGGCTGGACCAGGCCATCCGGCTCGGCCGCGGCGACATTCTGCTCGCCCTGTCCGACCTGTACAACGAGCGTGACGCTAAGGGGCGTTACAGCACCCGCCAGGCGGCGAATTCCGCTGTCACCTGTTCCGACACCGTTGAACGTGTCAGCGACGAGCGGATCACCGAGCTCCTGCCGAAGTTCCGCGCCGCCTCGCCGGTGTTCGGCGAGTACGTCGCGTGGACGATGGGGGCCTGCACCGACTGGCCGGTGCGCGGCAAGTCCGAACGGCTGAACGTAAGGGCGCCCGGTGCCGATCCGGTGCTCGTGGTCGGGGCCACGGGCGATCCCGCCACCCCCTTCGCCAACGCGCAGCGTCTGACACGAGCCCTGGGCAAGGACGTCGGGGTGGAGATCGGTGTGCGGGGTGAGGGCCACGGTGCCTACGCGACCGGCAACGCCTGCGTGACCCGGCTGGTGGACGACTACCTGCTGCGGGACATCGTTCCCTCGCGCGGAACCTTCTGCGAATAGGCGGCGGGGCCGAACAGGCCGCCGGGGAGGGCCCGTGGCCGGTGCCCTCCCCGCAGACAACCCGATGGAAAGTGAGGGCGTCGTCCCGGCGGGACGGCGCCCTCGTACGCCGTCGTACGCCTTCGTACGACTCGTTCGATGGAGAAGTGTGGTGCCAACCGGCAGTTCAACGACGCGACCGCGGCATGTCGTGGTGGTCGGCGCAGGCCCGGCGGGGCTGCTGAGCGCGTATGTGCTCGCGGCGTACGCCGACAACGTGACGGTCGTGGAGCGTGACCGGCTCCCGCGGGACTCCGTGTCCCGTCCGGGTGTGCCGCACGACCGCCATCCCCACGTCCTGCTCAAGGCGGGCAGGGACGCTCTGGAGTCGCTGCTGCCCGGAATGACGCGGGAGTTGCGGGCGGCGGGCGCTCCTTGCCTGGGTCTGCCGTCGGACCTGTTGCAGTGGCAGGACGGCGGCTGGACGTCCCGGTTGCCCGCCACGACGGACATCCACACCGGCTCACGTGCGCAACTGGAGTCGCTCATCCGCACCCGGGTGCTCGCCCATCCCTCGATCCATGTCGTGGAGGGCGAGGTCACCGGTCTGCTGGGCGACGACGACCGGATCTACGGCGTCACGCTGCGCCGGTCCGGCGTACCCGGCGTGCCCCGTACGAACCGGTCGCGCATCGAGGCGGACCTCGTCGTCGATGCCTCGGGAAGGTCCTCGAAGGCGGCCGGGTGGCTGCGCGGGGTCGGCGTGGAGCCCGCGGGCGAGGAGCTTGTGGACACCGGGCTCGCCTATGCCTCCCGTCTGTACTGCAGTCCTCTCGGTACGGGCCCGGGCGGTGCCCCGGCCTGTTATCTGATCCCCGGCCCTCAGCAGCCCACGGGTGCGCTCGTCCTGCCGCTGGAGCACGGCGAGCATCTGGTGGCCCTGACGGGCATGCGGGGCCACGAGCCTCCTGTGGACCCTGCCGGTTTCGAGGAGTTCGCCCGGCGGCTTCCTCATCCGCTGGTCCATGAGTGGCTCCGCTCGGCTGAACCGTGTTCATCGGTGTTCGGCTTCCGGCACACCGCGAACCTGCGCCGTCGCTACGAGAACTCCCGGATGCCGGCCGGATTCCTGGCCGTCGGCGACGCGCTGTGCACCTTCAACCCGGTGTACGGGCAGGGAGTGGCGGCGGCGGCGCTCGCGGCCGTCGCCCTGCGCGACACGCTGTGGAACACCGATGGTGCCCTCGACCATCGACGGATCCAGCGGGCTCTGGCCAAGGTGTACGAGCAGCCCTGGACGATCTCGGCCGGCGCGGACAAGCAAATGCCGGGAGCCGTCGGGAACGCGGCGACACGGACCGCGGCGGAGCGGTGTCTGGGCAGGTACCTGCGACGGATCCAGCGGCACGCGGCGCACGATCCGGAGGTCGGCCGCGCGTTTCGCTCCGTGCTGTCGCTGTCCGAGCCGCTGCATTCCCTCCTGGCACCCTCGATGCTCCTGGCCGCCCTGCGGCCCGAGCCCGCGCTCGTGACCCAACCGCCCACGGCAGTACGGCAACCGTGAGCGGACGGCGGCCTCAGGGGTGGCCCGCGCCGGAGAGGCGCCGCAGTGGAATGAGCGCCTGCACCAGAAAGTCTCCCTGCGGCGTGCTCGTGGTCGTCACCTCTCCCCCCAGGCTCCGCGCCCGCTCGCGCATGCCCCTGAGGCCCAGCCCCCCGCTGCCGGTGGCCGAAGGGTGGCCGTCCGTCCGCTCGGCGCGGCCATTGCGCACCGTCAGCTTCAGGACCTCTCCCTCCGCGGTCGCCGCGACATCGACCTCGGCGCCGGGCGCGTGGCGGCCGGCGTTGGACAGGGCCTCTTGCACGATGCGGTAGAGACCTTGACGCAGGGACGGATCGCACTCCTCGATCCGTGGGTCCACGCGCCAGGACACGCGCATCCCGGCTTCCTGGGCGGTGCCCAGGAGCCGGGCCAGGTCCGGTTCGAAAGGTTCCTCCCCCGCCCGGCTCAGTGCCGGGCGCGGTCCCGTCGCGTCGGCGCGCAGCACCTGCAGCAGGTCCCGCAGCTCCTGCATCGCGCGGCGGCCCAGTTCACCGATGAGCTGCGCGGTCTGTCCGGTGGCGGGCTCGCGGCCGGCGGTGACCTCCAGGACCCCGGCCCTCAGAATGATCAACCCGACGTAGTGGGTGACGGAGTCGTGCATCTCCCTGGCGATGCGGGACCGTTCGGTCAGTACGGCGTTCTGGGCGACGAGTTCCTGCTCGCGCTGCAGCTGTGCCGCGTGCGTACGGAGGCTGTAGATGCGCTGCCGGTGCTCCCGCACGGTGACCGCCACCAGCGCGGGAACGACGACGAAGGGCATCATCTGCCGTATCACCATCTCCTCGAACCCGTGGATGACCGCCAAAGGCCAGCCGATACCGGATTCGGTGCACAGCATCTCCATGAAGTCGCAGACGAAGGAGGCGCACACGCCCACGGCAGCGGCCACGGCCCACGCGTAGCGGCGCTGGGAGATGAGTGTGTAGAAGGCGATGGGGACGGTCATGACGGATCCGGTGACGAAGCGGCCCGCCGTGGCGGCCAGCGCCAGGAGGACCGGCCACCTGCGCCGCGTCAGGATCGCGGCTCCGGCCACGACGTCGGAGCTCACCCAGGCGATGGAGAGCCAGTCCAGGTACGGCCGTGCGCCGGGGACGTCCGGGTCCGTGTCGACCGTGAAGTAGACCAGCAGGGCGTAGCCGACCGCCAGGGCCGACAGGATCACGTCCGTGGTTGTGATCTTCCGCGAGGCGCGGCCGGTGGCTCGCCCGGTGGCGTGTCGCGGTCGCTTGGTCACGGCGGGAAGTTTCATGTGGTCGTCCAGGAGGCCGCGTCATCGGCCCGCGATCGTGTCCTGCCGTTGGGCGGGCTCAAGCTGTTCGGATGGGCTCCTGCGGGACTGCGGCCCGCGCCGGGCACGGTGACGGGTCCCCGCGTCGTGTTCGGCCGTCTCGCGCCTGTCGGCACTGTGCCGGGTCCCGGCCGCCGTGGGCAATGGACGCAGCGTCGCACCGATGGACGGTATGTGCACACCATGTCGATTCGACGCTCCGTCAGGCCGCGCTCCGACAACGCTCGTTCGGCGTCGACCTGTACAGAATTCGAAGGGCTGTCACGATGCGTATACACTCGGTGGAGTCACCGCCTGAAACTGTGTGTGACCATACAGGCGCCAATGAATGCGCCTATGGCCGGAATAGCGAAGGACAGCAGGGTTTCGGAGCCGTGCACGCCCCCCCATGACCAACCCGGTGAATATCACCGACCCCGCAAGAGTCCACGCTCCGGCGCAATATGCGGTGGCATTCTTCTCGTCCACCTGTAGCTCCCCCGTATGTCCTTCACCAGCACCTGAGCCAGCGGACGGCAGCCCCGGTGACAGTCAGTACAGGCGTGAAATCCCTGTGTATCGGCCCGCCGCTGCGGCAGGTGGATTTCACCACGGAAGCCGGGTCGTGGACACCGCCGGCCCACCGAAGCATTGCAACACTTCGGTCCCACGACACTCCGGCGGACCAGGTCCGTACCGATGTCGCCGATGGACCCTCCATAATGAACAACCGTGTTGACAGGAAGACAGCAAGAACTCACGGCCCTGGATGAACTCATATCCTTGCCCGCGCACGGCAATAAGATGCTTGTGCGGGGTGACAGAGGGTTCGGAAAAACGGCGCTCCTTCGCGCTTTCGCCGAAGGAGCGGCGGATCGCGGGGTGCGGGTACTGCGTGCGGCAGGTGACCCCGAGGACCGTGAGTTCGACCTGATCCGTCGCATGTTCGCCTCCTGGGACGGCTCCTCCGTCCTCACGGACGCGGAGGACCTGGTGCGCGCGGAGGAGCGCCTGTGCTCCTCCGGCGAGAGCCCTGCCGTCCTCGTGATCGACGACCTCCACCTCGGTGACAGTGCCTCGTTGCGCCGGCTGGGCCGTCTCCTGCTGCGCCCGCCGGGGTCACGGCCCGCCGTCATCGCCGCACTGGTGCCGAACGCCGGCGCCGCCCCGGGCCGCGAAGTGATCGGTGAGCTGCTCCCCCGCTTCGACCATCAGCTGACCCTGACCCCGTTCGGCGCGGACGAGGTGCGCGTCATGGCGGCGCGGGAGCTGGGCACCGACCCGGAGCCCGCCTTCGTTCGTGCCTGCTGGGAGGCCACCGCGGGCATCCCCTCCGTCGTGCAGGGTGTACTGGGTTCGGTGCGGGCTTCCGGAATCGCCCCCGACGGCTTCACGGCCGCCCGGATCCCGGAACACGTACCCCGGGAACTGGGACGGGCCGTGCTGGCCGACATCGCCACGCACGGCGAGGAGGTCCGCAGCACCGTTCTCGCCGTCGCGGTCCTGTCCGACCAGCCCTCCTTGCCCCTCCTCGCCCGGGTGACCGCACTCGACGAGGGCGCCGTCGAGGACGCGGTGCACACACTGGACCGCCTCGGCATCCTGGTGCACACCCCGCACGGACCGCGCTTCCCCGCCCCCGCGCTGGCCACCGCGGTCGCCAACGAGGTACCGCCCAGCACACGGCGGGAGCTACACACCAGGGCCGCTCGCTTCCTGCTGGACACCGGTGCGCCCTGGGACTCGCTCACCCCGCATCTGCTGCGCGGCTGCCAGGGAGAGCAGTGGGTCACCGAAGCACTGCTGCGGGCCGCCGAAGAGGTCAAGGGACACGACAGCGACAGCAGCATCGCCTGCCTGCGACGGGCGCTGCGCGAGCCGCTGCAGGACGACGTCCGCGCGTCGATCCTCGTCTCGCTCGGGGAAGCCGAGCTGGAACGGTGTGCCCGCACGGCCGTCCGCAGCCTTCGCTGCAGTCTCCAGCTGAGGCTCCCACCCCAGGCCCACGCACGCGCCGCCCGGTCGCTCGCCGCGACCCTCTTCGCCCTCAACCGGTGGCCCGAGGGCATCGACGTACTCCGCGACACCATCGATCACCTCCGGCCTCTCGATCCCGACCACGCCCTGCGGGCCGAAGTCGACCTGCTCTACGCCCAGATCATGCAAGGCTCATTCGAGACGCCGGTACTGGACCGTCTCCAGGAGCTCAGCACCTCACCAGCCCCGGGAGGCGCTTCCGAGCAGGCCCTGGAAGCCCTGCTCGCACTGCGGGAAATCATGACCGGCGGCACGGCCCGGCTCGCCGTCGCCCACGCACAGCGGGCCCTGGCGCACGGCGTGACACCGAGGGACGACCAGTCCTACGTGTACACCAGCGCGGTGCTGGCCCTGGCAGTGGCCGGCCGTCCGGAAGTCGCCCTCTCCCGCGTCGAGGCCAGCATGGAGCGGCAGCGGGGCAAGGGCTCCGGACTCGCACGGGGATACGTGCACACGCTCAGGGCAGGAGCGCACTACCGCCTCGGCAACGTGGACGACTGCCTCCGTGACGCCCGCACGGCGGGGGAGGCACTGCGCAGCGTGGGCGCGCACACGCAAGCGAACCACGGCGTGGCGATGGCGGCCGATGCCCTGGTCAAGCAGGGACATGCCGACGACGCCGACCGACTGCTGGAGCAAAAGGGCCTCAACGGGGCTCTGTCACCACTGTGGGCGAACGACTTCACGACCCTGGTGCGCGGCAGGGTACGACGCGCGCAGGGGCGGCTCCGTCAGGCGCTCGCCGACTTCCTGGACAGCGGGGAACGATCCTGCGCCCGTGCTATGGGACACCCGGCCATCATGCCGTGGCGCTCGGAAGCCGCGTTGACACACGCCCTGCTGGGCGAGCACGAGCAGGCACGTCGGCTCGCCGACGAGGAACTCCGGCTGGCTCGCGCCTGGGGGGTGCCCGAGACGATCGGATCCGCTCTGCGCGCGGCGGGAGTCATCGCCGGCGGCGACGAAGGCACCCGGCTGCTCGGTGAGGCGGTGGCGCTCCTGGAGACGACGAACTGCCGGCACGCCTACGCGCAGGCCCTCCTGGACTGCGGCATGTCGCTCGTTCGGCAAGGGGCGCCGGACGCGGCCCGCACTCACCTGCAGCAGGCCCTGAAGGTCGCCCAGCGGTGCGGGGCGACGGCCATCGTCCGGGAGGCCGAGGAGGAACTGCTCGACAGCGGCTACCGTCCCGCACCCCAGGGCGCGAAGGGCGTTCAGGGCGCGGCGGCGCTGACCCAGGCCGAGCGGCGCGTCGCCCTGCTGGCCGCGCAGGGCCGGACGAACAGGGCGATCGCCGAGGAGCTGTTCGTGGAACTGCGCACCGTGGAACTGCACTTGAGCCGCACCTACCGGAAGCTGGGCATCACCGGTCGCGCGGGACTGGCCGACGCCCTCAGCGCCTGAGAACGAAAAGATGCGGTGCCGGACGGCGATGAACGCCGTCCGGCACCGTAGTTGGGCCCCCGCGGGGGAGCCCTGAAGACCCCCAGGCCCCGGCGGCACCCCCCGAC